>CAYYQK010000013.1:2202-2747 GCA_964473815.1 uncultured Candidatus Saccharibacteria bacterium | reverse complement strand
ACATACGATTATTAGCGACAAAAATTGCATATTGTATTGATTAAAAGCGGAAGAAAATCAGTGTTCACAACGGTGTTCATGATTTCTTGATTACCCTTCAAATTGAAAATTAAACATCATATAATCCGACAACTTAGTGTTGGACTTAAATATCTAACAAGTAAGAAACAAAAAAAATCCATATCCACTCAAGAAAGGAAACTAACAAATGAAGAAACTAGTGTACATTTTTCTAGTGTCAAATCTCCTTATGAACTGCGGTAAACAAGATTCTAACAAAGAAACATTACTTAAAGGCCAAGTAGTCGGAGGGGTAAAGCAATGTAAAAAAGCTTCACCATATTTTACTGTTACTATAAACCATATCACTCAGTTTCAATCTAAGGTTGGCGCTAAATCTCTGCAGCCTGAGCAATCAAGTCCTTTTTATACACATGGTACCGAAGGAAATTGCATAGCAGCTTGGAATAAGTGTCTTGCCGAAGTAAGACAATTTGGTAGAGAATTTAAAGATCATCCTACTTTAAGAATTGCGAAAAATAGGT
>CAYYQK010000013.1:0-2192 GCA_964473815.1 uncultured Candidatus Saccharibacteria bacterium | reverse complement strand
GGAATTTACCAGACGGGTGGAGTAGCTGATGATGAAATCACACTTTTAATCACCACCACCAATGCCAATGCTGAGATTTCTGGCGAGCCTTTTGGTATTTGGATTTCCGTCCTTAGAAGTGGCAAGCTTTTAAAAAGCTTTGAACAGGAAGTCACTTTTCAAATTACCAGTGAATACCCAGAGTCTTGGCTTTTTAGTGAGATGCCGCAAGGGGAATTTGTGTGCCAATTTCTGAGTGGCCGCTGCCAAATCTCAGGAAAACAATGGATATTAAGGGGGATTGGTACCGCTAAAATTACCGCAGTGGATACCGCAAATGTCGTCCCTGAAACCTTTAGTGAAATTAACAGACCTTTCCCAGAATTTATCCCATTTATTTAAGCTAAACCCAATGTTTATAAGAGTTTGGGAGGCTTAAGCAGCTTCCGCACTTTGATCCACGGGTTTTCTATTGAGCCGACTCGATTGTCGACGGCTTCTTAGCTTGGTTACAACGGTTTTGAAATGTGGTGGTGTGTCGATGAGCATTGTAATACTCTGCATGAGCGATTTTTCTCTCAATCTATCAACTTGATCACCAATTGTTGATGTTGCTTTGTTGTTCATCGTTTCCTTCGGTACATTTAGTCGCAATTCCACATAAAGCATAAATGGCAGGCACACGGCCAGGTGTGCGGCAGCTTCTGTGCAGCAGGGCAATTTTCCGAACGAAAGATGTTGCTTCAGATCACGAAACATCACTTCGATTTTCCAACGAGCCCGACTAAGTTCCCAGATCCTTTCCCCAGACATGGTTAAATCAGTAGAGCAGTAATAACCAAAGGCTTTTTTCCCGTTAAATCTATTGTAAACAGCGATCATATTGACCATGGATTTTCGATTGCGAATATATACTCGCTTTTGTGAATAACTTTTTAAGCCGCCCCGTGATTTTCCTTTGAGGTGTCTTTTCAAGCGAAGCCTCGGTAAAGAGCCAAACAAATCTGCCAGTTTGCTCCAGGGTACGAATCTGCAGGGATTACATCGACACTTACGCTTAGATTTGGCTTCGCCAACATAGGTCATACCCAATGCTTCTATTGCCGCCATCAATTCGGTGGAATCAAACCAACTATCCATCGTAACTGGCAGATTGGGAAAACCACTTTCTTTTGCCGACTTTAATAGCGCAACAGCGGCATCGGGACCAGAAATATAACCCATTTCTTCTTTTTTTGGACAGATCAAATAGGCCACTGGTATTGCAAATCCACCTTTCATATCAATCAATGCCAGTACCATAATTTTTTGTCCGAAATAAGGGCCTGATGAGCTATGCCAAGGATGTGAGCGATAGCTATTTTTTCCATATTTTGGGTTTGCTGTATCGTCAATGGCCCAGCAAAAATCCTCCGGGCTTGTTAAAAATCGCTGCTTATAGCGCCTGAGAATACTGAAACGCAGCCTTTTCATGAATCGACTTTGCTGAAAACAGGGTATTTGCCGCGAAAGCGCTGAAACTGATGGAGTCCATGGGCAACGGCGAGCCAATTCGCTTAAACTTTGTGCTCCTAAAAGAAAATAGCTCAAAAGCGCACAGCTTCCGCTATAGGAACTGTATTGATCGTTTGCAAAAATATCTTTATAACGATCTGCAAGACAACGTATAAAATCGGGAACATTGCAACTCAACATACTGTATCAACCTAAGGATAAAAAATGCCTCAACGTGTAAGAGTTCGAGATTGTAGCAAAGAAGAAGTAAAAATGCTGCTAAGTCATTTGCCTTGGTGGAAAAAAATGCTCGGAAGGATATTGCCTAATACAGTGGAGGAATACCGTCTCAAGTATTATACGGAGGAGATTGTTAATGAGCGGGCGCCAGCTAAAGTCAGAAAAAAACGCAAGGAACAAAGAAAAGCAAGACGCCAAATGCGAGCCAGAAGTTAAAAACCAGTCTAAAAATACAAACAAAAACTGAGTAGGGGATTAGTTTGAACAAAGTGGAACTCTTGCTCGGTATTGCAATGCTCATCGACACACCACCACATTTCAAAACCGTTGTAACCAAGCTAAGAAGCCGTAGACAATCGAGTCGACTCAACAGAAAACCCGTGGATCAAAGTGCGGAAGCTGCTTAAGCCCCCCAAACTCTGATAAACATTGGGTTTAGCTTAAATAAATGGGATAAACTCTGGGAAAGGTCTGTTAAT
>CAYYQK010000012.1:0-3339 GCA_964473815.1 uncultured Candidatus Saccharibacteria bacterium | reverse complement strand
TTGGCTGGACAGTCTGGTCAAGAACACCACCTTAGAGCTTTCTAAAGGGGTTTGGAGCTGTCTTAATACTGTAAGTATAACGCACTTAGGTCAGCACTTTCTAGAGCCAAAATGAGACAAATGAGACACTCCCTAATAATTGGCTATTTTGTCTCTTTTGGAGGTTTGTCCGCTTGATTACTACCATCACCTTTAGGAGCTTTTGAGTCGACATAATCGACTTTAAGCATTGATCTGGCACTCTTATTTAGCTGGTAGCTTAACTGGCCAAATGACTTATTTATATGCTTTTCTTCAAGCATTCCTAACAGCTCTAGTATCTTATAACCTTTCAATACTTCTTTAGGATCTCTGTGCATAATCCAAGGTTCTGAAGTGTACCAGTCCTCACCATCTTTTTGATACTTTACTGTAGGCCACTCTGTTAGCTTTTTAGGTGGCAGTATATCTTTATGATCTTCAATAAAGAAAAGTTGACAGTGATTATCAGGAACAATACGAGGTTTTAGCAATCCTTCTTTGACTAGTTTTTTAACACCAAAACGGTTTATAAAAAAGTGGTGTTCAAAGTCATGAGTTGTATACCAGCTATCTTTGTCGCTAGCGGCAGTTGCTGGGATTATTTTTTTATCTATCGCACTTTGGCAGGTTAAACATTTAATACCATATTGGTCATACCAAGTTTCTTCTTTGGAAATTGAACTGTGACAAATAAAACAAGAGTAGCCTTCGCCTTCAAGATGAAAGCCTTTAGGATTTTCTTCTAGTTTTTTCTTGCGTTCTTCATCTTTAATGTACAAATCTAGCATCAGCTCGGCATAGTTTCGAAGCCAATGCTCAGATTCAAATAATTCTTGATCTGTAATTTCTCGCCCTTGTTCTTTCTCTAGAATTTTTCGTAGTTCGGCTCTCTGCTCTTCACGTTTCTTTTCTGCTTTAGCCTCCTTAGTTTTATTGCGAGCAGGAGTGATTGGTGGTGTGTATTCGGGCTCTTTGTTGATAACAGGTTTCTGAAAAACTGGCGGTTCTATTTTTGAAGCTTGAGCAGATCGAACAGCCTTGCCGCATTTACCGCAGAAATTGTCTCCACTTTCTAAATTGTTCCCGCAATTGGTACAAAACATACACAAATAAAATTTCGAGCTTATTTAAATTCTATATGATATACTATAAAAACGGAAAGGGTCTGAACTAATTACTTAGTTCAGACCTCTTTTTTATGCACATTCTGGCAACTGTAGTAAGTTGTCAGTTGGCGTATTATTTGAGTATGTTCTTACATACTTAGTACCCAACGGTGTAACTGCAGTCATAATATAGACCTTGCTACCGTACGAGTCTTGGACATATGCCTGTCCATTCTTATTCTTTATCCAATCGTACATTTCAATACGACTTGATTTACCAACATTACCACTTTCATCTACCCATCCCAGGTAAGCGATTGCAGTGTGAGGATTTTCGTGATTACCGTTGTCTTTGTTGATACAACGAATTCTGATAGCCATGCGATCCTTTCCGAACTTTTCAGTTCAATAATTATCAGAGTGCTTTAGGCATAACGACTATGTACCGTGGCTCTAATAAATAGAACAATTATCTACTACTTGTTTTTAGTCCCATAAGGGCTCTGGTTGGTAGGCTTGAGGGAAATATTTTTCTCAGCAGCTTTGCTTTGTATACCGCCAACTGGTCTACCAAGCTTTAAACCAATCACTCTGGTAGGCGTGTTGTCTTTTGCCAAACTGCGTAAAGTCGAAACTTCTTTTGGAGTCCATGTTTTACCAGCATTGCGTTCGTATTTTGCCATTTTGATTTTTCCTTTCTACCGCTGTTTAGTTGTAATTTTTATAACCGCGGTCGTTGTATAAATTATTTTTTGAATTTAAACAAACAAAAATCATTCCCGGAGAAAACCTGCCGTTTATGGAAATGATTTTTATTTTTGCTTTTAGTTTTCTACTATTCGTTTATTTCTTCATATACTAATTCATTTTGAGCTTTTGAATTTCGTATAATGTCGATTACTCGACCCTGTACCTCAAAATCGTCCTTCATGATTATCGGCCTATAATGTGGATCTAAAGACATGGGATTTAATACAACAGCATTCTCAGTGAAGGATATTTTTTTGATTACTGCCATGTCATTAATTATTGCAACTACTTTATCTCCTTCAGTAACATTATTAGTAACTTCAGTTAGTACTAAGTCGTCAGACTTAATACCAGCCTCAAGCATACTGTCACCAATTGCCCTTATTACAATTGTTTGCTTTGGATCATGACCATGTAAGAATTCGCTATCAATGGTTATAAATTCATCTACCATTCGATCAGCATATACACTAAGATTGTCACATCCAGCATTTCCAACTACTGGGAGGGTTATAGTGTCTGACCTTATAGACTTTCCACGACTAAGTTTTATGCTACGATTTTGGTAGCGAGACCTTGTGATTAGACCTTTTTTCTCTAAAGCTTCTAAATATTGAGTCACACTCCGAACTGAGTTAGCTCCGATAAGTTTAGCCAACTCTTTTAAAGTAGGCGATTCCCCATGTTCGGCTATGTAATTTTGGATACTGTTGAAGACTTCAACTTGCCTCGGGGTTAAGCGAGGATTTTGAGTGAACATAAGGTATTATAGGCATAAAATGCCATAAAATACAAATCCTAAATATACACATTTTTATACACTATACACACTTTTCTGTGGATAAGTGCCCACTTATCCACAGTTTACCCTTGCAAAGGTAAAAAATTGAGTTATAATCAAGTTGTCTAGTATATTTGCACATTAATTATTTCGTGATACTGGTTGACTCATAGACAAGTCAACTGCAGATGCCGTCCAGATTAATCTGTGGGGGTTGCAAGTCACACAGAACCTTACTCAAAGGGAGCGCGTTAAAGCTTACAAACTTTAGGGTATGCCCGAGTTAAGTCCGAGACACTCATTCAGGGTGTTTTTGAGCTTTCTCGGGCTTTTTTAATTCTAATGACACCCTGAGAAAATTTTGTGACATGCAAAATAATAAACCTTTGCACATCCAGTATGTGCCAACAGAAAGTCTGATTGCGGCAGACTATAATCCCCGCAAACACGATAAGGAGGCTTTTGACCAGCTTAAGGAATCAATGGTGCGTTTCGGCGTTGTTGATCCTTTGGTGGTAAATAACGCTCCAGAAAGACAGAATATCGTCATTGGTGGTCACTTCCGCCTCGAAGTGATGAAAGAGCTTAAATATACTGAAGTCCCTGTGGTGTATGTAACTATCCCTGATCTTCAAAAAGAAAAAGAACTAAACCTCAGACTTAACAAAAATCAAGGTGAGT
>CAYYQK010000011.1:0-8789 GCA_964473815.1 uncultured Candidatus Saccharibacteria bacterium | reverse complement strand
TACCTGATCCCTTCCCGAACTCAGCAGTAAAACGTGGTCGTGCCGATGATAGTCTAGCGCATGCTAGTGCAAAAGTAGGTAGTTGCCCTTTTTTTAAAAAGACCCTCCCTAAAGGAGGGTCTTTTTGTTTTGACATTATTTTTTCTCTAGAGTAGTATGTTTGCAAGGAGGAAATGAATCATGAGGTACTTTTTAGTTATATTTGTCGCAGAACTGCTCGTCTTATCAACCATGATATTGTTTGGGATAGGCCAGGGTCTCTCAGACTCGCCTGGTTTGGCCTTTGTTTCAAACAAAGAGGGCGTCTCGCTTACTTGGGTCAGCGGAAGCGAGCAGGTCAGAGATGACACGAGCCACCCGCCGTGCAAACCAACCGATAGCATATTCGTGTGCACGGATAGCTACACCAGCTATGCATTGTTCAGCGATGTCTTTACCGGCAAACCCCGCCGTATCGTTTCGATCGAATATTCCGAGAACACGGACAACACTTACCTCTCCGAACACGACGTTTACGATGTCGCCACTAACTACGCTACCGCCGACGAGCGTCAGCATACTCTAAACGCCTTGGCTGCATATCACAAGCAGCAATAAAATAACTTTCGGTTCAAACCACCGTAAAACGCTTAGGTTATCCCACATAACTTAGGCTTTTTTGTTTGTCCAAGGCTTGGTATAATATACCCATATGTCTAGACAAATTGTTATTTTAGCTGCTGGAAAAGGGACTCGAATGGGCGTGGATATGCCCAAAGTTTTATTGCCAATAAAAGATAAACCTGTTATTTCTTTGCTCCTTGATGAGGTTAAAAATGTTCCTCAGGACACAGCGCCAATTATTGTTGTAGGCTTCCAAAAAGAGAAGGTTATGCAACAGTTGGGATCAGGATATATTTTCGTAGAGCAGATTGATCAAAAGGGCACGGCCCACGCCGCGCTATCAGCGAAGGGCAAAGTTACGGCTGATCATATCATAGTTTTGAATGGTGACATGCCTTTCATCAGCAAAGACACTTTAAATAAAATGGCGGAGAAGCATATTCATGGTAATGCCACAGTGACAATGCTAACTTGTAAGTTACCAAACTTTGAAGGTGATTATGCCAATCTGTACAGTTACGGACGAATTGTTCGCGGCGGTAATGGTGCAATTGAGAAAATTCAGGAAGTTAAAGATTGTACAGAAGACCAAAAGCAAATCACCGAAGTGAATACGGGTGAATACATGTTTAACACAGCTTGGCTGTGGGACAAGCTCGAGTTGATTCAGGACCACAACGCGCAGAGCGAGTTTTATCTAACTGACATAATTGAAATTGCGATTAAAGATAACCAAAAAGTTGAGTCTGTGAGTGTAGAACCGCGCGAAGTTTATGGCATTAACACACCCGACAATTTAGAATTCGCTAAAACTATTTTGAAATGACCCAAATAATTGTCTCCATAATCATGCTCGGCATTACCGGCATAATTCTCTATGTCATTTTGACTGAATTGGGAAATTTTTTGCTCACTCGCGTTCCCTTTGTGCCTACAAAGACAGAAGATATTGAAGACATGGTTAGGAGAGTGGGCATTACCGAAGCAGATTACTTTTATGATATCGGCAGTGGTAATGGAAGGGTGGTGTTTTTAGTAGAACAGTTGACCAAGGCGAAATCTAAAGGTTTGCAGCGTGGGGGTTGGACTCAATTTTACGCTAAATTAAGAGCATTTTTAACGGGCTCGAAAGCAGAGTTTGTTTCCGGAAACTTTTTTAATCAGCCCTGGAACGAAGCCTCTATCATTTATGGATATTTGTATCCACCATTAATGACCCAGGTTGGTGAAAAAGCCTTGCAAGATTGCCAGCCGGGCACTCGTTTGGTAATTCGCGACTTTCCAATTACCAAAATGAAACCAAATGAAGTTTGGGAAACTCCTTCGAATCACACAATGTATTTGTACGTAATTTAAACAAAATTTTGGATGAAACAAAAACTCCTTTTACTCAGCACTATACTTTTAATAGGACTTTATGTCTTTTTTCTTTTCTACCGGCTTGGGGTTCATCCCTTCATAGATTTTGATGAAAGTATTTACGGAAATGTTGTTAAAGAGATACTCCGCAACGGCCATTGGTTCAATCTGCATTACTATGGACAATTGTGGTTTGAAAAACCTATTTTTGGATTTTGGTTAATGGCCATTAGCTCCAAACTATTTGGAGTCAACGAATGGGCTATGCGGTTACCAGCTGCGCTAGCAACCACTGCAACTGTAATTCTTTCAATCCGCTGGGTTTACGAATTACGAAAGTCATATGTTGCCACTCTTTTGACCATGGGCTGTTATTTTATAATGTTCCCGTTATTCACGGATTCATATTTTGCTGGTTTTGATACGCTAGTCACTTTATTTATTTTCCTTACTTTCTACTTTTGGTGGAAGAAATGGTACGTGTGGTGGGGAATCGCCTTAGGATTGGCGGTCATGACCAAAAGTGTAATTGGTTTAACACCGCTTTTGCCAATTGGGGTTTATCAGTTGATCAACAAAGACCTGGCTTTTATTAAAACAAAACGGTTTTGGTACGGCTCCGCGCTAGCTGCTGTAATAATTTTGCCATGGCATATATTCCAAAGTTTTTTGAATGGTAAACAATTTTGGAATAATTATTTTTTTTATCATGTTGTAAAACGATTTAACTCCAGCCTCGAAACAAATGGAGAGCCCTGGTGGTTCTATATTCAGGTCGTATTTTTAAGATACTATTTGGCCGCAGTGGTTTTTGGCGGCTCACTTTTAGCAGCAGTTATTGATGCTTGGAAAAATAAAACTTACCGGCTACTAGTATTGGGTAGTGTGGTATTGTTTGTCTTACTTAGTAGTTCCATCACCAAGATTTCTCCGTACATCGACATTGTCTTGCCAATGCTGGTGATGATCGCTGGAATATATACTGAAAAACTAATTAATTTGCTACCGAAAACATATTTAAAAATTTTTGTGTGCACCATACTGTTAGGTGTGTTTGTATACACGGGCTGGCAATTTAATCGCTACAAAATTGCCCAAGGTGAATTCTTTGATCAATTTTTCTACACTGCCAATAAAAAGATTGGATTGTTTTTAAAGGATTATCATACAGAATTACCAGCCTACACTGATGCAGAAATTAGCAACGGCGGCCTCGGATATTATGCAGACCGGCCGATCATTGCTGATAAAACTAAAACCATTGTCAATGATTCCGAGCCACGTGTATTTCACGCCAATAACACTTCGGTATTTTTGAAAGATGATAGAATTGTAATCGTGCATGGCCGATGAAGATAATTGCTGATTTACACATTCATTCTAAGTACGCCCGTGCTTGCAGTCGCGATTTAATTCCAGAGAATTTGGGGGTTTGGGCAGATAAAAAAGGTATTGATGTTTTGGGTACCGGGGATTTTACTCACCCGCAGTGGCTAGCTGAGTTAAAAGCTGCTTTACAGGAGAGCGAACCTGGATTGTACAAATTAAATAATGGTGGGAGTAAAGCCCGGTTTATGCTCACAGCCGAACTCGCCTCTATATATAAGAAAGGCGAGAAGACTCGGCGGGTGCACAATTTAGTTTTTGCGCCATCGTTTGCCGCAGCAGATAAATTTATCTCTTTGCTAGAAAAGCGCGGCGTGAATTTACGCAGCGATGGTCGACCAATCATGGGAGTGCCTTGCGACGAATTAATGAAAATTTGCAAAGATGCTGACGAAGGTATGGAACTCATTCCAGCGCACGCTTGGACACCGCACTTTGGTGTGTTCGGTTCGTTGTCAGGCTTTGATTCTTTAGAAGAAGCATTCGGTGATATGGCTAAATATGTGTTTGCGATTGAAACCGGATTATCGAGTGACCCCACTATGAATTGGCAAGTTCCTGGATTAGATAACATTGCCTTAATTTCTAATTCTGATGCACACAGTCTGCGTAAACTTGGCCGGGAAGCTAATGTATTTGAAATCGACGAAAAAAGGCTTAGTTATGCGGAAATAATTCGTGTAATCCGCGAGCACAAGCCTGAAGAATTTATCGAAACCTTAGAATTTTTTCCAGAAGAAGGCAAATACCACACTGACGGCCACGCGGATTGTAAATTTTCTTGCCCACCACAAGACACAAAAAAGTTGGGTGGATTATGTCCGGTGTGCGGGAAAAAATTATTGCGGGGAGTTCTGCACCGTGTGGAAGTATTAGCAGTGAAAGGCGGCGGCCGCGAATATGGATTTAAACCGCCGCGCGCCATCCCTTTCCGCAGTATTATTCCCCTTGAAGAAATAATTGCAGAAACATTTGGCGTCGGTACGGCCAGTAAAAAAGTAGCCGAAATGTACGAAGTGTTAGTCGCGGAGAAAAATGAATTTGATATTTTGCTTAACGCAGATCAGGAGTTCATTGCGCGGGTGTCAAATGCGGCAATTGCCGAAAGCGTGACGCGCGTGCGTAATGGTCAGGTTCATATCGCCCCAGGCTACGACGGAGTATTTGGCAAAATTCAAATATACTCAGCCGAAGAACGTACCAAAATGAATCTCAAACCTAAGCAGAAAACCTTATTTTAATCTGCTATAATTACTATATAAATCAAACAAATTAAAACCATACGGAAACTAAAATGAAACGAACGAAAATCATTTGTACTATTGGCCCATCGAGCGAAAATCCTAAAATTCTTTCAAAACTTGTAGAGAACGGCATGAATGTGGCACGTCTGAATTTTTCTCACGGCAGTTACGAAAATCATGCTATGTTAATTAGCAACATTCGCACTGTTTCCAAAAAGCAAGATCGACCAATTGGAATCTTGCAAGACTTGCAAGGACCCAAAATCCGCATTGGCGCATTAGCAAAACCTGTGACGATTAAGAAGAATCAAACAATTGTAATTGGCAAAGATATTGCCATGGATTTTGATATCAGCAAGTCAGTAAAAAAGGGTGAGCGTATTCTTATCGAAGACGGATTGATGGAACTGAAAATTGTGAAGGTGTCTGGTAACAATATTAGCTGCAAAGTTGTAAATGGCGGCATAATCAAATCTCATAAAGGTGTTAATTTGCCGGACAGTTCAGTGACTTTTCCAATAATGACTGCGAAAGACAAAGCGGATTTGCGCTTTGGCTTAAAGCAAGACGTCGACTATATTGCGCTTTCGTTTGTGCGTAACGGGACAGACATTCGCAACCTCCGCAAACTAATTCATAAATATTTGCCAAAGGGGAGTATGGCGCCCAAAATAATCGCTAAAATTGAACGCAAAGAAGCCCTGGAAAATTTTGACCGAATCTTAAAAGAAGCTGATGGTATCATGGTGGCGCGCGGCGACCTTGGTGTCGAGATTGCTGATTCGCAAGTCCCAGCTATCCAAAAAAATATCATTGCGAAATGTAACTCACACGCTAAGCCTGTAATTGTAGCTACTCAAATGCTCGACTCCATGATCCGCAACCCTCGTCCAACTCGCGCGGAAGTTTCTGATGTTGCTAATGCCGTCATTGACCACGCAGATGCAGTAATGCTTTCTGGCGAAACCGCATCTGGTAGTTACCCGGTCGAAGCTGTAAGTGAAATGCGCCGTATCATTGAAGACACTGAAAGCTCTCCTTACGACGACTTACCAGCCACCCCTTTCAGCGATGAAGGTGAAATAGATGATTACAAAGCTTCATTAATTGCCGGTGCCGTGCTGCGTTTGGCAATAGGTGTAGGTGCAGGAGCGATTGTTGGGACTACTGAGAGTGGTTACACTGCGCGATTTGTTTCGCGTGAACGCCCTGCAGCGCCAATAATGATTATTACTGATAGAGAAAAAGTTTTCCGCCAACTGACTTTATTGTGGGGAATTCGTCCTTTTTATGTAAAAGACTTAGGCTCGTTTAAAAATATTGAAGCCCTCTTAAACCACTTTGCTGTGCAGGCAAAAAAGCGTAAACTCGTGCGCAAGGGTGAAAAACTCGTTTTAGTAGCCGGCAATCCGCTCGGTGAGCGCATGAATCTCGTACAAGCTGTTACTGTTAAGTAACATTTGCGTACTATAAGAATGATCTCTTTTTCCCGACCAAACATAATGATCGCAGTTGGTGCGGTCGGTATTATCGGCACAATTACGTATGCCTTTTTCGCCAACCCTGCATATCATCCAAAACCTTCAGCTTTGGCAGAGAGCGGGCTCGCGGGAAAGGGTCAGAATTTTGATGTGCAATATACCAATGATGGTTACAATCCAAACTATTTAGAAGTTCCTGTTGGTTCGCAGATTACTTTCCATAATACTTCTGCATACCCAATGTGGACTGCATCTGATCCTCATCCGACTCACACGGACTACCCGTTGTTTGACGCAAAAAAAGATTACGCCCCTGGAGAGAACTTTGTTTTTATTTTTAATGACACGGGTACTTTTGGTTATCATAATCACGAAAAATCCAATCATCGCGGAATAATTAAAGTGATTAATCCTGATAACCCACAGCCCAATATCGACAAAACAAAAGAAGAGTTAAAAGCCACCCGAGATAAATATTTGGCGATGTTACAGCCAGGTGATCCCGAGTCTGTATTTAAAGTAATAGACGCGATAGAAAAAAATCCGTCTCTGGTAAACGATTGTCATGACATGGCGCACGATCTTGGGCATCATGCATATGAGCTATATGGATTTTCGGCGGCCATGACTTTTAATGACCCGCATCGTCAGGGTCACACTTCCGTCGACGACATATGCGCCGGTGGTTATATGCATGGAATTTTGGAGGAAGTATTTTTGCATCAACCGCAATTAAAGAGTAATGCTAGTGAACTTTGCTCTTCAATTCCTGAAAACAATCGGGGCAGTTGTTTCCATGGCGTTGGTCATGGGCTGATGTTCGTTAACAAACGCGATGTTCCCACATCCCTTAGCGATTGCCGTAACTTAGATAAAAACACTTCGACCTGGCGTTGTTTCGAAGGAGTGTGGATGGAAATGTTTTGGGGGAACACTAACCATGCCGGTGCTGATAGTTTGGGGTGGACTCCGGAAAAGCCCCTGGAACCCTGTGTAAATGCAAAAAATGATGAAAAGCCAGCTTGCTTTTTGTATGCACACTTAGGCTATTTGCGAAACCATCATTATGATTTTACTGGTGCAATGAATCTTTGTACAAAAAATAATTTAAATTTAAGCGACGAGACTTTTTGTGTCCGGGGGATTGGAATGACAATGATGAAACATTTCACCAGTAACAGTTTAGAAAAAACCGAACAACTCGTGAGTGGGTATGGTTTTTGGGAAAAATATGCTTACTATCAGGGTGTAATATCATACGCTCGTCTTTCCAGTGTAAGCGAAAGTAAATTACAAACTTTTTGTAGTGAGCTACAAAATGATTGGCAAATTTGCCAACAAGTTTTAAGCGGATCGAATAAATAACACTTTTAAAATAGCCGCAGTGCTACCGCCGATTAGGCCCATGCACAGGTCTTTAATAGTGTCGATGATATCTGTTTGCAAGTTAGTGTGCCAAAAAGTGTCGAGAGCAAATTCCAAAAATTCCCAGCTGACTGCTGCAAGCGCAACAAAACCAATTATTAATAAAATGGTTAAGTGATTGGATTGTGATTTAAATTCACCGCGGCGTTCGTAATCTTGGAGCAAGTAATATGCAGCCGTGCCCATGGCAAAACCGCCAATCAAATGCATTGGGATATCAAACCACCACCAGCGTTCATAACAGCCAGTGACAGTGACAATGATGTGAATCACTAAAACTATTGCCGGCCCCACTGCAATTTTGAAAAGTGAGTGTTTATTCATTTACTGCTTCTATAGATTCGTTGCTTGATGCTTCGTGATCGTGGCCATGGTCGTGACCGTCACCATCTTTATGCTGTTCAGCGTGGCGGGATTTCACTCCCAAGTTAAACTTTTCAACCCACTCTTGATTAGCTTTATCGTCGATAAAGTTTTCGGCCAATTTTTCTGGGTCAATTCCAGCTGTGCGAGCGACTGCAGTAATTAGGCGAGACAAGGTTGCGTTGCTTTGATTTTGTTCGTACATCAAGCTTTCCAAAATTTGGCGCTTGCTTAAGTTGTTGATTTGCGATTTTGCCATAGCGGTATTAATTCTATTAATTATTTATGATTGATTAAAAATTCTTTTAATTCTTCGAAAGGCTTAATTTGAAAATAAGTTTTTTGATAATCTTCGTCGTTGAGTTGAGCTCTGGTAAGTTTATATCCGTCGGGGATGAAAAATTTATCCCAGTCCCAGCCACCATCACCGATCGGAGCAGGAGCAATCTCACCTTCTAAACCGCCTTCGATGATTTTAAGAGTTTCCCCATCGTAGTAACCAAAGGTTGCGCTGGCTTTTGCTTTTCGACTTTTACCGTTAAGTAAATCACAGATATCTTGATAAGGAATATTATCAACAAAGAATTTGATAAACGGTCCAGGCAAACCATTTAAGGCTTCGAAACTAAGTGACGAATCTTCTACTAATACCGGAGTTTTTAAAATCTCATAAGCTTGTCGCACTTTGTGTTCAACAATTTTTTTTACATCCAGTGATTGGATTTCGTCTAAATCCAATTTTTGATGATTAATAGGTAGGTCCAAATACTCAGCTAGCTTGTCGGCCTTGTTTTGGTTACCGGTAATAAACGTCAGATTTTTCATCGTAAAATTTTTCTGGCGGAGAAGGGGGGATTCGAACCCCCGAAGGCTTTGACACCTTACTCGCTTTCCAAGCGAGCGCACTAGACCACTATGCGACCTCTCC
>CAYYQK010000010.1:0-24309 GCA_964473815.1 uncultured Candidatus Saccharibacteria bacterium | reverse complement strand
GGCCAAAATGTTCAGTTTT
Source organism: uncultured Candidatus Saccharibacteria bacterium (assembly GCA_964473815.1). Classification (GTDB taxonomy): domain Bacteria; phylum Patescibacteriota; class Doudnabacteria; order UBA920; family UBA920; genus UBA920. The sequence continues at coordinate 24,290 of CAYYQK010000010.1, read as the reverse complement.
CATTTAACGGAATTAACCTAGAAATCACCCCTATTTCAAACCCCGACGATATAGCAATTATTTATCATTTAAAACATAAAATTAGACAACTAACAAAAGGACACTAACATGACTGACGACGAAATTATTGCTGTAGTACAGGCCCACAAAGAGGGTAAAAAGATTGAAGAAAGGTGTCATTCTTCATCTTCTTGGAGACATGTTACTTTCCCAAGGTGGAACTTTGAAGATTGTGACTATCGGGTTAAAAAGGAACCAAGTGTAATTTATGCGAACGAATACGGGTCTAAAGTAATAGCTTATAAAACGAAATTCGATGCAGAAAGCTCTGTAGATAAGAAGAAAGTAATTCGCATAGCCGTTAAATATAAAGAAGTAGTAGAAGATGAGGCTTAATTTAATTAATTGCGAAAAGTATTTGGAAGATAAGGCTATTACCTTTGATGACGGTGAATCAAAGGGGCAATGTACTTGTGGTTTTAAATGGTTTGAACATAAACTAGAAGTACTGCCAGACGAAAAGAAAGAATCAGCGGCTAAAATACAAAAAGCCTATGAGGAAATTAAATAAAAAAACTTGTATTATACTAGAATAGTAGTAAGGCAATACAACAAGAAAACAAAATAGTACTATGAATAGTAGTATGGTGTAAATATTAGGCAAATTTCAACTTTATTAAATATCTGGCGTTTAAAACCAAAAACAATATGGACTCTTTCATTTTCTATATAATTTACCTAGTGACTTGTCTTGTTCTTTGTTATTTTTATAATCGAAAAGATTATTATCTTCCAATACAACCGGCCCCTGTTGTATTTTCTTTTATTCCAATTCTTAATTATTATTTTATTATTTTAATGGTTTTCTTTATGATTTTAACTGGCGGATATAATTTATGTTTGTTTCTTTATAAAATGTTTTTCGGTAAAAGGCAGTAAGTTTTCTATGGTATGTAAATTATAAAATGATATGGAACTAATACTTTTTTATCTAATCACCCTAGTAATTGGCCTTTTTGTGGGCAAACTATTTAATAAATATAGTGATAAAGAAGGGCATTTATATCCAGCCCCTTTATTTCTGTTGTTCGTACCCCTTGTAAACATAGTTGTTATTTGTATATGTTGCGTATCATTTATGTTTCAACGTATTAAATTTACTAAACTCTCAAACTGGTTCTATAATGAATAAGTATGATTGAGATTCTTCCTGATTCTAAATTCTACTCCGCATGGTCTTACGGAGTAAATAATAAACCTGAACTGGATTATGGTTTTGTATATAGGAGATATGATTCTTCTAAAGATTTAAATTATATCCATCATTGTAAAGAGTTAGGTTGTTTTTACATGGAAGAGGACCAGCTTCTTTATAAGCTTTTGCCTACGCAAGACCCGGTTAAATTCGTTGAAAACTTTAAAAAGATTGACGGTTGGCACGGGTTGGATACTAAGGTTGAAATCATACCACATAAGGTTGGGCCGCTTATATCTATTCCTAATAGTTGGTATAGTACTAATAAGATTAGCCGCGAAGTTGGGGCTATTATCTTAAAAGATTGTTATAAAACCAGGAATAATTTAAAAGATTTTGTTAATAATAGTTATTATCCCTCAAGGTACGAAGGAGAAATTAAATTTAAATTAAAAATACTTTTATCTAATCCAGTGGCTATTTTAAAAGCGGCTGAAAAGGCCAATTTTGATTATTCTGAAATTGAAAATCGAATGAATTCTCATTATTATCGTGGGTTAATAACTTGTATTTCCGAAAATTTACTCGATCCATTGCTAAAATTACCAATTATTTAATAAAAAAGGGTCAAGAGCGCAATCTTGCGACTTACACTCTACTAAGTTAAATAAAAAAGTAAAAAAATGGTGATTCTGGCGTACGTAGGTAAAAGATAAAAAAAATGAGGTTTTGAGACAAAGGGAATATACCAAAGTATCAAAAAAATAAAAAAGTAGCCAAAATAAGCTCGCGCGCACTCGTGAAAAATCCACTTTACATTTAGTAAACTTAGGTTATGGTTCCTTATGAAGGTATTTTCGATAAATTTTTCATCTTATTATATTAAAAACTTTGCTTTTGTTTATAAAATTAAAGATGATTATTCCTCTTATGAGACTTGTAAGGAGTTGGCCTGCAATAGCACAGATAAATATCTAGCAGTTGTTTGTTCTAGTGAAAAGCTTTTAGAAACTGCTCTAAAGTACTCTGAGCTACTTGGTTTACCTCGCGGCTGCTTTGAAAAAGTAGAAGTTTATTGTAAAGATGGTATTAAAATAATTGGGGTTGGTATCACTGGTTATCTGAATCAGAATAAAGTAACGCGGGAAATTGGGGCGACTTTATTGAAAAGTATTAGTCGAACAGGACTAGTTGATCTGGACGTTAATTTTGAAAATCTGTTTCTAGATAACTACTATAAAAGGGAAAAGATTCGGCTAATTTTTCGGAACTTAGTTAAATTTATCGACTCTATTACCCCTAAACACCTAGAAAAATGCAATTATAATTTTAATTCCAATAATGGGCACGGCGGCATACTAAACTGGACTTCGCGGGGTTATTTCGATAACATTCTAAAACAATTTGACAAACAACCAAACAAGGAGTAATATATAATATGGCAAGCGAAATCAAAACATGCGATAATCAAAACTGCAAGTCCGAATATCAAGATGCCAAGTACGGCAAGGGTAAGCGGGTCCATAACTGTAGTGGTGGCGTTAATAAAAAAGCGGCTAAGTGTACTGTGTGCGGAACTAAGAAGTAATTATGAACTTTTGGCAATTCGCAAACACAAACCCTGTATCGGCTTTTTGTATAGTCTTTGCAATAACATACTGTATTTTTAGTTGTTGGAGTAGGTTTGTGCGAATGTTAAATATAAGAAAAAATGGTTGGCCCCCAGCTCATTGTGATGCAGACGGCGACTTTCCTGAAAAAATTTAATTATGAAACTAAATAAAATTAATCTGGCGTTGGGCCTTCTGACGATTATTTGTATCATTCTAGCAATACAGTTTTACTCGCCTGCTCTGGCGTTGTGTTCAATTGTGTTTGCTGGAGCTTATTTAGGGCGGATTAGCCATAAAGTATCAGTGGGGAATATTGTCCCTAGCGTAGAGTCACCTACTATTGGAGAGCTACTTAACGAGCAACTCAACGACAAGGCTAAAAATAAGTTGGCCCGTATGTCTGGCGAAGAAAAGAATAAATTAGCACATCGTTTTGCTCACGAAATCGGCTCAGATACTCAACCTTTGACATTTAAAAAACACTCAATTACTGGCGATAAAGTTTAATTTTTGTTAATTTCCCCGCTTTTTTGGCAACTTCTGGCGATTTAACTTAATTAAAGTAAAAACCCTTCCGGGTTGTTATCGAAGATGAAAACTAACCAAAAATATAGTTTTAGGAAAAGTCTAGTTATTTATTTTCAGTTTTGAAAAAATAATACTAGACAAGTATATTTTTCATAAGTATATATGAGGAGCGCAGCGACGAATATATACTTAACTCTAAGGAAGCGTGATAACGCTGACGATATACGAAGCTGAGTGGCGAAGCCCGAAAGCTTGAAGCTTCTAACAAAAAGAGAGCTATAATATAGCGAACGTTACTCTGGCGACTTCAAGGAGCCACTAATATATAAGAGAAGTACTTGACGGTCTTAATTCTTGATATATAGTATAGCATGTTAGAAGATAAATATCTATTTGCCCTTGTGGTCGCTTTGTTCTTTTTGTGTTGCTATTACGTTGATGAATTTATAGCTACCATTTTAAAAGCTTTGTTTATTTTAATTACTATGATTGCGGTATCATGGATTGTTGCCGTTATTTCGGCGGCTATAATTGCAATTCAGTCTGGTGACTTACCTTGGTGGGCTGAATATCTTGGAATTTTCAATTGACATTCGACAAAAAAGCAATATCTTCTTATATGAAATTAAAACAAGTAGTTCTAACAGCGGTTGTAACCTCTTTGGTCACAAATTTTCTTTTATCTAGTTGGTTATTTTGGATCGTCCTCTTTATTGGGCTATGGTTCTATTTGGGTTATCTAGGAAATATAGTTGATGATCCGCCACTAAATGATCCACTATTTATGATTATGGGGCCAATTTCTTTAATAGTTTGTCTGATTTATAATAGAACCAGAGGTCTTAAAAGACTATGGCGGCACTTTTTTAAGAAGCCAATTCCTAGTATTCGTTCTCCATTTGTTTTTAAAGAAGAAACTGAAACCGATAAAAGTTCGTTTTTTAATAATGAGCTGAACCCGCCAAGTAAATTGGACAATCGAGAATAATCTATTATATATTAAAAATATGAATACAATCAAAACAATCCTGATCAGTGCGGCGGTATTTCTACTTCTAAGTTGGATTCCAGCCCATCCTATTCTAGCGTGTCTGGCGGCGTATATTACGCTTAACTGTTTAAGTTTTTGTGCTTATGAAATTGCCAATGATAATTTCAAATCTTTTGGCCAAATCTGTGCTGATATATACAAGAGAGAAGGATTTCACATATTGTTGTTGCTTTTACTTTTGAGGTTTTTCGCAATTACTAGGATAATAGTTATTGGTGGTTCTCCTTCTTTTAGAGAACTCTGGTATAAAAACTGGAAATATCTTTTTAAGACCGAGCCTCCAACTATTAAGTTTCAAAGTCCAATTGTAATTGAAAAAGCAGTTGACTCTGGCGGGGAATCGGTGTAATAGTTAATATCCTTGCGTAGCTCAATTTTGGTAGAGCAGGTTTTTCATAAAAATCAGGTTATCGGATCGTGCCCGGTCGCAAGGACCATTTTTCTTTAATTAGATAGTTTATTACAAAAATAAAGTATTATTTAACAAGCTTTCGTAACTCAATTGGTTAGAGTATCGCCCTTTTAAGGCGAGAGTTGTGAGTTCGAGTCTCACCGAGAGCACCAATTTCTAGTTGACAAAGTTAATTAACATGGTAAATTTATAGTATGTCTGAAACTGATTTTAGAGTAAAGGAATTAAAACGAAAAGCGGTACATCATTGTGAGGCCGCAACAATTTCGATTAACAATTCTGAAATAATTCATGCTATTGAGTCACTTAAAGAGGCAATAAAAAATCTTGAAAAAATTAAAAAATATCAAGAAGTTCAGGGTTGACATTTTAGAATTTTAACGTATCATTCAACATGAAAAAAGGATTCGCATTAATTGAGTTGTTGGTAGTAATTGCTATCGTGGGAATTTTCATTACTATTTTTATTGCTGGAGGTAATTCTTTAAAAGAATTATCAAAACAACAACGTGAGGCGGCTCAAGTAGATAGTTTTTTATATCCCGAACAAGCTAAAGTTCGCGCACTGGAAGACCAAGCTAAAGAGTTAAAGCGGGCTAATGATTTGAAAGAGCGGGAACTTCGGTTACTGGAAAGCAAAAAGTAAAATTCTCTGGCGGTAACAAAAGAGATGGTGGACGATGCTACATAAATAGCCCAAAGGCGGGTCGCGAATTAATTTTCGTGGCCCGCTTTTTCGTACTTGCTCTGGCGGTATTTAATGATATAGTTAAATATGAATTTAGACAAATTCGTTCAGGTCGCCTATTCCCTAATACCAACTCCTAGGCCGCGTTCTTTTCACGTTGCCGGTATATTTAAGAAAGGTAAACCTTTAGCTATTGCGTGCAATCGGGATATAACGCACCCACGTACATTAAAGTACGATTATGTACAAGGCTCAAAAACCCATGCTGAGTTATTGTCTATTATAAGGGGTCGCCGCGATGACTATTCAGGGTACACCATTATAGTACTCCGCATTGATCGGAACCGTCGCCTTAATATGAGTCGCCCATGTTGCGGCTGTATGGATGCTATTAGGCAGCTAAACTTTAAGACCGTACATTATACCAATGAGTCCGGTAGCTGGGTAAAGGAGCGGGTAAGTAAAGTTAAAGTAAGTAAAAGTTAGCCGATTTTAGAAAAGAGAAGAAAACTCATTTTTAACTTGCGCCTTATTAAATCCATGATACAGTTCCCACACTTATGAAGCATAAAACATTCGACAAAATTGTTGGTCAACATATTCCAATTGAACTTCTTTCCGAGTCTATCGAATCGGGAGCAAGGGATAAGGAAATGCTTTCTCCTCTGATTATCGGGGAAGCGGGGAAGGGCAAAAGCAAACTCGCTGATGCTTATTGCGATGGCATGGAGGAAATTGGTTGTGATGTTCTCCGTTTTCGCACCCCCGCTGAACTTCGCTCAAAAGGGATGGCTTTTAGCTCTTTTATTCAATGCGTTATGGAGTCGCCAAAATATTGCATCTTTTTTGATGAAGCTCACGAAATGAACGGTGCTCCGGGTCAAGCCGCTACCGTTCAGCTTGCTATGGTTCGTCAATTTTTGATGAAGGCGCTCGACAAGCAAAACAATGGAAAGGCAATTCGTCTTAATGATGAGACAGTCGTTGATTTCAGTCGTAAACGTGGCTCCATCGTTCTTGCCACTAACTTTCCGCACCTACTTGATAAATCGGGAGCGTTTCAGTCTCGTTGTGATACTATTGTTCTCGATGATTATTCTCACGATGAACTTGTGAAAATTTTGCACGTTATGATGGAAAGGGCTGGTTTTCGTCCAGCTTGTGATAAAACCGTCGATATGATTGCAAAGTGCGGACGTGGAACCGCCCGCCCGCTTGAAAAGATTGTTGATCAAATGCGTATTACTGCAAACGCTCACGGTGACAAAAACACCGTTAACCGCGATGACGTTAAGAACGCATTGAAGCTTAAAAAAATTTTTCCGCTAGGTTTGGAGCCGTGGGAAATTAATATCTTGAATCGTACTCAACTTGCAATACGTGATAACGTGCTTAAAGCGATCATGCCTAATATCGAAAAGGCAACTTTCGATAAGTCTAAAGGCTATCTTATGGGAAAGGGTTTGCTTTCTCAGACAACGGCGGGGATTCAACGCACTGATAAAGGGGAGCGTTATCTAAAGGACATCGCGAAAGAGGGGTTTGTGGTCTAACTCTAAACGGGGAGAGAGGGGTGAAAATCCCCTCCCTTTTTAATTTGACTTTAATTAAATCTAAACTATAGTACAAACATGAACGTAAACGCAAACATTAACTATGACGCTTCAAGCAGGGAGGAATTTCTTGCTTTGATTGATGAGCTATCTAGCCGAAATATCACGCCTAACGTGGTAGTTCGTAAACCGGCTACCTCCGATGAAAAGGGGCCAAACGAACGAGAGTTTCTTGAACTGTCGGGAATGCAACGGATGCGTTTGTCCAACGAAGAGAAAACTTTGGTTGAAAGTGGTCAACTTACAAGGGAACAAGTTGCGGCCCAAAAAGTGCTACTTATCAAGGCAGAAAACGGCGACGGTCTTTCTGTTGCGGAAAGACAAGGTTCGCAACCGTTAGAAAAAAAGGACGATGGGGAGGATTTTGTTTAACAACTGAAAAATAAGGTTGACTAATCAAAAATAATATAGTATAATAAAAACATGAAGATTCAATATATTCGTCGCCGTAGGAATTTTTTAAGTCCTCGAAAGAAAGTGCCAGTTTCACAAGTTGAAAAGGTGGGCGTTATGGTAGCCTTTCCGTCTCGTGATGGCGTTTGGAAATTCGGGTGGTCACTTAAAGACCGGGGTGACAAGTTTGATCGTGCTCTAGGGCGCAACATTGCGGCTAAACGAGCGGTTAAAGTGAACGCTATTCATGGAGTTCCGCACTCTATTAAGGCGCAATTTGATTCATTTATTGAGCGGATTTCTAACCGAAAAAATCTAGATTTGAGTTGACATAACTGAAAGTTGGTGTAAGGTAGTAGAGTTATAGAGCGCGACGCTTGAAGTTAGAATAAACTTTTGATCTTTGATTAATGCCGATATGGAGAAATTGGTAAACTCAGAAGACTCAAAACGGGTCGGCTATCTCGAAAGAGGTAGTTAGTAAGGTGTAAATTCGGTGAACGGTTTAATCTCCCAACGCCGAGCGAAGCTAAAGTATTAAATAACTCGCGTAATAAAGAAGAAGTTAAAAAATTCGTTTGAATTTGATATTCTTTAGAATCGTAGAACTTTAGAACGTGTAGAGACTATAATCACCTACCTAAAGAATTTATAGAATAACCAGAAATCGAAACGGTATCCAGTCCGCTAGCAGGTATTGACTCTATAAGTGAGATATATGTTTTCTCATATATTTTTAAATAAGGTAAAGGCATAGTCCAGACCACAAACAAGTTTTTATAAAAAACTTGGCGGTGAAAATCGTAGTGGTAAGTAAAATCTTCTGGCTGTAATGGCCTTGTCGGTTCGAGTCCGACTATCGGTACCAAATTTTAATAAAAATGCACAAATTCCCAGTACAAGCCATTTGGCGCAACTCCGATCACGATAAGCCGGTTACAATTATTGGCGTATATGGCGAGATGAACGGGATTATTTATTATATTTCCGAGTCTGGCACTGGCTTACCAGCTAATGAGTTAACTTTTCCCAAAAGACGGTTTGACAAACTTAGAAAATTGCTTAGAATCTGATATGAAAACGTTTATAGTCTGGAGCAATAATGACGCTAACGACTCATTTTCGGTAGAGGTTGAAAGCAGCGAGACTGTCTTAGATGCAGCCCTAAAAGCTCTTAGTGAGCTTGGTTACTCAATTTCAAGCAAACCGCAAGAAGAATAATCATGCCCTTTGAACTCCATAACTGCTTTGTGGAATACAGCGGGAACACAGTTTCAATTTTGTTTAAGCGCACACTGGCTAGTTACAGGGAACCGAGTCGGCAGGTGGTAAATTACCTAGTAGCCGAAGGTTTTATTCCAAAGGGAAATTATCGACTAAATATTGGCTGGCCTGTTGACAAATAAACCTTTTCAATGTATCATAAAATATGAAAATAAAAATTCTAATTCTACTGTTGGTCCTTTTGGTTTTAGCTCTGGCTAGTTGTAATGATCGAAGAACAGCAATGTATAAAATACAAAAGATTTATCCAGAATCGGAAGTTGCTATTTTACCATCATCTTCTAATTTTATTATTCGTAATCCAGACGGAAGCATTGAAACTGTATTTTTCAATGGATTTGGAGATATTACAGAAAAATCACAACTTAATCCAATAATTATTTTCCCAGCAAAATGAATAAATTCCGTTTCATTTTCACAAATGGCGACGTAGTAACAAAAAAGTCTAACTATGGACTTGATCAAGTAGTACTTCAAGTGTATGTTGCCCGACTGAACGCTAAAAAGCCAGCAACGTTTTGTAACGTGTTCGCTTTCGATGAGCGGGCCAATCAGTTTCTTCCGGTAAATAAACCGATGGTCACAATTTCTTTGAAATGTAATTGACAAGCAAATTAAATAGCTTATCATATGCCATGAGAATCCGCTTTACAAAACCAATTCGGTTAACTTTGGTTACTGGCTATGATGATATATCTGGTGCCCTAGAAACAGAAGAAGAAGAATTTGAAGCTGGAGAAGAAGCAGAATGTGAAGTTGAGGGAAATAATATTGGCGACTTGTCAATCCATTTCTTTTATGGTATAGCCGATAAGGTTCCAGCCGATTGTTTTCAAATTTTGAAACTTTAATTATCTAAAATGAGAAAAATTATTCTAAGTGAAGAGGACTACATTAAACTTCAACGAGAGTTGGAAAAAATAAATAGCCCACTCTTGATAGTAGTTCAAAATGGGACACAAACAGAAGATTAAATTTACACTTTAACTTTCGAGGATCAGTTTGACAAATACAAAATGAAAATTACAACAAGACTAAATAAAGTTCAAAAAGAAGTTACTTTTCCGGCTCATTTTAAAAGTCTTTACAATAATTTAATTGCGCTTGCTTTTTCAGCTAATGCTGGGATTGTAGTAGATGAAGGATCAGGAACTTTTAAAAAAGGCACGTTTTGTACGAATTTTGTATCTTTTAACGACAAGTATTCTTGGGAAAAAGTTTCATACAAAACAACTTTCGAGGATTAAAATTTGACTTAAACCTAAAACGTGTTAATATACAACATGAACGCAGCACAACGCAAAACAATCAACGAAACACACAAACGGTTTGAAGTGGGGGTTTTCTCCCCTTCACTCGGCAAGTTCGTCCCGCACTTCAAAGAGGCAATTCATGCTACTATCGAGAGCGCCCTTGCTCTTGTGGAAAAGTTCAAAGAGTGCAAATGGGAGATTCAGGGGCTTCACAAGAAGCAAGAAATTTGGCATCCAGTAGCCACTGGAAAACCAGAAACAGTTTGACTTGTCAGCCGGACGGTGATAAGTTAATGTTAGAAAAAGAGGGGAAAAAAGAGGAGAATTGATAAAGCGAAAAGGGTGGTTCCCGAAGTAGCAAGCGGGTAGCTCCGTGTTTAACGAAAGATGGGATACTGTCAATCTTAAACTAAAGCTGCTTAACGTAACTCTTAGCCCAAACCGGGGTGAAGCTCCACGTTAAGTTATATAAGGGAATGAGTTATAGCTGGCCAGCTATGGAGTCCCAAATTTTCTAGAAATGCCGTTAGTTTAATACCCCGGCAGGGGAAACGAAAACAGTCTCATTTTTGAGAAAGATGTAGTCTCCGACACACGGCTAACTAAAATTTCAACAGAAGTACGACTTGGCGTAAAATTCTAAGAGCGAAAGCAATAAATCCATGATTGCGAAACAGTTAACCTAAAGTAGCATAGTCCCGCTCGGTGACTGCCCCGAATATGCCGAATAAGGGGAAACTTTCTTGACACAGAATTAAAGTCATAGTAAGATAAAACATGAACAAACAACAAAGAGAGATTGCGAAACTCAACCGCAAAGAGCGAAAAAATGATGGTAATCGCGTATTTGCGACCAACACTCAATATAAAACGCACGGGAAAAAGCATACGGTTGATGTAACCGCAAATGATCATTCGGCCTTTGCTTTTATGGAGCCAGCAGAAGCTAAAGCCTCCAAGAGACAAAGGGGAATCAAGAGCTGGCGGGTTTCTGGCAAACATCCAGCGAATCAAAAGGTTCAAGAAGTTGATTAAGGTTAATTTTAATATTCCGCTTTTACTTTCTTGCTAGGTAAGAGTCATATTTTTCGGGATACAACTGGCCTTGATAATGTTAGGGGCCAGAACAATTTCTAAATGGTCGGCGGCTGAAATAAAGACTAGCTAAGTAGCTTAAATAAAAGAGCATTCTCCATCAGGAGAAAAGACGGGTTGGGTTGTTTGACTTTCCCCTTAGTTAGTTAGAAATTATAATGCCGGAGGACTCCGGCCTCCATTTTTTTCTTGACTTAGTTAAATCATAGCCTATTATACACCATGACAATCAAACATAACATTCTACCACCTGAACTTAGAGTAGAGGTAAAGGCCCGCCATTGCAAAATGGGCCATCTGTACTATGATGAAAAGGATACTATTGGCGTTTATACACCAGTTGAACCTTGTGACGTTGTTAATGATGCCGTTTTTCGTGCTCATATGAGACACTTTGTAGTTTTCCACGATGGTCTTCCAACTCAGGGGTCACTTGTTCACAAAGAGGAAATAATGATCGAAGTCGGGGAGTTAAATATTTCGGTTGCATAATCGGCCTAGTGTGGTAAGTTAAATAGTTCCCAAGAGGTTTAAGGGAGTTGAAAAGACAACGGGGGGTTAGTATTTATTGGTTAGTACATTCTTACTTGACACCGGCTGGCTAATGCATGAGCTAAATGGTGCGTGTTCTTCTAGGCAGCATGTCAAACAAGATAGAAAGATGGGGTTCGATTCCTCTACTTCCCTGCTTAAACAAATAACGAGGCGACAATCCGCGCCTATAATGGGAGTTGACATAGTTAATTTTTAGTGTATTATACCACCATGAGCATCCTGTTCACCATCAAAATCAAACCGGCTAAGAAGCGGATTCACTTCGCCCCAAAAACAAAGGTTGAGAAAAACCGCAAGGCGTACAGCCGCAAACAAAAGCATAGGTCTATTTGATATGCAAATCTCCCTAAAAGAGTTTGCTAGCTTTTCTATTGTTACTCTGGCTAGCTTTTCAGATGGAACTGATTATGCGGAAACTTTTTGCAAGCTAAAGCATGATTGCTTCAAAATGTACCATCACGGGCTTATTACTAGCACCGTTCATGGTATTGATTTTTTTCAAAATGTAGTTGACTTTATTGATCGCCCGAAAGATTGGTTGCTTCAATTTGATAGCAAGTCTGAATACGAAAAGAACTTTGTGCGGATTTTGGAGTTAAATAGTTGACTCTAACCAACAATAGATTAATATACTCCTATGGACAAACCACTTTGGGTTAAGGCTGGAAAGTTTGGCTGGATTCGCACTAACGATGCTGGCTTTGAGTTTGAGAACGTCTCGGAAGACTCTCATGGTCGCGACGAATACACCTTTTTCTATAATAAGGACGGGGTGAGACAGGGGCCATTCACTTCAATTTGCGTTTTGGGATCACAACCGGGTTGACAAATTAACTAACTCGACTATACTTCACCATGCACATCACACTTAACTTTCACTCTGATCCGGGACACGGCTGGTTGGAACTTCCAAAGGCTATCGCTCGCGGGCTAGGTAAGGCGTTTTGCGATTCGATTTCCTTTTTCTCTTATCAAGATCGGGACAACCTGTATTTAGAGGAAGATTCCGACTATCCAAAAGCTATTACAGCCCTAAAATCTAAAGGATTCATAATCTCTCTTAACGAAATTGATTATAGAGACAAAGCTCCTTGTAGAAGTTTCAAGCGTGTAAATTGTTAGTTAATTAATTTGACTTCAACCAAAAATCGAGTAATCTAAACACATGAAAACATTCAAATCGTTCGACAGTCTTCCATCCACAAGCGTAGTTGAAATGCCAGTGGTTAGCCGTCCAGCTTCAAAGGAGTACGAGCCACGCTCGCCAAAGTCAATGAGTCAGCGGATTTGGGGCAGCACCGCAAAGTCTGCGAGCCAAAAACATTGGAGCTATGGTCATCGCCCACGCACGCCTAAGAATCGCGAAACTTCGCCTCGCGTTCGTTTCGTCAAGGGAAAGTTTTACATCGGGCAAATGGATGAGCCGCTTGATAATCTGGATCAAGCAAGGGCGCGACTAAAGGAACTCGGTTATCTCCGATACTACTGGTTCGGAGCATTGAAGATGGTGGGGTGAGTTAGACGGTGGACATTCCACCGGGGCGGGGCAAAACCCGCCCACTAACTTAACCTTAACTTATCTTTTATGACACTGTTTCTCTTAGGACTATCATTTGTTTTAACGTTTGTTCAAAGTAAGAGTTGACTTTTTAATTAACTGGCTTATAATTAGTCATGTTAAACAACCAAGGATTTCGGGAAAAAAGCGAGGTATCAGCGCAAGAACGTGAGGTTTTTGAGGCGTACAAGGTCGATCTAGCGGCAGTTCTCCCCGTTAACTCTAATGAGGCCGCAAAGAGGTTAAGAGGCGTTCTAGCAAAATACTATCCCCAACTGATTCCAACGATGAAAGAAATGAAGTTGAGCTATTGACAAATCTTGTTTTTAGCGTAATATAAGCCATGAGCGTAATTACTAACCACTTCGTTTCTCTTACTGATGCTAGAAAGTGGTATCAAAAAGTCGAAATGGAAGATCAAGTTGATACTATGCTGGCTAACCGGGCTATTATCATCGGCCCGCCACAAATTTACGGAAAGGAAATTCTTTCGATTCGTGATGGTCGGTATTCTATTATCTCTGACTTTTCTAGTGATACTTCTCCAAGAAAAAATCAACCAGTCCATTGACTTTATCTCAAAATAGCTTATACTCCTAACATGAAAGCAAGCCGCGAAATGCACTTTGGATTGGAACATCATTACCTGCCGACTCACGCGGTTGAGCATGATGGGGAATGGATTGACACTATAGAAGATGATGGCTTAGGGGTTGCTGATTAAGATTTGTCGTGGTGGGCATGGTGGGCGGGGTCGGTAGTCCGAAAGGAACCGGCCCCGCTTTTTATCTTGACATATAAGATAGTTAGTGTATAATTAAACCATGAACGAACACAAAAAGGTTCCCCATATCGGTCCCGGTGGCATCACCTGTTCTTGCTGCCGTCCAGTTCGCGGCGGTAGTCACAAAGAGAACAAGCAGTACATCAACAAATTGGTTCGCCGTAAGTTCAAACAGGTTGACAAGGAGGCTAATATGGAGGATAATTAAACATGAAGCTTTTCGTTATAGATTTAGGTTGGGAAGGTGGCTTAGTTGGAATCGCAGAAACCAAAGAAGCAGCATTGGAATTTTGGAAAGACACTTATCACGGCCCTTATCTAACCAAAAATCAAATTGAAAACATTCAAGAGTTGCCACTTGAAAATGGAACTCACTTTACTTTTATGGGAGATTCCTAATTATGACAATTTCCACCAACGACAAAGGTGAAAGCGTAATGGTGCCTGACTCTGGCCTAGATCGCGTTAAAGTGCTCTGGCCTGCGACCATTGAGACAATCAAGTCTTCAATTAAGCACGATGGCGTACTGAAAACGATTGACAGAATCAAAAAGTATGAGATGGTTCCAGTAGAAAAGTCAGCCATTTTGTTTATCGCTTCTGGCTTTCGACTCACAAGAAAGTTTTAGTTGACAAAGTTTGGATAAGTGGTAAGATGAAGAGTGCAAATCTCTTTTCATTTGACATTTAATTAAAACCTGTTATACTCTGGCTATGAGAACCGTCACCATCAAACCGATCAAAATGGATACCGCCACAAGCTTTACCGCTGTTCGCGTTATCTTCTTAGATGGAAAGAAAAAAGTTGCCACCTTTAAGTTTTTCAACTATATTGGAAATGGTGATGCACTGGCTAGGGCGACGTGCGATTTCATTATGCACGGTATTATTCCACATGAAGGAAATGGGCTGTTGACAGTTAAATAATTTCGGTTATGTTGAGTCATGAATATCTCGCGCGTTTTCGATAAGCTTGATTCCTTAATGGAGCGGGAAGATTGCCCAAAAGCAACCGGAAAAATTTACTTACACTTAATGAGAAAGTGTGGAAATCTGTTACCGGAAGAAATCAAGAGGAAAGAAGAAAAAGAAAAGTCGCCCCGACTCTTGACAATTAATTAGCGGCATAATAACACCATGACACCCTCACTCGCACAAAAGATTTGCAACCAGCTTGGATTCATTACCAAAGAGGATAATGATGAACTCCAAAAAACTAATCCGACTATTTCAGTCGTAATCCGTTGGGGTTGTGCCCCGCGTGAAGTTAATATTTCTAAGAAGATTGCTTTCTGTCGGCTCAAAATGTCGAAGCACTACTAAAAGAATTTAATTTGACAGCCCCGTTTTAAGTAGTATAATTAGTCCCATGAACACCATTAAAGACGTTACTGCTGCGCTTTCAACTCTTCGCCAGTTTATCAATTCGGCTCAACTTTCTGTTTTGGGTAGTAACTGCCGGGGTGAAGAAGGGCAATACTTCAAAGATAAACTTTGCTCACTGGCTGACACTGTTAGCAAAATGCCACGCCCGTATCAAACAGATGAGCAAGGAGATTCTGCTATTGCTCACCTTCGCTATTTCGGGCCGGGAAAAATGGAGTGGTACATTACTGAGCGCGATTCAAGTATCAAGCAACATCAAGCTTTTGGATTGTGCAATATCGGATACGGTGCCGAACTTGAATACGTTTCAATTGCTGAACTAATCGAAAACGGGGTTGAGCTAGACTTGCATTTTACGCCTTGCACGCTGGCGGAAATTAAAGCTAAAAAGGGTTGACTGCTGGCTTGATCCGTGTTAAATTAATTACCATGAAACAACTACTGGCGGCAATTATCGAAATGCGCAAACGCGCAATCGAAATGCAAGAGGCGCGAAATGAACAGGTGCGAAAACTAATTCTCGCAAATCGCACTAATTGTTTGACAAAGCAATTTAATAAACGATAATCCATCATGGCAAATAAACTAACAATTCGGGAAGTAATGAAGCAAGAAGGCTGCGAAAGCCAAGAAGAGCTTTTGGAAATGTACGGAAATGATTCTGTCGTTCCAGCTTGTTGTTCGGAAGGTTGCCGAGTGGAACCAGATGGAAGGTGCGAACATAATTTTCCATCAATTTTGCTTCAACTTGGAGTTATTTAATTTGACTTCTGGCTTTAATGGTGTATAATTAAACCATGAAAAAGCAGTACGACCTCTCGAAAAAGGCCCGCTCTACTTGGGGAAGTCACCTGACAAAAGCTAACAAGCGTATTGCTAATAAGTCAACCCGTAAAACCGGGAAAGTTTCCAAGATGGACATTGATGCCGATTCTTTCATGTTCCCGTTTAAGTGGGAGTAATTTAATTTGACAACTTTCCCTTTTAAGAGTAGTATCTGCCATGCAAAACACCGCCACCGCCACCGAAGTTAAAAACGCAATCGCAATCACTGATACCTCGCATGAGGGCTGGAGACATATCACAATCGACTGCCCGAACGGGTGGGATGATGTTAAGAAGCTTACGAAAAAGGTTCTGTCCTATGATGGACTTCTCTGGACTTGGATTGGCTGGAACTCAGATCGGAACGTTTGCTTTTTCCGTCCGCAACAAAATGTTGCCACGTTCGTTAAATAAATTTGACAGCGGGAAAAACTAGCGTATAATCTAACCATGAACGAAGAACAAGCCATCGCCGCAACAATCGCAAAGTATCCAACTGCCCGCAAAACGCCCGTTGAAAACGTGGCTTATTGGGGAGCGGAAAAAAGAGCAAATCGAATCAATCTGAACGCCGATAAAGCTGCCTATAGCTGGAAAGGTGAAACGTGGAAGGCAATCCAGCACGTTCTCAAAATTCAGGGGAAAATTTAATTTCGGTGGACATGGTGGAAAAGTCGGGGGAGAAATCCCCCGGCTTTTTTATTTGACTTCTGGCTGTACGATGGTATAGTTTACTTGGACGGATAGTATAAAAATATATAAGGGCAGATTCCCTGAGACTTTTTCGGCTGCGAGGCGGCTGCGTCGTTCGATAGATCAATATGCCACAAGTATTTAATGATGCAAGTGAAAAGATTAAATAAATAATTGCATGATTTAACTTGCACGGATTAGATAAGGTGGTAATATCTTGTTATGCATCCACGAATTGAAAAATCAGGCTTTCGCAAAGGTGAGTACGTTGGTTACTGCAAGGGGGCGCAACGTATCCGCAGAACTAGCTACGGATGGCAAACATACGAGCTTGGATCATCGGCGGGGGAATTTGTGGCAGCTAGTGGTCGTACTCTGAAAGAGCTTGGAAATGAGCTGGAATTGCGCGATAGTAAATAAAAAAACAACTTGCATTAAGTTGGAAAAGGGTTATTGTCTCTCACCATGAAACTGAACTTTGTATCCGTCACTGAATTTCCCAACGGTCGGCAATCCACACTCCAGATTGGGGGCGTGCGGGATAACGGTACGATTGTCGTGATTGGAAACCTCCAGCATAACGCCGAGATTGAGCCAACGTCGCACGTTGACGCGGATAAACTGATTGCATGGCTGGAACGGTGGAAAGTAAATAATCCAAAAAAGGCTTGACTTGTGGTTGAAAACGAGTAAAGTATTCTCACCATGAACAACACCATTGTAATTCCCCTTCCCCTTCCCGGCTCACCTCCGCATGGGTATAGACAACCACACTCTGAACATTTAAGGAGTTTCTTCACGGCAATGGCTGAACAGTTCAAAGCAGGCTTAGAGATTGCAAAGTGCGTTGATGCCGAAGAGGGCGTACAAGATGTTAGAAATGCGGTTAAGCGAGACATTGCCTCTTTTATTTCAGAAGCTAATGAGTTTTTCCCAAACGTGTTCAATGTGCGAGAATTTGAGCTTATGGCTACAGGAAAGTCAATGACAGCTTTTTAGACTTGTTCGTGGTGGACATGGTGAAAATCCCTAATGGGGTTTATAGCGGCTGGTGCTCCTTGCGAGGCCAGCCGTTTTTTTATTTGACAAGATAACCCGACTATGTTATAAGTAAGTATGTACACCGCCATTATTCTCAATAACGAGTCGCAAAATCGACTGATTGAACTCCTGTCCGCTTTTGTGGAAGGACTGCCTAACTCGAATGATTGGGAATTGCGTTGCCATCATTGCACGCTGGCTTTCGGTACGCCTAGTGGTTCGCTTCACAATCTACCGGAGCGGAAAATTGTTGTTGATGCTTTCGCATTTAACGAGCTTGTAGCGGCTTTTCGCGTGCGCGGGGCAGACGATAGTAAGAATGCGGTGCCGCACGTTACAGCCCTTGTAAACGTGAAGAAAAGGGGCAAAGCGGTAATGTCTAACGATCTAACCGATTGGCGGGCCATTAAGCCAGTGACGTTAAAGGGAAAAGTGCGGGTCGTACATTAATTAATTTGACATATCAGGGGAATGAGATATAATTCCGCCATGACCACCACATTCGCAACTCAAAAGGTTTTTTTCAATCGGGGCAATCCTAACTCCACACCATCATTGGACATTCAGATCGTGCGCGGAATGCGCGAATTGTTCAGTTTCTATCGCAAGCTTGACATGCGGGACAGTTCGGCAGAAATGCGAGACGCCGTTAGAAGTTACGTTCAAGCCCAGCGGAAAATCTTCGCAAAAGAGAAATAATCACTTGCATCTGTCATCAAATAGAGTATTCTTTCCCACCATGAAAAACAAACTGTTTGCTCAATTCGTCGCCCGCCCTTCCAATATCAATCCGCCTTATCAGGGCGCAACGGGGGAAATGATCCCTTGTGTGGTGTCCGATGAAGCGGGCCACTACATCGCACCGATGGACATTCCAGCCATCATTTGGGAATCTCTGCCAGATGCGGAATAATATGGGTACGGAGCTAGCTATAGGCTAGTAACACGCGACCCGCTAGGGCGGGGGGGGAAATCCCCTCGCTCTTTTATTAATTACCGCTTGCAATGTTTAGCGTGCGTGATATAGTTCAGAAGTCAGGCAGGTAAGCCGCAAAATAGAGCGGACTCCGAACAAGAGATTTATATACTCCAGTGACAACGCACATAAAAAAATATAATTACCATAGGCCGGGTTATGGTAAATATAAGCGAGAAAGTTAAAATGCCGCTTGCAATGTTTGGGATATGGGTTAATATCACAATGTCGTCGGTGCTGAAACACCTGCCCCGGCTACCTACCTACCAAGTTAGAGACGCTCTTTCAGGAGCTAGAGACTAAATCGGAATCTAGGTGAAATACTAGAGACTTAAATGGGGGAAACGGGGGCGACAAACTTTTCTGAGAAACAACTTGTAATACAAAATAAGTAACCTATAATACGTCATGAAGAAACGAATACGGTAAGCGTGGCTCACCCATCATCCGGGGTCAAAACGAGCGAGGACGCAGCGAATCCGATGAACAGCCCTGAAAAATCCGTTCGGGGCGAAGTTAAGCGAGAGCAACCTAACTCCAATGGCTAGTGCTAAGACCACAGCGGGGAGCAGAAAGCACGGTCGATTAACAAAGTGATTGCTCACTTGATCGAGGGTTTGGGCAGTAAAAAGGATGAACCACCGCGCACCATTGATTCCTTTTCCCGAAAAACAGAATTTGACAATTAGTTAATTCGTGATACCTTTCCCACGTTAAGAGAAACCAAACACCAAAATAATATGAGCACCATCATTGAACATCGGAATTGCACTTGTGAAGATCGTCCTGCGTGCGGCTGTGACAACGGCGCATTTGAGGTTGAAGTGGAAGAAACGCACGGTTGGCCGGGCGACTGGTCCGGGGAGGATGACTTGGCTGATTACAACGCAGCCGAAGCGGATGATTACCGGGATGAAGGGGGCGAAGATTCCTATCTTGACGCCTCTTGGGAAGACCGCTGTGAGTGCGATTTTGGGGATTAATTTCGGATGGCAGTAGTGGTCAGGCGGGCCGGGGCGAAAGCTCCGGCTCGTTTGTTTTAGGGTGATTGCGGGCGATTCTACAGGGGTTTCATGCCTCGCTAGCATCAAGACAGTAGGACGGGTTAACGTGCGTTAAATCGGCTGGAAATGGCCAAACAACGGCTCAAAAGTTTTTCGTTAATTAATTTGACGGGGCCAGATTGCATGGTAATAGTTACCCATGACCACGAACCACCCTTTCAACAACGAAGTAGAAGCCGCTGAGTACAATGAGTGGCTGGATATGGTAGAACAAGACGCAATGGAGCGCGAAGAACTTCGCGCCGCGTGCGAAGAAAGTTTTTAATTCGTTTGACAGTTCAACCCTTTTCGATTAATATTCGCCATGACACCATTTGAACAACTTTGCGCGGAGATTGAAGCGATTTTTGCTGAGACAGAAAAAACCCTTTCGGAAATCCGGGAGATTCTGAAATAGAGATCGGGGGGCGAAAGCCAACTCTCTTTTATACTTATCATAAAGTATAATAAAAGTACCGTGACAAGATAACATGGCAGGCCGGTTTGTCAATTAAATAATTAACCCGTTTTTCTGCTTGACTTCTGGCTATATGGTGCGATAGTGTGCGTGGACGCTAAGTTGGAAAAAAATTTTGATCAGGTTCCCTTAGAATTAACTCGCTGGAAGGCCGGAGCGTTCTTGAGTATGGAAAGATACCACGTTCGTTAAATAGTGCAAGCGAAAAGATTAAATAAATATCGTTTGCATTTCGATTCAACCGTTGTATTGTTCCGCACTATGAAAAACCAGCCAGCCGTTCAGTTCCGTTATCAGACACGCGATGGAATCATCACTCGTGGAGCAGACACCGTGGAGGATGCCATCTTGTCCTTTCGCGCCCAGCTTAAGGCCCGCCAGCAAAACCGCGCTCACAAGGGTACAGGCGAATATAAGCTTCTCGGTGGAGAGTGGCTTAAAATGTAGTTTTACAGTCGGGTAAACCCTGCTATTTTCTCAACATGAACGATCAATTTTCCGCCCTGATGATTCGCCTTGGATATGTCTTGCACGAAAACGGCACGACTTGGATAAGTCAAAGTTTGATCGAGGCCACAAAGTAATTGACAACTGCGTCAAACCTGCTACAGTGAACACTATGGACACCATCGAAAAAGCTT
This sequence comes from uncultured Candidatus Saccharibacteria bacterium, assembly GCA_964473815.1. Taxonomy (GTDB): domain Bacteria; phylum Patescibacteriota; class Doudnabacteria; order UBA920; family UBA920; genus UBA920. The sequence continues at coordinate 3,185 of CAYYQK010000010.1, read as the reverse complement.
TTCTCTATCTCCTGTTTCTCGTGACTGGCATGGCCATGATTTTCCTTTTCGGAGAGTGTATCGAGTCGGGACAAAGGGCAATTGAGGAACATATTCGATACGAGATGGACTACGGGCATCCGATTGTCTAAAGTTCTTTGCAGACAACTCGGATACTGTTGAACAAATCATCACGCGAATCGACAAAATCTTTGATGATTCTCAGGGCGAGGGATTCAAGCTTTCTACTTCTCATCGTTCTAAGGGCATGGAGTGGGATAATGTGTATATTTTAGACTCCACCAACTTTATGAAAACGCACCCTAATATGCAATCATGGGAAGTTCAACAGCTTCGGAATCTCTACTATTTCTCGAAACCATTGGTTGTCCAGAATGCTACAATACCAATGAAGAATACATTCAAGCTATTCAACAAGAAGCCAAGAAAATAACATTATGAGTATCGTGATACCAAAAGAGTTGTATGATAAGATAATAAAACTACTAGAGTTTTATTATAAATATATTCGAGATGAAGAGGCTGGTAAAATCATTGAAGAGTTAAAAAACTGCAAGCCATACGAAGCTGATTCATAATATTACTTGACATTTCACAAAACCATGCTTTATTACCTGTGCCGCAACTTAATAGCCATCATTCAGCACAGGAAACGGGCAGTTTGTTTTGTTTCTGGTTAGCGGCACCGTGTCTGAATGATAACATAAAATCGCACAAATTAAATTGCTTCCGGGTCGGACTATGTTATTATTTCCCAACATGAAAAACTTCACCATTACCCCTCGCCAATTCACCCTCGCCGGAAAAAGCACTTTCACAGTGCATAACCCTAGCACTGGCAACCGCTTCACGTTCAAAGTCACGAAGGGCAAACAGGAGACCGCTCCGCACTTTGTTAAGGTTCTCACGGGTAGCGATAACGAAAACAGCTACACGTTCCTCGGTACTATCTTCAACGAAAACAACTACGCGCATGGTCGCCGTTCCACTATCTCTCCAGAGGCACCGCCGGCTAAAGCTTTCGCCTTTGTTTGGAGCCGTATCGACAACCTTCCGTCGGTTTTGGAGTTCTTTCATGCCGGAAAATGCGCTTGTTGCGGTCGCAAACTTACTACTCCGCAAAGTTGCACGATAGGTATCGGCCCGGAGTGTTTGAAAAAGATGGGGCTGTAATCCAGCCGAGAGTCACGGGGCGGGGCGCAAGCTCCGCCCTTTTTATTGCCCATTTCCAGCCGATTCTAAGCATCCGAAAGCGTTTCGAGTGTCAGCATACTAGCAGGGGGTACAGATGCGTTAAAACCGATTTAATGAGCGGGGAAAACAGTTAATTTTTATTGTTGACAGTAACGATAAAGTACGTATAATTAGCCCACTATGAAAGACACCGATATTGAACTAGCCAGTCTGAACGCCACCGCTAATCGTGAAACCTACCTAAAAAAACAGGGTACGTGTTGCCACGGTTTTCTACAGGAAAAGTTCCATCCGGTTTTTGCGCCGGATCTTGTGGGAAATCAAGTGAAATGCCGCGACTGCGGAAAAGTTTTTCCAAACCTTGAATGGTGCATGGATGAACGGGAAGAACGGTTAGCATAAGTTAAACAAAAGGGGGGCGAAAGCCCCCCAAAATCTTTTTCCATTTTTCCGTTTGACAAGTTTCGATTCGTCGATTAGAGTAAGCATGGACGGATCAAGTTCCTTTCTAGTATCTATAAAACGGGCCACCGGGCGTTATGGAAATTATCTCAGAAATCTTTTGTCCAGCCATTGACAATCGCTCGCCGTGTGGCATATTCGCCTTGTTAACGAAACCAAACACCACCTAAAAAAATGAAAATCACTCACGCCATCCTTCGCCAGAAAATCGCAGAATCACGCGGCAACGTCCTTTGCCAAGTTCTTTCCCTTACTGATGCTAAGGCTCTTAAAAATGGGAAGATTCCCACGGGCCAAGTGGATCGCACAACAGGGGAGCCGATCATGGAAAAGATTCCAAACACTTTCGGTACAATTCTCAAGAAAGCAGCGGCATCCGTTTCAGTCGGAACTGATTACGAGAAGGCCGTTAACACGGTCGCAACAAAGGAGGGGAACGAAAATGCCGGTTCCTTCGTCGCGGAGTCAATCTGGAATGGTAAGGGTGAACACGTCGTGCCAAATAAGATCATCCGCCATATCGACACGGGGCGCGAATATCTTTACTGCCAAACGTCGGACAAGCAAATCGACGCCTTTCCTCCCCACGTTGAGTACCAGACGGTGAGCGGCGAAAAATTGAGTCGGGAAGATGTGGCACCATTCCTGCCAGTTAAAGCGGCGAGCGCAAAACAAGCGGCTTTCGGAAACGAAAATGAAAGGAACGTCCGAATGATTGCTTTTGATAACATTCTGGCAATCAAGATGAACGGCGAGACTTTCGAGGTCGAAGGATAATCAAGAAGCCCGAAAGACCGGGGGCCAAAAGGCTCCCGGTTCTTTTTTATAATTTCGAGGTCGAAGGATAATCAAGAAGCCCGAAAGACCGGGGGCCAAAAGGCTCCCGGTTCTTTTTTATAATTACTAGAACGACGAATTATCGGTCCATGCTAACCTAAGTGAGAAAGGCCACGTTGTCAACCCCGGCCGTCAAATATAATTACCATAACGCCGCCGCCTGCGTACGCCTACGGGAAAAGAGAACAGGAGCCAGCCCAGCAATAGGCGCATTTCCAGCCCGTTTAGCGAGCGTTTAGCGTCCGGCAGTATCAAGATAGTGGACAGGTGAAAAGCGCGTAGAATCGCCAGCAAACGAACAAAGAAACGACGAAAATTTTTCGACTAATTGCTATTGACAAAGTTTAGTTATATACTATTATTTGTCACCATGAGAACACCAGCACAAGTTAAAGCAGATATTGAAGTCGCAAAAAAAGCAGTTGCCGAAGCTTTTGATCTTCGTGATTTTGAAGGGGCAGGACTTGCACAAAATGCTGTTGATAGTTTCGAGCGTGAACTTTCCGATTTTGATGAAGAGTTCGATCATTATCAAGATTATGTCGAAATGTTTGAGCCAGTAGAGCGGCCATATCGCGAACTTCCAGATTCTCCCGAATGCTGGTCGATGGCCGGAGCTTAACAAATCTAAACAACGGGGGCCGGAGCAATCCGGCCCTTTTTTGTGTCCCGGTCATTCCAGAAATTATAAC
>CAYYQK010000009.1:20400-32028 GCA_964473815.1 uncultured Candidatus Saccharibacteria bacterium | reverse complement strand
ATGAGGCGGTGAAGAAGTTTTGGACGCGGGTTTAACTCCCGCCATCTCCACCAAAAATAAAAACCCATTTTTATATTTTGATTAAGAGTATGAAGATGGTTTTTTATTTTAGATTGAACGGAGAAAGAAACTTATGCAAAGCGGAATTGGCAATAGCCAACAAACTGAACAAGAACTACTGAACGAGTTTGTCGAGCGTAGGAAACAGGGCCTTGAACAATACATCCCCAACGACCAGCTACCCGCGGGTTCTATGATGAATTTCCACTGCAACCATTGCTTGGTTCTTACCGGGGCCCTACCGGAAGATTACAATCCGAAACATTATCGCATGCCGCCAAGTGTGTGCGGTGATTGCGAAAAACTCAAATCCCAAAACTTGCTAGCAAAAGCTGAGCAGCTATGCCACGCTAAATGAACAATATCCAGGGGACGACATCCTGGTTTGTGAACAACAAACAAAGTCGTCTTTTTTATTACTTACGCTCACTTTATCTACTAAATTGATTTTAAATAAAAATTCTGTTACTATCTAAATAGTATTATTAAACGGTAAACATTATGGTTACAAAACAACATGTAATAATTGGCTTAGTTATTATTACCAGCTTCATTGGGGGAGTTTTATATGGTGATAGTTATGGATACCGACTACCTGGGCAAGGCCAAGGCTTAAAAACACATGCCTCGATCTCTAGCTGTGACTTTACAGAATGGGAATATCAAGCTTGTTCTACTTGCCCCAGAGGCTACTCTCCTGTTAGTATAATTGGTGGCCAAATTGTTGGCTTTCGTTGCGACGGGAGCAGAAGAGTGCACTACCTTAGATAACCCTTCTTTACACTGAAATATGTAAACCATTAAGTACCAAGGGTAAGGTAAGAGGTTTAATAGTTTAATGACGAGTTAACGCATCTTATGCAAAATTATAGTACCTGCTTGCATTAACATTTAAAGCCCGGCTCTCACGAGCCGGGCTTATATTTTTGATTTAGGCTTACAAATTATTGATGTCGATCGATCTTATCTAACCAACGAGAGGCTTTCTCTCGACCACCAAGACCAAAGGCCAAACCACCAGCCAACGCCACCATTGCGACAAAGCCAGTAAACAGGATTTGGATTAAGTTGGAAGCAATCCCCAGCTGAACTAGTGCAGCCATCAAAGCGAAAATAACAATCGCCCACTTGGAAATAGCAGCCATTGCATCTACTGCAGCTTGAGACATACCTGAAGCAGAAGCAGTACCATCAACAACATTGTGAACAAAGTTGCCAGCAATAACACCAAGTGCCAAAATTATTATTGCCACTACTACATTTGGAATGTACAGCAAGACCTGATTTAAGAATTCAGTGACTTGCTCGATATTCAAAATGTTCACCACAGCCAACAAGGTGGCAATAATGAAAAACCACTTTACCACCCAAGCAATTACCGAAGTAATACTTATAGAGGTACCGAGTTGGCGATTAACACCAGTCCGATTAACAAGATCGTCGATCTTGCCCATATCGAGGACTTTTTTCACCAATCTGCCCAAGAACGAAGCAATGAGCACACCAATGACGAGAACGACAAACGCGGCCAAAAAGGTCGGTAAGCCGTTTAGGAACTGAGTCCAAACATTCTGCAAGGACGCAGAGATTGCATCCCCCCAACTTTGGAAGTTTCCGTTAGAATCCATGTTTTTATAGATTACTGTTCTTACCTCAGTTATATCACAGTTCGCTTTAGTAAGCGAAAAAGTTATACACAGGGCAACTTTAGGAAAAATTTACAGCAACATCGAAACTATAGCCGCTCCTCCAGAAATTGCCATAAGCGCTACCACCACCCAGCCAACAAAGCTAGTGAAAGGTCTATTAACCCAGTGTCCCATCAATTCTTTGTTACTACTAATTCTAAGTACAAAGAATAAAATTACTGGGGCAATAATACCATTAAGCACTGCGGAGTAAATTAAGGCTTTAATTGGATCAAGGCCGATAAAGTTCATTAGCAAACCAAGAAGCATAGCAATAATAATTACTCCGTAGAAACCGTAAGCGCTATTAAGCTTACGGTTCAAACCAGATTTCCAGTTAAAAGCTTCAGCAAGTCCATAAGCTGCCGAACCAGCCAACACTGGCACGGCTAACATACCTGTACCAATAATTCCAAGTGCGAATAGAACATAGGCTTGCTGGCCGGCAATGGGCAGTAGGGCTTTGGCAGCATCAGAAGCTGTGCCCACCTCAACTCCTGCAGGAAACAAGGTTGCAGCGCAGGTAACAATAATAAAAAACATTACGGCGTTGGACAGAAACATTCCTAACCAGACATCAGTACGCATTTTTTTTACCTCACGCTTTGTTAAATCGTGGTGGCGTAAGCGTGTGTGACCAAAATGAGCGTGCGCTTCGTGCTGATGATTGGTTTTGGTAACAGCAATGTGCCGGTCTTCTACCTCTAAAGAGGTTTGCCAAAAAAATAAATATGGGGAAATTGTTGTTCCTAAAATCGCGCATATCAGAAGCAAGGATTCCTTTGAGAAATGCAAACTTGGCACTAAAGTTTGATGGATTATATTATTCCAATCCAGACCCGGAATTACAAACGCTGTTGCTACATACAACAGCAGTACAAATGAGAGATATTTTAAATACTGCGCGTAACGGGAATAGCTCACAAAAATCTGCAAAGCTAGACTAATGATTGTAAAGAAAATAATTGCCACTACAAATGGAACTGATGGAATAATTAGTTGGGCCGCTTGAGACATTGCGCCTAAATCTGCCCCTAAGTTGAAAGCATTAGCTAAAAACAACAGAATTGTCACTCCATACAAAACTCTACGTGAATATTCGTGGCGAATATTTCTTGCTAAACCTCTTCCAGTAGCCATACCAATACGGGCACACATTTCCTGTACCACAGCCATAAGCGGAAAAGTAAACAATGCCAGCCATGTGAGCTGAAAACCATATTGAGCACCGGTTTGAGAATAGGTGGCTATTCCTGCTGGATCGTCATCAGAAGCACCTGTGGTTAAACCAGGCCCTAAAGAGTGCCAGTAGCTACCAGCTCGTTTCATGAGTGGCTGCTTGCTAAAAATTACCCGGCTAGCATGCTTGCTTTCTTGGATAGCAGTATCCAATGCGCGCGCCGGCGCCTCAGCAATCTGCGACACCACCTGCTCTATATCTTCGGTTTTCATTTAAGGTTTGTTTCGGTTTCTAATAACAAAAGCGATATATACATTATGATAGCATTTCAGCTAAGCTTTACCAAAACTTTATTTAAACTTTACGCAGATTTTATGCAGGATATGCAAAAGTTAAGTTACGTGGGCCGCTCGTCCAAGTAGTTAGGACTTACCACTGCGAATGGTAGAATCCGGGTGCAAGTCCCGGGCGGTCCACCACCTTGACGCAAGTCCTGAGTGTGCTACCATTTAAATACATTCGCAGTGGTATGGGTGTACTTGCACCCAAAAGACGAGCAAAGCCGACCTATTTAGGTCGGCTTTTTGTTATGATATGCTTTTTGACAAATCCGCCTAGAAAAGATATAATTAGGCCACGAATGCAAACAACCCGCGTTAATCACCAAATTACGGCACCACAGCTTCGGCTTCTCAATGATGAAGGCCAGCAGCTGGGTGTCATGTCGTTATCTGAGGCCTTAAAACTGGCCGATGAGCACGGCTTAGACTTGGTGGAAATTTCACCAACAGCTCAGCCTCCGGTAGTAAAACTTATTAGTTATGATAAGTTTAAATACCAACAAAAGAAGCTTGAGCAACAGCAAAAGAAGAAGGTGAAAAAAGTGGAAGTGAAAACTGTCCGCTTGAGCGCGAAAATCGCTACGCATGATATTCAAACTAAAGCCCGCAAAGCCGACGAATTTCTCACCGACGGCGACTGGGTGAAAGTTGAACTCCGCATGCGAGGCCGCGAACAAGCTTTCCTTGAAGTGGCTGAAAAACAGATTGAAGCATTCCGGGCTGCCTTAACCGTCCCCTATCGAGTTGAGATTGAGCCGAGAAAAATGGGTAACACACTAACATTGACTGTGGCCCCGACAACTAAGTAATTTTATTTGAAAGTAACTAGACATGCCTAAAGCAAAAACTCACAAAGGTACTGCCAAGCGTTTGCGCAAAACAGCCACTGGCAAATTGATGCATCGCACTTCTGGTCAGGACCACTATAATTCCCGCGAAAGCGGCAAAACTACTAAGAATAAGCGCCGCGATTCACAAATGAGTACCGCTGGAAACCGCTTAAAGTCTTTGTTGGTTCATCAATAATCTCTGTTTTTATTTCTTTAACTCTGATTTAAATTTATGACAAGAATTAAACGAGGCGTTGCTCACACTAAACGCCGCAAAAATATCCTCAAACGAGCAAAAGGATTCGATAATCGCCGCTCGACTAACCTACGCCAAGCGCGCGAAGCTCTACTTAAAGCAGAAACCTATGCTTACCGTGACCGTCGCAACAAAAAGCGCGACCAACGCGCTTTGTGGCTAGTTCGCCTGGGTGCTGCTCTCCGCGAAAACGGTACTACATGGAGCAAGTTCGCCGCTATTTTGAAAAAAGAAGGTGTTACTGTAAATCGCAAAATGCTTTCTGAAATGGCGATCAAAGCTCCAACTGCTTTCGACAAGATGGTTACCGAGCTAGCTAAATAATTATCTATCAAAAAACTCCCCGGTTGGGGAGTTTTTTAGATTTCAAAATTTCCAAAAACTTTATCTAAACTTTACATGGATTTAATCTTACTAATGTTATCCTACTAATATTGACATTGAGAAATTATCATCCTATGCTGATATTATCTGACGAGCACATAAAAAGAATTTCCACTATTCTATCTGACTTAGGGATTGCATAGTTTACTAATATTAAATAACTTAAAGAAATGTTAACAGTTTATCTAATTTTTTCAATCCTAGCACTCGGCCTAATCCTTCTCGCCCTTCCAACACTTATAGCCAACGCCCGCAAGAATAACAATGATAAGAAGTAAAAAACTCCCCGGTTGGGGAGTTTTTTTTATATTTGAATTAACGACTAGTTAGCTTTGTTATTAGCAGCTGGAGCAGTGTTGTTTGCAGGAGCTTGCTGTTGCTGTTGGACTGGAGCCTGAGTATTGTTGGTAGGAGCAGCTGGTGCTGGTGGATCGGTCTGATACTTACGAATGGCCTGCATTACCCGCCCATCTTCTTTTATATCCTCGTAAAATAGGATTTGATCACGGTTGATCTTCATTTCATCAACTGGACCATGAAGTTCCTCACCTAACTTAACCAGTGAGAGTTGCTGCTGTGCTTGTGCTTGCTGCTGGTTCAACTGGGAAGCATCAGAAGCTGGTGGAGTAGTCACCTGTAGATAATAGATGTCTTTCAAAGTTGCATAGGAAGCAGTCATGCCAGAGAGCTTGCCGAAGTAAACTTGGCCATTAGTCAAAAATACTGCTTGGTAGCCTGAGGAGGCACCTTCTTCGGTAGCCACAGTGTTAGTGTTGCTGCTTGGGAACAAACGATCGCGGAACAAAACGCCCACTACTACCAAGACTAGCAAGATGACCGCCAAGATAACCCATGGCAATGCGCTAGCGCCACCAGAGCGAGGCATCATGTTATTGTCTTCTATCATTTAAATTGTCCTTTCTTTTGTCTTTGTTACTTAAGAGAAAATTATAAAATTATTGTAGCACATTTATAAGCGATTCGCTAGTCACTGGCTCGGTTGGGGGTGCAGCTGGCTCTGTAGAACTTTCTACGCCAGCCACCTCTGGCTCATTCTGAGAATAATACACTGTACGGCCAACTGGTTCCTGACCCCATAAAGTTCCAGTCACAATACTTGTCCCTAAGTAAGCCAGAGCAGCAAGAGATGCGGCAGCGGCAGCCCAAGTAACAGTTGCGTAGCGACGACTAGGGGGTGCAAACCAAATCTGCGGAGCTATAGTCTGGGTTTCAATCTGGACTGAGTCTTGAGTTAGCTCCGATAGTTGTTCAGCTTGCGCACGTGGTGGACTGAAATCAAAATTAGATATATAGCTATGGCGTAAGGAGTCTTGCTGCTGTGAGCGTAGTAAATCAATCGGACTGCGACCACCTAGCAACTCTGCATGCTTTGCTACTTCAGTCATAAGCCGAGTTAACATTTCCCTTAATTCTAAGACTTCTCTTTGCAGGGCCTGAATACGCATATTGCTAGCAATGGCTTGGACTGAATTGCCGCCTTGAGACTGGGTCGGTACAGACTGAATGGTAATTGGCAAACCTTCCACTTGGCTTATTACAGTTGTGCGAGTAACACCTGGTGCGCTAATTGCATCCATAGCCACTGGCGCTGGTGCTGTTGTAGGAATCTGTGGTGCCGCTAAAACTTCTGACTCAGGATCTAATACATCTTCTTCTAAAATGTTAGTTTCTATAACTTGATTCAGTGGGTTACTAAAGCTACTCAAAGCCTCATTGGTCGTAAACCAATTACGGCCAACTTTTTTAGCTGGCAATCTCCCCAAACGACAAAGCTGGCCTAAATAGTCCTGATGGTATCCGGTTATTTCCGCGGCGCGCGCTAAGCTAATTAACGCTGGGTTGTTTTGGATATTTGTTTCGAACATTTTTGATGTTGCTTAAAACATTATAACACTTTTCACATAATTTTAGAAAAATTTGATACTTTTTACTCTTGACGGCTCGGCTTATTAGCTAGTAAGATGAAAATACGTTAAATTAAATCTATGCCTAGACCACTTTCTGAATTATCCCGCCATATTTTAATCTTGTTAAACGACAAAGGGCCGTTGATGCTGCATCAACTCTACGATCTGTGTCCAAATGATGCTAGTAAGAAAAAAGTCTACGATACTGTGTTTCGTTTAACAGGTCAGGGGCTAACTGATTTAGCTAATGATCGCTACTCTATTTCCGAAGACGGTAAAATTCTAATTCATACTATCGACAAAAAACGCGATGGAGTCTGGAAAATAATTTTATTCGATATCCCGGAAACCAAGCGCCAGGTACGCAACGTACTGCGCTCCAAACTTACTTCGCTTGGATTTAAAAAATGGCAAAACAGTATCTGGATTTCCCCATTTACCTTAGCACCAGAAATTGAAGAAGAACTGAACCAGTTAGCCAAACATTTTTTCATCCGACTAATGAAGACCACGGACATTAACGTCACTGACGACCTCGAAAAAATGTTCGCCGATGAAGGAAAGTAGAAAATAAATAGTTGGGTAACTAAAAAGAAAAAGCTGGTCAATCGACTGTGTCGATGCCAGCTTTTTTGACTGCCAAGGGATATTTATCCGAATACCCCGCCGAAGAAAAGATTTTTCGCGCTCCAAATTGAGGAGCAAATCCTATCCCACAATGTGGGTTTTCCTGTACGCATTTTCCACCTCTCAAGTTGGTCTTGAGATTAAAGTATATTACTTTGTTTGTTGTTTTTCAAGTATTAAATATTACCAATCCAATGTTCCCCCGGTCTGGTATTCAGTCACACGGGTTTCGAAGAAATTCTTTTCTTTGTTCAAGTCGACGGCCTCTGACATCCATGGAAACGGATTCTGAACATTAAATTGACTAGGTAGTCCCACGCTATTCAAACGGCGGTCAGCAATGTGTTCAATATACTGCTTGAAACCTTCAGCATTCATTCCAAAAATTCCTTTTGGAAATACAGTCTGAGCAAAAGTATATTCGAGTACAGTAGCCTCTTTCACTAAATCAACTATATGCTGTTGAAATTCTGGAGTCCATATTTCTGGCTGTTCCTGTTTAATCGTGTTAATCAAATTAATACCAAAGTTAAGGTGCTGGGATTCATCACGCATAATGTACTGAATCTGTTCTGCGCTCCCAACCAATTTCTTCTGGCGTTGGAAACCAAACATTACCGCAAATGCGCTGTAAAAGAAAATTCCTTCCATAATCAAGGAAAACACTACCATATTTTCAACAAACTTCTGGTCTGCTTCTAGTGTGCCGGTTTGGAACTGTGGATCGAAAATTCCTTCGTTGAAAGTAAGAACAAATGAGGCTTTGTCATAAATAGCTTCCACTTCGCGGTACATGTTAAAAATACGGCTCTGATCCATACCCAAACTCTCTACGATGTACTGGTAGGCATGGGTATGAATAGCTTCTTCATAGCCCTGACGCAGCAAGTACATGCGGCACTCCGGCGAAGTAATATGCTTATACATAGCAATTACAATATTGTTTGCCGCAATCGAATCTGCCGTAGTGAAGAAACCTAAAACAGTTTCAAAGGCTTTGCGTTCATCATCGGTCAAAACGTTTTGGGACTTCCACTGCTCAATGTCCATTTGCATGGAAATTTCAGTTGGTAGCCAATGGTTCGCATTACCAGTATTGTAAGCATCCCAAGCAAAGGTATGCTTCATTGGGTACAGCTGTACTACGTCGGCATCTTTGCCGTTAATAATTCGGCGGTCATTAATATTAACCCGTTGGTCAGTTTTTGTGATTGGCATTGGTATAGAAATTTAATATTACTGGCAGGCTTCACATTCAGGATCATCAAGACGGCAGAGCTTGAAGTTAGCTTGCTGCGCAAGTGGCACTGGTTCGACTTTGTAAGTAACAGCTTCTGTTACAGTTTCAGTGATTGTCTCAACTGCCGCATTGTCTGTAATGATAACAGTTTCTTCCACCACTGCGGCAACTGGCTCTATGGTAGCTGCTGCCATAACTGGGGCTGGCTGCGGCATTGGTGCTGGAGCTGGAATTTCAGAAGCTGGAATCTGGTCTGTCGCACGTTGTCCTAATTTCGGCTCATTGTCAGCATTACCAGAACCGCCACGCAAGTGAGTCTTGCCGAATTCAGAAGTATTTACAGTCGATTTTTCGACCTGAGAGGCAGCCATGCTACGCAAGTAGTAAGTAGTCTTCACGCCCATATCGTAAGCATAGATATAGATATCATTAATGTCTTTGCCACTCTTGCCACCGTAGAACACATTAAGCGACTGTGACTGGTCAATCCATTTGCCACGGTAAGCAGCAGCGCGAATTAACCACTTTGGATCGATCTCAAACACTTCTTTATACTTCTCTTTCAACTCTTGCGGAATTCCTGGAATTTCACCTACTCGGCCATCGTTAAACTTCAGCTGAGAAATCATTTCCTCACTCCATAAACCAAGAGCTTTTAAATCTTCTACTAAGTACTGATTAATAACTACGAAGTCGCCAGAAATATTAGCCTTAACGTAAATATTCTTGTAAATAGGTTCAATGGATGGAATTGCGCCAGAGATATTAGAAATTGTTGCGGTAGGAGCGACTGCCATTGTGTTAGAATTGCGCATGCCGTATTGAGCAACATGTTGACGAACTGGCGCCCAGTCCATTCGGCCGGTGCGAGAGACAGGAATCTGCTCACCGCGCTCTTCTTCGAGCAAAGCAATAGTGTCAACTGGGAAAATACCACGATCCCACTTACTACCTCGGTAAGAAGCGTAAGTTCCTCGTTCCTTAGCCAACATTGAAGATGCCATAATTGCGTAATAAGAAATTGCTTCCATGCTGTAATCAGCAAACTCAACCATGCTTTCTGAGTCAAAATTAATTCCCTGCTGATAAAGTGCATCATGGAAACCCATAATTCCTAAACCAACTGGTCTATGCTTCATATTAGAATTCTCAGCTTCTTTGGTTGGATAGAAGTTCAAATCAATTACATTGTCGAGCATACGCATGGCAGTGGTAACTGTGTACTGAACTTTTTCTACATCAAGTTGACCTTGACGAATGTGGCGGGCCAAGTTAATAGAACCCAAGTTACATACCGCGGTTTCGTCCTTAGAGGTGTTCAAAGTAATCTCTGTACAGAGGTTAGAACTGTGCACTACACCAACATGGTCCTGCGGAGAACGAATGTTACTTGGGTCTTTGAAAGTCACCCATGGATGGCCAGTTTCAAATAACATCGTCAACATTTTCTTCCAAAGATCACGGGCCTTCATTTGCTTGAACAAGCGCAGTTCACCAGCTAACCCTTTGGCCTCATACTTTTCGTACATACGGTTAAACTCACGTCCATACAAATCGTGTAACTCAGGAGTTTCATCTGGAGAAAATAACGACCACATGCTATCTGCTTTCACTCGTTGCATAAACAAATCTGGAATCCAGTTAGCAGTATTCATATCGTGAGTGCGGCGGCGCTCGTCGCCAGTATTCTTGCGTAGTTCTAAGAAGTCTTCAATGTCATAATGCCAAGATTCCAAGTAGGCACAAGTAGCGCCACGCTTGCGACCGCTGCGAGAAATAGCCACAGTCACGTCGTTAGCGATTTTCAAAAACGGAATTACACCCTGGCTTTCAATGCCATTACGTTTAATCAACGCGCCAGTACCGCGAAGGTTGCTCCAGTCGTTTCCCAGACCACCTGACCACTTTGAAAGCTGGGCATTGTCGCCCAAAGACTTAAAGATGTTATCTAGATCGTCTTCAATGGTAGTTAAATAGCAAGAAGATAGCTGGGAGTGAACCATGCCGGAGTTAAACAGTGTTGGGGAGGACGGCACAAAGTGCAAAGTCGAAATAATACGGTAAAATTCTACGGCTTTAGCTTCTTTGTTTTCTTCATTTAAAGATAGGCCCATAGCCACACGCATCCAAAACATTTGCGGAGTTTCTAATAATTCTTTGGTCTCTGGAATACGAGTAAAGTAACGGTCATTCAAAGTTTGTACGGCTAAGTACGAAAGCAGACTGTCACGTTCAGTTACCAACTCAGAAGCCACATATTCCAAATTAAAAGTCAGCATACGTGGGTCTAAGCGACGTGCGGAAACACCTTTGTTTATAGAAAGAACAAATGCTTCGCGAAGCTGCTCCTCCAAACGAGAGAAGTCGATTTTATCTGCCCCAATAACTTCTTTGTAAAGCTTGTTAGACAGAGCACGCGCAGCGACAATTGAGTAAGCAGGATCTTTCTCAATAAATGAACGCAGCACCATAATTAAGGCGCGTTCTATTTCGGAAGTATTAATGTCTTCGTAAATTTCTAAACGCAGCTGACTCATAACCATATCAACATTTATATCTTTGGCATTCTCGCCTAAGATTTTTTCCAAACTCATTTGGACTTTCTGTAAAGAAAACGGCTCAGTCGTACCATTACGTTTAACCACCATGACCTCGGCCTTGTCAATTTTTTCCAAAACCTCTTGCTTCTTTTCCTCACGAACCTTAGTGTGTTCATAACGATAAATAATGTAAGCCTTGGCTACATCAAACAGTCCGGCTTCCATCAATTTCTTTTCAACTACATTTTGAATGTCTTCAACTCCAGGAACACGACCTTCAAACACAGCTTGGACTTCAGCTACTACTGAATCTGCAATATTGTTAGTCACTAAATCATTAGCTTTATAGTTAACATCTACATAAGCTTTACTAATCGCGAGTTTAATTTTAGCTGGGTCAAAGGAGACAATCTCTCCGCTTCTCTTTTTAATTTCCATATGTGTTCTAGTTTTTCTAAAGTTTAAAATTTCTTGATTAAATAGTGATTGGGGTTTTGAATTAAAGTTTTAATATCGCTTCCTTAAACTCCTCAATGTCTTCAAACTGTCGATAC
>CAYYQK010000009.1:0-20390 GCA_964473815.1 uncultured Candidatus Saccharibacteria bacterium | reverse complement strand
GCTAGCGAAACGGATATAAGCCACTTTATCTACTTTACGAATGGCCTTCATAACTAGTTCGCCGATTGAGTTGCTGGTGATTTCCCCAGCAACTGCTTTCTTTTGAATATCTTGCTCCACACTGGAGATGATTTTCTTGAAAGTCTGGTCTGTATGTTCTCGCTTTTCAAAAGCTCTTCGTATGCCCCGCTCAAGTTTGTCCCGAGAGTAAACTTGGCGACTGCCATCGCGCTTGAGAACCGTCAAATCTAGGATTTCAATCTGCTCATAGGTACTAAAACGGAACTCGCATTTCTCGCATTCACGTCGCCTCCGAATGGCTGCCAACTCCTCAACTGGCCGCGAATCAATGACTTTTGTGTCTAAATTTAGACATTTAGGACAATTCATAAGGTTTTTTGAAATTACTAAATGTAGTATTTGCTTCTTAATTATACCGCTAGATGTTGGGTTTAGGCAAAAAAGAAGATTTCCTCGGAAATGAGATACTTTTTACTTTTACCTAGTTGTACGACGAAGTTTATCCACAAAAAAACCGCCTTCCCTTGAGAAGACGGTAGTAGGTTTTGGTAAGTTATTTATTTTTCCAATACATGGCAATGGCCCCACAGGCAATGACTAGTAGAATAATCGCTCCAAGTCCAAAAAATACCGAACTAGTAGCCTGAGAGTCGGCTACCTGGTCTGGAGTGGTTGGCTCTTGCTCGACTTCTATGGTGCGGCGAATAACTTTTCCTTCCGCTGGGGCGCTTTGGGCAATAAGTGTGTTCATATCTATATTCATGGCTCTATTATTATATAACTTCCCGCGATTGGTGCCCAAGATCCACCAGGACCACTATAAAAATTCTCGTTAATAAGGCCACTATCATAAATTAAACTTGCTCCACCAGTCATAGTAATTTGCTTAGCTGTTACTGCTTTAAGCGATGTACCGCCGGAAATATTTACATTCCCTTCTTGGGCCACCAAGGCCACTGTCCCAGCACCACCCGAGAGGTCTATAGCATTGGCGCCAGCGCAACTAGGTCCAACCGGGCAAGCACTAGTAGAAATTACAAATGGATAACTACCTGCTGTGCCTGACCCGGCAAAATTGGAGCCGCCGTTTAAGGTAGTAGTACCGTCTATAACCAACGCACCGCTACTACTACCATAACTAGAGGCCAACCGAATAGTACCGCCGCCTGTGAGAGTCAAATTACCAGTTATCCAAAGCGTACCATTAACTATTAAAGTACCGCCGCCGTTTACAGTGAGATTGCCTACAATTTTAACAGGACCTAAACTGCCTCCAGCATACCCGATTGTCTGGTTACCAGTGAGCGTACCCCCGGCTGCGGCATCATCTTTCCAATCTTGAATGTTATTGTCAGAGACAGGCATATTCTGACTTGGTGGATCTGCACGAGAAGTGTTACAAGCTTTGTTGGTGTAACTAGACGTTTGGCAGTACAATGGGCCGCTCATGGTCGCGCCTTGCACTGTGTGCGCCCAGGCCTCATGTGCCGCCGCGTTACCAACGTACACACCTGTGTTGTAAGTATTGCCGCCGATCATAGAATAACCACCGCCTAAATAAATTCTAAAGTAGCCATCTAGGCCGGTTGGCGAAGTATTATTCCAAGTACTGCTGTAGCGACCAATCTTTCCTGCGCCATTAGCATAGCCATTCGAGTTTGCGCCAATTGTATAATAGCGCGAAGCATTAGAGCTACCGTCTATAACAACCCAGTAAGTTTGATTATTGTTGAGTACAGGTGTAGCGGGCATTGCCACGCTTACCCAACCAAAACTAGTGGTCACAGCTGAGGCGGATAATGTACCACTTAACAAGGTGGTCGTACTAGGACTACCAGCGTTATCTGTGGTAATTCTGACCGTAGCATTTCCTGGTGTGCTAGTTTTTTTAATGTAAAACTGGATACTATTCATTGGCACATCCGCAGAAATCTGAAAACTCTGGCCAAAATCTTCTGTTGCTGAAGCATTGCCGAAGTTAATACAGTTTGATGCCCCACAACTACTAATTGCCGGTGTTTCATTAACCTGATTAGCTGCCAGAGCCGATGGGTTAGCAGCAATAGCACTGCCGTTAATGTGTACACCGGTGGTAGCGTTGATATTGCCGTTGGAATAGACATTGCCATTTATGGTTGATCCGCCGTTCATAACAAAGCCACCTGTGCCAGCTTGAACGCCATAGTTAAAGGCAATAATAGTAGAATCAATACCAACGCGCATCTTTACAGTTATTTGATCGGTGGGATTTACATTGTTAGGAATGTAAGCGGTAGATGTAACTTGTTTAGTGTTGGCATCAATATTACTAACCACTGTTGAGTAAGTACCAGCGCCCAAAGAAATATTTGTTTCACCTGTAAACGATGAACTTTGATTTAGCTCGTAAACTGCTTTGTCTAACCCGGCCTCCGCTAAGTGCAACAGCTGCGCCCGACTAACAGATTGCCGGCTCGATTTAATCTGCACCATGGTAGTACTAAACATCGCCGTTGACATCACCAACAACACCGCCATTACAACAATGCCAATAATTAATAGAGCGCCTTGCTGGTTTTTATGATGATGCTTCATTTATTTCTTAAAAAGAAGGTTTCGTTAACTTGAATGGTCGTTTCCTCCTGGCCGCCACGGACAGTGGCCTGCGTGGTTAAGTTGACTATGACTTTAGTAGCCTGGGTAACATCACCTTGGTCATAGGTCAAAGCAAAATTAGCCACGTCCTCACTAAGTTGTTTTGTGCCGGCTTTGCGGTCACCGCTACCGGAACCGAGGGAAATTAATTGGTACAATGCGCCGCTGTTTAAATAATACACTACGTAGTCATTAGTATTGTTAATAAGATTGCCGCTGCTGTCGTAAGATGGTAGCTGTAAAACTAACGTGTCGCCATCTGTAGTATAAGTGGTGCCGGAAATAGCATGGCTCGCTAAAACTGATGAAGCTTGCGGAATATATAGCGACATGCTGTTCATGGTTGCGCGCGCCGATCCAGTAGCTTGAATATCTGCTTGTCCCAAATAAAATAATTTATTGTGCCATTCAAATAAGTTTAGCAACGCGACTATGAGGATGGTAAAGATGGCAATCACAATTACCACTTCTATTAGAGTGAAGCCTTGTTCAAATTTTTTTTGTACGCGGTGTGTGATCATTGTCCTAGTCCCCCCTGGGATATATAAGTGTCTAGCCGAACCTGCTGGGTGTCCGTGTTAGACGGATCGCTCCAAGATACTGTGACTGTAATAGCTTTGGTGGTTGCATTTAAAGCTGTGACTGTAATTGCACCGGCGCCATCGGGAATACTAGTAATTAACGAGTCAGAAAAAGTGCCGCTGGCTGGCAACGAGGCAAAAGGCGTAGTGCGGAGCGACTGAATTTTGTTATCTGCCGAACGTAGGGCTAGCTCCTTGTAGCCGTTCCAGCGATTCACCACTACGGTTTTGGTCGTAGCTTGGTAAATTATTAAAGTCGCCACTATTAAAACAATGGTGAGAACCACCTCTATTAAAGTAAATCCAGATTGATTTGTTTTTTTTGATTGATGTGGCACGGTTTTTGTTTCCCCGGATGCTGGAGCTGAAAAGCTCACCTCTATATATATTATCACGCGATTAACGAAAATCCTAGATTTGGGTAAACAAAAAAGCACGGTGGCTGGTATTGATAAAACCACGTAGATTTGCTAAAATGCCTGGGTACAATTAAATATTCGGGAGTAGCTCAGCGGTAGAGCTATCGGCTGTGAATACACAATAAATTCCAACGCAGCGCTAAGTGGTAACACTTAGATGACAACGAGGTGAATTGCTGGAAGCCTTCTTGGCGAAAGCCAATGGTAATCAGCAGCCAAGCCGTTCTAGAGACGGAAGGTTCAGAGACTATCCGCAAGGAGTACACGAGCGGAGATCGTGGAAGCGCCTCGCATCCTAACTCGGCCTGGATTCGAATCCCAGCTCCCGAGCTAAAAGGGATGATGATATAGTCCACCCCCTATCGAAAGATAAG
The DNA here is from genome assembly GCA_964473815.1 of uncultured Candidatus Saccharibacteria bacterium. Lineage (GTDB taxonomy): Bacteria > Patescibacteriota > Doudnabacteria > UBA920 > UBA920 > UBA920. The sequence continues at coordinate 16,361 of CAYYQK010000009.1, read as the reverse complement.
GATAATGTGTAACCGATCGGTCCTGGGTTCGAATCCCAGCTCCCGAGCCACTATGAAGCGTTCCTGGGGCGACCCGAGTGCTATACAGCATTCTGGCCTGATACAGAAACGCCCCAATAAAAATCAGCGGTTGATCCGCTGATTTTTGTTTGTATAACCATCCTTTACTCCACTACTAAAATTGCACTATACTGTACACACAAAGTTACGCAGATAATATGAAAAAAGATACCACCCCCAATGAAATTATATGCCCTAATTGCAACAAAGCCTTCAAGATAGACGAGGCTGGCTTTGCAGATATTCTTAGGCAAGTACGTGATCATGAATTCGAAAAGGATTTACTAGATCGAATCACGCTCATGGAAAAAGAAAAAGAGAGTGCCGTTATACTTGCTGAGGCAAATGCCAAAAATGAGCTCCAAGCGGACTTGAACAAAAAGGAATCTGAGATAGCAAAATTAGAGGCAAAATTAAATACTGCTGAGACAGAGAAAAAACTTGCAGTGACTGAAGCTGTTAATTTCGTGGAAAAACAGCGCGACAAGTTAGCCAGCGAGCTGGAAATCAAAGAGCAAGAGCAAAAACTTCTTGAATCTAGCCTAAAAGAAAAGTATGAAAATGAGCTCAAAATAAAAGATGAGACCATAGCTCTATATAAAGATATGAAGGCCAAACTCTCGACCAAAATGGTTGGCGAGACACTTGAAAAGCATTGCGAAAATGAATTTAATAAACTTCGAGCAACTGCTTTCCCAAAAGCATATTTTGAGAAAGATAACGATGCCTCTAGCGGAAGCAAGGGTGATTATATTTACCGTGAGCTTGACGATGAGGGTAATGAAATTATCTCCATTATGTTTGAGATGAAAAATGAGGGTGACGAAACTGCCGCCAAAAAGAAGAACGAGGATTTTTTGAAGGAGCTTGATAAAGACCGTTCTGAGAAGAAGTGCGAATATGCTGTATTAGTTTCGCTACTTGAAGCAGAAAGCGAATTTTATAATTCTGGAATTGTGGACATGTCGCATAAGCATGAAAAAATGTATGTGATTCGTCCTCAGTTCTTCATCCCTATGATTACAGTACTGCGAAATGCTGCTATGAACACCATTAAATACAAAGCTGATCTCGCCTTAGTGCGTGCCCAGAATCTGGATATCACTAATTTTGAAGAAAATATTAACCAATTTAAAGCTGGTTTTGCACGCAATTATGAACTTGCCAGTAAAAAGTTTAAATCTGCCATCGACGGCATAGATAAAACTATAGCTCAATTACAAAAGACCAAAGAAGACCTCTTGCGTTCCGAGGATAATTTGCGTCTTGCCAATAAGAAAGCAGACGACTTAACTATAAAGCGTCTCACTCGCGGCAATCCTACAATGACCACGAAGTTCGCAGAACTAAAATCGAATAACCAGACTGAAAATTCCCATGAGTAGAGCTTATAAAAATTTTTGGAGCTTAAATACTGACGAAGCTGTCGTAGCAGGCATTTTAAGAGACGCTACCAAGCATGAGGTGCTACTCCCCCTAAATGCTCAAATGAAAGATATCGACTTGGTTCTGGCCGCTGTGGACAGTCGCAAATACTACACTATTCAGGTGAAAGGCAGCCGCGCGTATGAACCTAAGCAACGAGAAATTGATAAGTACGGCGCTGGTTCTGCTGGTTGGTTCTTTTTTCCTAAGGACATAATTGATAGATCCTCCGTAGACTATTTTATCTTTCTTGTGTATGTGATCGAAGAATCCACAAAAACAGGCCGCAGACATTTCATGCCCCACACCATAACTATTCCAACTAAAAAACTTAAGCAATTAGTTGGCAAATATAAAAAGCCGCACGGACCTGATCGGTACAGCTTTATCATCTGGGTAAATCCAGAAAAAGGACAGGCTTTTGACCTAAGAGACACTGTTTTTGATGTATCAAATTACTTGGATCAAAAAGGTTTTGTGAAACTAACTAAGAACGCTTAATTATATCATGGTAATCCAAGAAGATAATTCAAATCCTAAATGCCTCTGTGATGATCCTAACTGCGCTAAGTGCCTATTAGTCAACTGCAAAGATGAATTTTGCAAAGTTCACACTACGGAACACAAAAAGCGATTCCGTGATTCATACCAGAAGTGCTGACCCTGTTAGGACTTAGCTTTCTTAGAAATATATATTTTCCTACCCTTTAACCGCAGCCTTGACTTGAGCCCGCTCAAAAGGCTGCGTTTTTCTTCTCGACTACCATTCATTAGGACATATTTTGCATAACTCTTGGTGTCTATTTTCGGTATAAGGTTCTGCTGCTCGAGCATTTTACCCAACACACCTTGACTAAATTTCTCGAATTTTTCTAGCTCAGCTTGTAATTGGTCATTAGTCGAATTCTGGCTAAAATCTATTTTGTCCACTGTCTTTAATAGCTCGCCTATAAGGTCTTCTTCTCTGATAAATGGTTCGGGGCATTCGTAGTTGTTAAATTTAGTACAGTGGTAGTATACATAGCGTTTTAGAGTACCGTCCTGCGCTCTCTTGAACTTTTCCTCAGCTGTTATTCCGGAATCACACGATCCGCACTGCATTAATCTGGTGAAGTCGAATTCCTTTGTTCCCGGTTTAGTCCGATGCGGTGCCATCAGGTTTCCCCTCACGCGCTCAAATAGTTCCTTCGTTATCAAAGACTCATGACTGCCTTTGTACCATTTCCCTGATCCGGTAGGCCATTCAAATTCTCCATAATAGAATGGGCAGTTTAGAATACGATATATACCACTAAGTGTTAATCTTTTACCTGTTCTTGTTTTAAGTCCAACTTCGTGTGCCCATTGAAATATGTCTCTGCCGGTATAGTACTTGTTGGCAACATTTTCAAATAGCTGTTTTACTAAAGGTGCGCGTTTTGGATCAAGCAACACACGGCTCTTCCCACGCTCTACCAACTTTTCATTGAGATATCCCAATGGTGCCATACATGGCCTATGTCCCATTTCAAGCTTAGCCCGTTGCCCTCTTTTTACATTAATTCCCTTATTGTCGTTTTCTAGCTTTGCCTGACTACACAATATCATCAGAAGGAATTTATCACTTGGGGAATTTGTAAATCTCTGGCCTTGGGTTCTAATTTCTTTAAGCCGCCCTTGGTCCATAAGGTCTACGATCGCACCTAGGTCTCCGGCATTGCGCGAAAGCCGATCAGGAGCCCAGGTCAATATCCCACTAAATTTATTGGCTTTAATGTCAGCAATCAACTGATTATAAACTGGCCTCGCTCCTGAAGCTTTTGCACTATGGCTTTCTCTTCTGATCTCACTTACAGCCATGCCAGCCTTCTCTGCTATTGCTAACATCTCTTTTATTTGGCTATCTATACTTAAAGCCTGCCTTTCGTCGTCCTCACTAGACTTTCTGGCGTATAGGCAATAGCTAATCTGATTATGAGCAGGATCTTGCTGGGACTGCTCTAAAACCCCTTGTAAATTGCTATTTTCCATTGTGCTGCTATTAATGATTACAACACAAGGAATGACGCAAAGACTAGGTTAAGTCCAGTAGTTTTTTAGGAAAAGGATTTTGAGAGTAAAGATGCGGAAAGTGCCTTTATACTTTCTCCTGAATTTCTTTGTTTAAACTCTAGGTCTTTCAACTCTTTGATTCTTTCCGCGTATTCATATTGCAACTCGATTGAAGGTAACGCTATTTTTAAATTACTCACAATATTGATGTTCAAATTTTTCATAGTGACACCCCTCGCATTTTCCTCCAGTTGCTTTTTCATTCCTTTAGAAGAAAGTAATGTTCCAAGAAATAGAGAATTTATTTTCTCAGTTGGCGTGATGAATAGGCTCCCAGTACCACAAATGTAGCCATCCTCATTTTGCGAAACCACTGCGCACCTACCCATTTCACCCCTTCTAGCTAGAACGACATCTCCGGTGTGCATTATGTACTGACTAAGTTCTCCCAATTTTTGCTCATTAACCGTCAACTCGGGATTCACCAAAATACGCCCACCAATAATATGTGTTGGATTTACTATGGGCACCCCATCTTCTACATAATCATGCGCATGTAACTGAGTTCCGAATGGTCCTATTTTTACAGTTGCTACTTCACCCAATTTCACAATGGGCCATTCTGTTTTATTAAACATAGTGTCGAATACAGATGACTTGATAGTGGTCAGTTTCTGGTTTGCTTCGTTTCTTTTGCGTTCAACCTCTGCAGCATCATCTAATATAGCAATTATACGTTCTTGTTCTTTAATAGGTGGGAGAGGGATTTGAATCTTACGAACTAGAGGAAAGTGGTCAGCGTAACCTTTGTTCGGTATAGATTTCCAATTAAGGAAGTAGAATAGAAATTTACTCTTAATTTCTGACGGGGTTTCCAGTACCTTTACATTAGGTCCAGGTACAAATGGTATTGTTACATACTTGGCTCTACGGGTATGCCCCCCATACAGAACCAATCCATCGGAAGGATTAATAACTAGATCTTCTTCATCTGTCCACCCTTCAATATAATCTTCACCTTGTCCAATTACAGGAAAACGCCCTTGCTTTTTCCATTCTTTTTTTTGCAAACCTGATGAACCAACACCTCGTGATCCAATAATAGAGTCAAATTGTGCTGTTTCCCAAGTCATAGCTTTTTCTCTAACTTTTCAAGGCTGTCTACAATGTCTTTTTCAATCTTCAATATCTCCGCTATAATCTCTTTCGGGTCTTGATGCTCTATAAATTCAGCAACAGAAGTTTTGTAGTGTGACGCGGTCAAATTGTAATCCTCGGCAACTACTTCCTCTCGCCCTGCAAACCAGCTATAATCGCCAATTTCCTGCTTTTCAAAAGCCTCTGGCAAACTCTTCAGATTATCATTTGCTGGATCGGGTTGTCGGCGATCATCCAACGTGAAACCATCGCCCTTCACTTCGTAAAACCAAACCTTATCCGTCTTTCCGCCTTTTGTGAATAGTATTATTGCGGTTTTTACGCCAGCATACGGTTTGAAGGCTCCCGAAGGCAAACTGACTACTGCATCGATCCGACAAGTATCCATAAGAAGTTCTCTCATTTTTTTATGTGCACCAGTAGAGCCGAACAGTACCCCTTCCGGCACCACTACAGCGCAACGTCCGCCATCTACAAGATGATCATACATATATTTTAAAAACAGGAGCTCAGTTTTGGTGGTATTTAGACCTATATCTTCCTGGATGGATTCTTTATTGATAGTTCCCGCGAACGGTGGGTTGGCGAGCACCAAATCATACTTACGCCTTTTTTCTTCTGGTAATGAAAGCGGATCGAAATTTACTACGTTTGACTGAGATAAATCGTGCAGATAAAGATTCATGATCGCCACTTTGATCATATCTGCGTCGTTATCAAAACCATTGACGGCTTTAGTACGAAGGAACTCATGCTGAGCTGGAGTAAGCCTATCACCAGATTCATGTCCTTGGCTTAACTCTTCTTCGCTCGTGTTTTCGCGAAGTATATACTTATAAGCTTCGATTAAAAACCCTGCTGTTCCACAAGCCGGATCCAAGATTAAGTCCGATGGTTTTGGCTTTGCCAGTGCAATCATGGCGCGAATAATATGCCGAGGCGTACGGAACTGACCGTTAGTTCCTGAAACTGAGATTCGGTTAAGTAAGTACTCATACATATCTCCTTTCACATCCGTGTCATACTTTGCCGTGTTGTTGTAATCCATTGAGTCAATAATGCTCACTACGGATTTGAGAGTAGGCCGGTTATATATTTTTAAGTGCGCCTGGCGAAATAAAGTCTTACCTGTAGGCGTGAGCTTTGGTAGTTCGTGCAGATGTTCAAACGCATCTGTCACAGTGTTATACAATTCATCGCCGGACAGTCGACTAATAACACGCCAGCTAAATTTGCTTATCTTGCCATTAAATACGCTATCGTATTGTTTATTGGAAAGCTTGGCTATACGCTCTTGCTGCTCATCAAACTCTGTGAGCGACTTTAAGAACATCAGGTAGCTGATTTGCTCAATTGCTGTCATAGGGTTATTTACCCCACCAGCGAACAGTTCGTCCATTATCCGGTCAATTTTTTGTTTTAAGTCTGAATTTGTAAATTGTAGTGGCATAATTTTGTTTTATTCTACTATCGATAAAGCCGGGTTAGACCTCACCGAATCAAACACTACTCCTAATTTCGAATCAAAGCTAGTAATATACGCGCGAGTTCCACCAAAGCCTGAAAACGGCGGTTGATCCAGAAAAGCATAGTCACCTTTTTCAAACCGCGATAAGAGCTGAGAACTCTGGCTTAATTGCTGAATCAATACTTTTAGCAGCCGGGTTTGCTCTAAATCTAAGTCATTTTCAGTGCGAATACCTTCTACTAATTCCATCAACTGCTCTTCTCTAGTTGGTAATTGTTGGGTGCCTAAGGCAGCTTTCACATAATCCATTAAGTCTGCAAAAACTTTATAAGCCCGGGACAAATTTCGTTCATTGAAAAATTCGGTAGGTTTATCAAAGATGTTTTCACGCATAAATTCTTCAACTTCTTCGTCATTGCCAACTTTAATTTTTTCTGCCAGCTCTGGATTATTGGCAACAATGTCCTGTACTACTCTTTCCCATTTGCTAATGTAAACCAAGCGGTCAACTTTTTCTCCTTCTGGCCCCACTTCTAGCATCTCAGTAAACGCCATTTCATCTACGCCATCGTAAATTTGAACCTCAGCCGGTGGTGGTGGCGGAGGTGGAGGTGTACTACCGCCGCCTGTGCCAGTTGGTCCACTCACGGGAACTGGCGCATCAAAGTCATACTTTTCTTCAAAATATTTAACAACTTCACAGAAATCGTGGACTAAGAACTGGGTCTTCTCTGTACCGTCAGGGAAAGTATATTTTCTCGTACCGCGTCCTTTAATCTGAATATACGTAGTGGGTGATGCAATTGGGCGAGCAAGAACTATATTAAGCGCTTCTGGACAATCAAACCCAGTGGTGAGCATATCAACGCTTACTGCTACGCGTGGATAATAATTTTCATCTTTTCGGAATTGCTTAGCAAGGTCTGATGCCCCTTTGACACGAGAAGTGATCACTTCTGCAAATTTACCGTTATGTTCTGGAGTGAGTCGATTAAGCTCGCGGGCAATGGCTACGGCATGATTTTGAGAAACTGCAAAAATAATCGATTTACCGATAGAACCATCAGGGGTTTTGAGGGCGTTTTGCAAGAACTGCTGACAGATCAGCTCATTGCGTCCTGGCACTAATACACGTTTTTCAATCTGTGAGATTCTGTAGGTATAATTTTCACCATCAATCTCAACTTCCCAGCCGGTGTCTGACACTGCTTCCTTCGTTATAATAGAAACCATACGAGCAATACGTGGTGCTACTAGATAACCATCCTTAACTCCATCTTGGATGGTGTACCGGTATGTAGGAGTGCTGATATCACAGCCAAAATGCTTATATGTATCCCGTACATACCGATATTCCAACTTGAGCGGATTGTCATCCTGCAGTTTTTCTATATCAATATTTTTTAGCAAGTCATTAGGAGTAGCTGTCAGACCAATACGAACGGCTTGAAAATACTCCACTACTTGGCGCGGTAATTCGCCATAGATTGAGCGGTGGGCTTCATCGTTAATGACTAGGTCAAAATAGCCTGGGGTAAAATCTTTACGAAAGTGGATGTTCAAACTTTGGATTGTGGCGATAACAATATTCGCACCGCCAAAAACTGCATGTTGCCCCGGCTTGTAACGCACGGCACGATAATCATCTTTGAAAGCAATTTGAAAAGCATCCAGCGTTTGCTTGGCCAGTTCAATACGATCAACGATAAACAAAACTCGCTCTGCTTGGTGCGCTCTCAAAAACCTATCAATTATTGCTGCAGACAATCTAGTCTTACCAGTACCAGTTGCCATTTCGAGTAGGAACGCACGTTTACCTGCATCAAATTGTTTAGCGATCGTATCGGATGCTGTCTTTTGATAAGGGCGATCACAAATTGCTTCGTTGTGCTCTATTGAAGACACGGGTTTTCTGGATTGTTTTAGGTCATGCCTGCGCTGCAAGTCGTCAGGAGAAATAAACCGCTCAATTGGCGTGGCATCGCCTTCTTCTAAATCCCAAAAATACAGCTGCTCAGAATTAGCTAAAAATACATATCGGCAATTATTGGCTTCAGCATAACCTCGAGCCTGATTTTTTGCTGTGTAAGGATCAATGGAATCTTTTTTTGCTTCCACAAGCGCAAGGTTACGACCATTACGATCTAACAATAAGTAATCCATAAAACCGGCCTCTGAATGTTGCTCGGTTAGAACATTTCGGTTTGCACCCTCTAGTACCCAGCCTGACTCTTGAAGTCTTCTGTTGATGACGATACGAGCATCCTGCTCCGAATAGCCACCAAGCTGCTGTTCTGGTTCTTTAGTAGTCATATTCTCTAAAAAATTTATCTATAAAAACACGGCTGATTGCCTCGCCACAGCTTAATAATACCACTAAATAACCCTTAAATAAACAACAAAATCCGGGTATTAATTCGGCAAAATTGCCGGATACGTATATGGTTAAGCCGGGTATAAACCTTGCATTCCGGCGTACAGCAATTAACTAAACACTTATGAAAACATTATCTCACGCTGAATATCAAGAAAAGATAAAAACTATTACTTCCCCGGAAGAGGCGGCAGCTTTTGCGCAAGAACTACTCGCGCCTATGCTGGCTGGACTTAACAACAAAGACAAAACCGATGACAAACCAGAAGAGGAAACACCAGCGCAACCAAAACCGCGCAAATCCTACAAACGCACATCTATATTTTCGGCGGCTTCCAAAATCAAGCCAGAACTCTCCCCTTGGTATGATGTGCTTGCCGGCGATACTGAAGCCATGATTGTGTCGCTTTATGCAAAAGGCTTGACCACTCGCGATATCGTCAACTACTTAAAAAGTGTTCATGGTATCGAGATGTCTCAGCCATCTATTTCTGCGATTACGGATAAAGTATTCCCGCTGGTCAAAGAATGGCAATCAAGGCCGCTATCATCTGTGTATCCAGTAGTATATCTTGATGGGCTGCATTTTAAAGTACGGGAGGCTGGAAAAATATCTTCAAAAGTGGCTTACATAGTACTCGGAGTAAATCAGTACGGGCAGAAGGAAGTCTTAGGGATATGGATCAGTCAAAGCGAGGGCGCAAAATTCTGGGCACAGGTTCTTAACGATATGAAGAACCGTGGTGTAGAAGATATCCTGATCGCTTGCGTTGATGGCCTTAAAGGTTTTCCCGAAGCGATAACTGCTATCTTCCCACAGTCCGAAGTTCAAGTTTGCATTACTCACCAAATCCGTCACACTATCAAGTTTGTACCACACAAAGATAAAGAGCGATTTTGTGCTGAGTTAAAAACTGTCTACACTGCCCCAACAGACGAGGCTGGTATGCAGGCCTTAGTAGAAATGATGGAACGATGGCCGCAGTATAAATCTTACCTCAAGAGCTGGGAGAATCGCTGGGCGGATCTGTCTCCGTTCTTTAATTACTCCGAGCCTATTCGCCGTATGATATACACTACCAATGCCATCGAAAATCTGAATCGTCAATTCAGAAAGGTTACTAAAACCACTAACGTGTTTCCGCACGACGACGCTCTGCTCAAACTTCTTTGGCTAGCTCAAGCTGATATTTCGCAGTCCTGGACTATGCCACTTCGTGGATGGGGCGAAATCATGGCGCAAATCAGCGTCATGTTCCCAGATCGAGTAGAGTTCTAAACTCACATTAACTAATCCATTAAAAAACCAAACGCCGGAAGCAAGACCATACCCGAACGGGCTGTAGTATTTCTACAGCCCGTTCTTGAGTCTTAGCTAAATAAACCAAATGCGAGGTGTAAAAGGCGGTTCTTCTACAGAGTTCAATACTAGAGTAGAAAATGCATCTGCTAAGTCATCATGCTTTTCAACGCCAAAGTGGACGATTTGATTGATCAAATCTTCGCAGCCGGTGCGTGGGAACAAAACTTTGCCTGTTTTTATTAGGTGAGCTGTAAGCACAAGCCTGCTACGCTTGTCTTGATTACCCGGGCGAGTTGTCTTTACTTGCCAGATACCCTCATTCATAAGCTGTTGAGGCAAGGCTTTTTGATAGGCCACATCTTCAATTACGAAAGTCGGATTCATTCCATTCTCTTTATATGAGCCGTGCAGTGTCTTGCACAAATCGACTGTCTCAGGAAACGACATTTTTTTATTAATGCTTCGCAGGATATATAATACATAGCCGTCTTTTTCTTCAAAGAGCCATCCTACCACCATAGCTGTGTAGTCAGCAGTATCCCTTTTAGAAATTGCCAAGTCCACGCCAATACGAATCTCTACATGCGATTTATAACGGTGTCTCGGATCAATCAATTTCCTCTCAGGCAGCTCATCGTAGTACTGTATCCACTCCCGGTGGATGGCCTGTTCTTCATCCGGGACAATTACCAGCAGATACTCCCGCTGCCACGCATACACATTGCCTGATTTAAGTTTTTCACTCTCCACCTCTACCATAGAAGGGTACTTCCCAGGCCATAAAATCTGACCATTTAGAATCAAGGGGTATTGCCGAAATACGCCATTCAAAGTTTCTTTTTCCACCGCTTCTTTGATTCGCATTAGCAGCGAATCCTCATGTAGTAGGTTGCCTACTACGACTAATCTGGTATTACGATCTCCAGCGGGTATCACTTCACCAGTTAACCACTGGTAGGTTTTATTTCTGCCTTCCCGTGTTTTGGTCGACGACAAGTCTTCAACGTCGTCGCAAATGATTAGGTCAGGGCGATGTTGATTATGCCTGAGACCACGTATGCTTTGTTCAGACGATGCTACTGTAATTCGAGCGTTAAGGCTGGGGAATACCAAGGAAGACGCACCCCATTCGCCTTCTTCTTGGAATGGTCCAAGGTCGCGCTTTAATACCACATTGTTTTCAAGCTCCCGCCTAAGGTTCATCATGTGCTGCTTGGCCTGCGACTGCGTCTGGCAAAGTATCAATACAAATTTTTTCTGTTGCTTGCCTAGGATTGACCAGATTGGGTAAGAGGTCGTCAGGATAGTGGATTTACCGCTGCCGCGAAAACTAACAATAAAGAGATTGCCGTTTTCTTCTTCCTGAGTTAATTCAAAAATCTTACGTTGGAAGGGGGCGGTTTGGTATTTCACATAGTGAGCAAAATAAAAATGGAAGAAATAGAAGTGACTTTCTTTAGTTATCGCTACGCGGATTTTCTTGTCCTTGATCATCGTTTCCACCAGTTCCGGTGGAATCACTTTGACCTGGGGATTTGTGGTCTGAAATTGTGTTTGAATGTTCATAGTTTAATTGATTAATTACTTGTTCTTGTGACTCGCTGCCTGAAGCTAACTCAAGAGCACGCCTGACAACTTCTTCTTGCTCTGCCGTCAGCTCATCAGTTTGATTATCATGGCTAATCTGCAGTTTGTTGGCATAGGATGGGTGGTGATGCCTGAGCCAGTACTGCACCGCTGAGAGATTGCGATCTTTAACAGCACCGATCAATTGGTTTTCAGCTAGGTCGTTTACCAGCAACTGTCCTTCAATAAGAGCTTCATCTGCCAGTTTTGCAAACTCTGAGTCATCTTTTTTCCAGCGGTAGAAAGTAGTTCTGGTGATGCCTGCCTTTTGGCACGCAGCCTCAACGATCGGACTCTTCTTTAGCTGATCAAGCACCAGCTCTTTCACTCTGTCGGTCTTTTTCATAACAGCTTTGCTTTCTGGCCGGTTAACTTCTCCCATCGATCAATGGCTGTTTGGCAATACTCTGGGTCCAGCTCAAAGGCATAACACCGCCGCTTAGTTTGTTCACATGCAATTAGAGTAGTTCCGCTGCCCAAGAAACCATCGAATACGATATCGCCAATGGCTGAAGAATTTAATATCAATCTTCGTATTAAACCAACTGGCTTGGTAGTCGGGTGCATTTTGCTTTTTGAGGGTTTGGGATAAAACAACACGCTCTTGTCTTTGGATCTACGAAACCTGTGTTTACCGTGCCAGCCGTACATGATTAACTCGTGCTGCGGAGCGTAATCAAGCCTACCCACAACGGCCTGAGATTTTATCCAAATCAGAAGTTGGGCTATTTTGTAGCCTGATAGCTTCATCCCATCACGCAGTGCCCACACCATCTTATCAGCGTTAAATATGTAACAAGTATTAGTGGGGTCCAAATGAGGACTAACCACCTCAAGCCATTCTTTGCTGAAGACCGTATATTCTGAATCGCTCTGCAGGTGATCATTAGCTACAATTTTATCCTTTGATAATTTTTTAAATTCGCGCTTGGATTCTACAGCCGCGACACCATATGGCGGATCTGCGCAAATTAAGCTGATCTTTTTTGCACCAATTAATTTCTTAATTAGCTGTTTATCCCGACAGTCGCCCAGTGCAAGACGATGCTGGCCTAACTGCCAAACGGAGCCGGTCTTAATTGATTTTCTTAGCTTTGATGCCTGTGCTTTTTTCATAGCGGTTTATAATTAAGTCCACGAAAATTGGTTCTATCTCTGCCATAAAGCAAACGCGCTTCATGTCATCGGCGGCAAGCAGCGTCGACCCGCTGCCCCCAAACAAATCTAGTATTTTATCTCCCGGTTTAGTGCAGCGTTTTATGGGACGTTCATGGAGTGTGACTGGTTTTTGCGTGGCATGCCGGTATTCCTGCCCCGATATGCGCTTGGCCAGCCAAACATCTGCCAGGTCCATAATGTCGTCGAGGAGCTTGTTACCAGACGGCCCCAACTCTTTATTTAACACCTCGCCCAAATTCAATGACACTGGCGACAAGTAAGGCTTCCCCCTCGTCGCATAAACACACGGCTCATAGCATTTGCCAAATGCCACTGTAGGAACGGGGTTTGCGGGTCCCTTAATCCACAGACAGACGCGTTTATTGTCCAGTCCTAGTTCGGTAAATAATCCTTGCACTATACCGATGTATTTTTGATCACACCAATAATATGCATGAGCATCTGGCTTCACTACTGCCAGCGCGTTTTCCATAGTCTTTCTCAGGAAATCCCGGTAAACATGATCCGGTTTCAAGTCATTGACTGTGCCGCCATATGAAGCATTACCGCCAATCCCCGAGTTATAGTCCAAGGATATGTTATAAATAGGATCGCAGTAGATCATATCGATTTTTTGCTTGCCTACAAGCTTCTCAACGGCTTCGGGATCTGTGGAATCCATACATGACAGGCGGTGAGGTCCTAGCGCATAGATATCTCCAAGTTTAGATTTGGGTTTTTTGATTTTCTTAACCTCAACATCCATATCAAAATTGTCTTCGTCCGTCTCCAGAGAATCTGCAAATGCTACTGACAAGTCATTGTCGTCAAAGCCTGCGAAGAGCATGGTATCGATATCAAAGTATTCAGTCAGTATGGAGTAATCCCAATCACCGTGAACTCGATTACTCGTCAGTAAATATGTTTTATACTCCTTAGTAGTCAAAGGCCTATTCGGAACTCTCACATCAATCAGTTCCTCTCCTCGGCCAAGTAGTTGCAAAACGGCTACTCTCTGGTGGCCAGCTAATATCTTATTGTCCAGACCGACCACTGGAATTTCTACCAATCCAAATTTTTGGATAGAGTTAATCAAGTCTTGCCGCTGCTTATCCGAGAGTGATCTCGGGTTATGCTTGAACGGCAGTAAATCTCTTACTCGACGCTGTTGGTTGCGCCACTGCAATTTTTGCTTTTTCATTTGCAATCTAATTAATACTTGTCTAAGAGGATATGCTGAAATTTCAGTCAAACCGAAAAAACCCTCGTAAGGGCGAGAGAAAATATTTTGAATACAAACAAAAAACCCGCTGAAATTTCAGCGGGAGTTCAAGTTAGTCTTCTTCTTCGGGGTCTATCTCGCGATCATACAACGGGCTTCCCGAGAATCGTAGTTCACCATTTCCGCGCAGATCACGCTCCGGTAGGATGGAAAACTTAAGCCTATATCCCGCGTAATCGTCATATTTATAAAATGGGTCTTCTGATAGCCCAAACGCCGACTTTAATTTCTTAGCTAAATTGTGTTTCAGCTTATAACAAGCTTGAATATTTTTTGCTGGCTGAGTAAATAAAACTGCGAATGTGGGTCGCACTCGATTATTTGATGAGCTAATTATCGCTAGCCAACGGAGCAGCTCCCACTGCTTATCAGGCTTATGGTCAGTAGTACTTAACCGAGCAAATCCTAGGGTCTCATGACCAAAATTACCGATTTTTTGACCGTCATACCACACCGTTAAAGTATGGCTATCCATAAAATCGCATTTAACTTTATTCCAGCCCGCATTGGGAGGCAGTCTTACTGGTGATACGCTAACCCGGGCATCAGATTCTATATAATTAATAGGTCTGGGTATATGAGATATACGATTTATGTAAAGTTCCGGCTCTGCCGGTGGCTGTAAGTATTTTACTATCGAATTAAGCTGGGCACTCGCTTCGAAAATTGGACGAGTTGCTTCTACTACCCTGTGTATGGACTCAAATATAGGCTTATAAGTCAGCATTAGCTTTTGCTGCACCTCAACCATATGCTGCAAAAATGGCTGCATCCGATCGATATCAGCTTGTACTTTATCACCCACTTTCTGCAAAATTTCAAGATTTTGGGGGCTAATTACTATAGAATTCTGGGTCAAAACTTGTGGCATGTCTCAATATTAGCAAATTATTGCTTACAAGTCACTATTGTAAAATAAAAAACTTGCAATATCTGGTTGGTTGATATATAATTCCTTTATGGTATTGAAAAAAATTGAAGGTTGGGATTCCCTCCATCCCAAACAACAGCAACTTTATGAGCTTTTACTTGACCGTAAAGCTGACGAGTCGCTGACATTGGAGGAAATGCGTGAAGATTTGGATGTTGGATCCCTAAATACCGTAGTCCATCACTTAAAGCAGCTGGAGAAAAAGGGGTATATCCGGAGAAATGGTGAAAATGGAATACTTGAAGCCCTCCCTGCCCCGGTACGCGATATAGTATACCTGAATCTTTACGGCACAGTTGGCTGTAGCACAACAGGGTTTTTTAACGACGATAATGTAATAGACCGAATACCCTTCCCAGCCAAAAAAATTAGGGTTTCACCCGATTCCTTCCTAGTAGAAGCTAGGGGTGATTCTATGGAACCACTCATTCACAACAAAGATTTAGTATTAGTAGATAAGGTTCCAGTAAACAATGGTGATACCGTAGTTGTAGTTCACGGCGATCAAGCGAAATTAAAAAAGTTATACAAAGAAAAAAAGCATGTTATCCTCCAATCACTTAACACAAAATACGAACCAGTTATTGCAGAACCAGAAGACATCCGACCTGTCGGTGTTGTTCGGGGTGTCATTCGCAGCTTTGTCAGCTGATTTTAGTGTCGAAAAAAGCCGTCTATTGTAGACGGCTTTTTTGGGCGTTTAAATCGGAGTAGGAATATCCTTCCAGAAATTCCAGGTCGATTTCTCTGAAAAGCTAGTTATATAATGATGAAAGTTAGTAACTTAATCTTATCATACTGACACCCTAATATCAACTAACCGGAGATTTACCTCACACATGAGTAATAAATCAAAGACATCCCCACGTGGGCGCGATGCTAAGACCGGCGAATTCACAACCGTGAAAGAAGCTCGTCAGCATCCAAAAACTCACGTCGTTGAACAGGTCCCAAAACCTGGTTACGGGGATACCAAGCGCTAACTACCTAACTAGGTAGTTATCCGGCGGCCGCTGACTGTGTAGGAAGGAAGCAGTTAGCGGCCACTTGGTGGCTTCGATTTAAACGTACTAAGCGTGAGTGAAAAATAAATCACCAGTTCAACAGAATTGTTTGGTTATGGAAAAACTCCGTAAATTAACCCTGGAATTCGACGAGAAAAAAAGTCGATGGCCACTAACGGATGATAAAACTGATCGAGTAATCAAAACCTTCGCAACCAAAGAGGATGCTACTGCAGGTGGTGTACTCAGAAAATTACTTGGTGCAGATGGTGGATCAGTTAAGATCCAGTTAAAGAATGGGAAAATTCAAGAAGAAAGAACTTTCCCTAAATCCAAAGACCCAAAAAAGTCACCTGGTTAAATCGAAAAGCGGGCTCAAATGCCCGCTTTTTGTTATGAAAAAGTTTCACCCTAACATCCAAAAATCTGTAACATTTGTAACATTCCACTCCTGAGTCTAGGACCCGAGTGCTGTACCCACCCCATATGAAGTCGCGAAGGAACCTTTGAAAAGGGCGACCGTGACCCGACTGCAGAGCCA
>CAYYQK010000008.1:210-36796 GCA_964473815.1 uncultured Candidatus Saccharibacteria bacterium | reverse complement strand
TCCGTAAAACAAGTAAGTCATACCTCGGCCGTAAGGGATAATTTCACCCAAACCCCACTCCTCAAAGATAGTCTGGCTATGGTTATGCTGTTTTAATACTGAGATAATTTCATCTTTCGCCTCCTGCTGTAATATTAATTTGTCGAATACATCGGTTTTTATTTCCACGTTTTTACTCTTAGTTGATTTTGATGAGCGGCCAGAACTATCAATAACTACCTGACCAGTATTAGAAGATTGGCCTTGATATAACTCCAATTTACACATAAGCACCGGCATCTCTTAGAATAACCAAGTCACCTGGATTGAAAATTTGCAACATTAATTTTAATTTAGTTTTTTATAATCTTCAGTAACTACCTGTCGCCGTTCATCCTTTGTGCTTGCCTTCACAGTAATATATTCTGTTTCCCGAATAACCACACCCGGCAATGTTTCCCCTGACTTAGCAATTTCTTTTAAGACTTTATCCTTAAACAAATCATTGACCTGTTCATCAACATAATCAGTAAGACCTCTTGCTTTCAGGTTTTCTACTACTGCCCGCTGATCGACCACAGCGGCGGTTTTCTTAACAGATAAAGTAACTGTGGCTTCTTTCAGCCTGACTGAGAACTCTTCCCGCTTTTTCAAATCATTAAGTATATCGGTACTGATAATCTGCTTTTGTTCTTTTAACTCCTTAACAAGCGACTCAAGCTCCGAGAGCTGTTCCTTAATATTCAATAGCCGCTTAGTTTTGTCAGCAAGGCTCAAGACTACTTCGGCCTTACTTTCAGATACTGGTTCTAAATCATTGGACATTGCCTGCCTCCTGTTCTTTCACCTTTGCCAATAAATCATCAATCTTTAGGCTAGCCTGAGTAGTATTGTATTTTTTCAATACCTCGTCCGGAGTGATATCGATCCAAAGCTGACTTTCCAATTTATTGATTAATTTGATCTGGGCGGCCGAAATAGGCTTGGGAGCACTTGTTGTAGCCTTAGCCGGCTTATTTTGCGGCTGTGAGCCATTTCCGAAGCCTGTAGCCAAATCACGGGGATCCATATCCTCTAAATCCTGCGAGTAAATATCCGATAATCCGCTAGACCTGATCACCGCATCAATAAACGCCGATTTCTGAGCCATTTTAATAGTCTTGTTGGCGTCTTTGTTGTTTTTAGCCAAATCAGCTGCACCACGCCCCTGCCCCACAAACTGAGAACCTTTCTGCAAATTACAGAGGTACACCACCGACCCTTGACCACCTTCGAGCATAGCCAGAGTGTCATCATCCTTGTTAAAAGATGCTGTCCAACCAAAGATACTAGCAATTTTTTCAGCTCCGCCTTTAGCTAAAGATTTTTTACCCTGAATAACGTGGTAGTCCTTGCCCTCAACCATGATCGCCCCGACTTTATCAATAAACTCCTTGCGAGTACTGATCCAAGCGTCGAGATCAAACGCTTTAATTTCTTGCGTATCCACAACCGGAGCAATAGTTGTTGATTCGTCTTTTTCAGACATATTTATTTCGCTTTCTGTTTCTTCATCAAAGAAACTTAATGGTAAATTATTCCTGCAACTCTTCATTCCGCAGCGTAATACCACCCGGCGACACAACTAACGCTCCATTAACCCAAAGACTGATTTTAGAATGAGCTGAATTTTGATCCATAATCCGGTAAGTAACCCGCTTAATAGCTGAATTAGTTATCATCTTCAACCTCCAAATCTTTTTCAGTAACCTCGCCAATATCATACATTTCCAAATAGTTATTAATAATACAAGCTAAAGCGTGATTAAAGTTTCCTTTCTTGGCCTCACCGATTAAAACTGCCACCCGTTCTGCAATATCAATATCTTTTAAGACTGACTCAACATCATGATCCGCCCCAATAATCATCGGAGTATCACTAGAGATAAAATTGTGAATCTCTTTGAACTTCTTAGACTTGATCCACTTTTTTAGTGATTCCCGATCAGGTAAATAGATTTCCGGCCGGCCTTCTGGTTTTACTTTGATTTTCATAACTAGTTGATTATTGATTGGCAAATACTTTTATCCGTTTCCGTGACCATACAGTGATGATATTCAGCCGAGCGTACACTTGGACTTTTAAGTGCTAAATAAACCAATCCATAAATTAAAGCGGCCGCACAGATAACAATTAACAGGTTACTTAATAGGTTTCGCATTTTTATATTCTTTAATTACTTTATGAACATACGCTTTAGATACACCGACCTTTTTTGCTATCTCAACCATTGATGGGTGAACTAGCTGCATCTTTTGATAATGTTCCCAAATCTGTTGTTTCTTACTCTTCATACTTACAGTGTAACCTCTTAGTTTACCCAAGTCAACTAATAATTTATCGCTTTAATAAAGCTATTATTTACTTACACTGTCACTTATCCACTGGCGGCTTTTGTATTGGTAACGTTTGAGTGTCTGCACTTTTGATAATTAAATTACTGGCTAATTTAGCCATACTAAATTTAGAATGGCGTTTTTGTTTACGTAAAATATCATAGGCCTCTTTAGTCACGCCTATACGACCATAAATAGTAAGTTTTTCTTCTCTTGTGTACATATATGTTCATATTGTTACCACCCTCAGCTTTCCCTCTCCCGTGGCAAGAAGTAGTGTAGCTCAAGGCTTTTAACTAGTCTTATGGAATATAAACGGCGAAAATTAAATTTTACGCCGCTTGCCATCGGTGTCGGTTTCTTCAGGTGGCTAGTATTATTTACTAGATGCTGCTGATCCTGAACAGTTTTATCAGCAACATTTAACAAACAATAAAAACCATTCTAAGATGGTTTCTCAATAATACAACCGCAAATAACACAATCCTTGCGAGTGGTGATTTTACGCTGTTCAGCAGTCATTTTGTGGCATGGGCAATTACACATTTTGTTTCAATTCTTTACTTTGTCTTGTTTCAATTCTTTACTTCCAACATTAACGCCGCCAAGTTACATTGTCAAGGCGGCGTCTGTGGGTAAGTTGTGGAAAAAGATAGTGAGCCTGTATTGGGTGCGACAGGCTCTAACGCAATGGCAGGAAAACTGAAGGAAAAAAGGAAGGTTCTTGGCTAGATAAAGGTAGGCTCCGGTGTTAAAAAATCCCGGGTAATTTGTAGATAATCATCTTTGTGTAACGCCGTATCAGGCGGTATCAATCTCTCGATAAGGTCATGACACGAACGACACAAAAACAAGATCGGTGTGTTTGCTGGATTTCCGAAGAACCGGCGGGGATAGACGTGATGTCTAGTAAGGTCCCGCAAATACAGACACTTAGGACACACCCCGTAATGGCCACCAGTACACATAAACTAACCTCCGTGCAAAGTTTGTCTCTTGCCCTCCGCATAAGGCCTCCTTAGATTGTGCTACTACTCTCCGCTTTGTCCAGCGGCAAACTCCGTCAATGGTTGCGAGGTAAAGAATACCCGCACAATGATATTCAAAACGGCGTTTGCAAGAGCAATATAGGGCACAGCCAGACTAGGAATAACTGCCCCAAATTCAGGAAGCGTGCAGATCAGAGTCAGCACAGTGATCACGTTAAGCCAAAAGGCTTTAGAAGCTAGGATTTTTTTCATAATGATTCTAATTTTAATTTCGTTGAAACTACAGTATTTAACCAGTTTGCACTGCCGGGTTGGTTATACCACCCGTTAAGACTTTCAATAGTTGGGTGCTTTGTTTCCGCCTTAGCCAGAAAAGCGTTAATTGCCTCAAGTCCGGCCGGGATGGACGGATAGCGAATGCCTGGTCCCAATCCCCAAAAGTTATTCGAGCTGTGAGGATTAATTGAGCATTTCAGCTCCTCGATTGTACAAATTCCGATAATTGTTGACCAATAAGGCGATTTTAGAATTTCGCCGGCATAGTCAGCTAAAGGGGAATTATTTTTGCGGAGGTATTCAGCCAATGTAGCCTCGGAAATGGTATTGTTAGCCTTAATGCCGTGCGAACCCCCGATCGCCTTTTTCTGAGGCTTCTGTGCAGCCACAGGCGGTTTTATTTCAGGTTTAGACGGCATGACTAATCGCACATTATCCGGCGGAGGAGCTTCAGCTACGACCGGCGGGGAAAGGAAAATCCCTAAGATCAAGCCGGCAATTATACCCATAATTAAAGCCCAGTAGGTTTTTGCTAAAACTTTAATAGTTTTGCCTCTCTTCACTTGTAGTCGCCGTAAGCACAGGTGTAACTTACTTATGATTTTTCAGTGAAAAAGGATTACACTACCATTTTAGCACCACTGGGCTTGCGTAGTTGTGGGTATTTAATTTTGCTTACGAACAACTAGGAAATTCCCAGAGGTCGCATAATCACCAGACTTTTTGATGATGTTAAATACTGGTATGCCAGTAAAGTCCATTGAAATTTGCGGTTCATCACCGAATAATCCCAATGACTCAACATCGGCTAAAGCCAAGATTCGCTTGTCTTTATTTCCAGTCAATATGCCGACTGTCGAGCTTTTAGTATCTTTGACTAATGTCATATTTTCTAAGTTAATAGTTTCGTTAAGGGTTAGATAAACTCGGTACTTATAAGGAATTAAATAACCTTTTTCCAAGTTTTTTATAAAAGGGTCATAGCTATCGAAAATAACATAAGGATTCTGCTTTAATTCTACCACTGCATGATTACTGCCCGTTAATCCACACCAGGGGACAGGGTTTTTATTACTCCACCCACTACAGGTAACCAAGGCTACATAAAACGGCGCTCCTGTCATATTATCAGGATCAGTAGAGTTGGGTACATACTCGTAATACAAAGAGAAGTGTGTTAAAAACTCTTGTCCCAAATTAAGTAATTCTTGGGGAACAGGTTTATAGTATTCAGCGTAAGTAGTAAATACTGACGGCCACTTGCTTTCAGGGATAAGCCCTATAGTACGAGCTGTTTCAGCGACTTTATTAAGCGAATTACCCTTGCTGGTTGTCCCAGCCATAGACCCTAAAGCTCTATCAGAAGTATTTAAGTCCCCATTTCCATCTAAATAGCCATTTTTGTTTAACCAGTCAATAACCTTAGCAGGGATAAGCCCGTTAAGCCTCATATACTTAAACTGCATTTCCACTGAATTAGTGTACGAGAAACCAGTACAGTCATTGGTATCAAAGCCATGACCGCTTTGGCGTTCACCAGCCACAACGTAAGGTGTCCAGTTGTTATTTGGCACCCAATTACGGGAAGGCAAGCTTCCTAAATTGCCATCACCTGATATATAGTCGCCTTCTTGGGGGGCGAATATAACCCCATCAGGAATTGTTTTATCTAATTTTTCCATATTTTTTACTTATATATTTATCCCATTTTATATATTTATCCCATTTTTGATCGTAATCATCAGGCCATTCTCCCTCCCACATACTGTCCTCATAATTGTACCCATCTTCTTTGTGTCTGTTGTGGTAAGCATCGTCTAGGTGTCCAACCGAATCTATGTAAGCATCGGGGTTTCTGTTATCGGCATCAAATAAATCATTGTATTGTTCTTCAAAATCTAAAGTTCTCATTTTACCAATGGCCAGTTAATATTTTTCTTAAAGCAACAACAATCACTCCTAAAGCAGAAATAATTGCACCTAGTCCTAAAATTAGCTTAACAAACCATAAGGCGATTTTATCAAACCCTTTTACACTATCGACCAATTCTTTCAGGGGAGCAATTTCGTTACGAAGATTAGTAATATCATTGCGAATAACAATATTGTCATTACGAAGAGTCGTCCCTGCATCCTGCAGCCCTTTCCACACTTTGTAATGAGCAGCGAGTCGCTCCTCGTCTAGTTTTTCTCGCTCTTTTCGATATTCCATGGCTTCTTTATCTTGTTGGTCAAGCCTTTGTAAAATTCTTCTGATTTGGTCGTCTGTCATTGTCTAGTCATTATTTGTTGGTATGTTAGGGATTTCGGGCATCTTTGGCATTTCAGAACCTACGAGTTTTGCCAAAATTGATTTGGTTAATTCTATCGTTTTGTCTGCATCAGGTGCGGTAACTTTTATTGAAATTTGATCTAAGAGTGAGATTAAAAATTGAGTTTCTTCTTGGGTCATATTATTTATGGTTAATTATTGCGTCTTTTTTAGCTTTTAGTTCGTCTATTTGTTTTTGAAAGGCAACTATCTGTACGTCTAATTGAGTTAAATGTACTGTCTCTTTTCTAAAGAAAGTTGCTTGGTTTCCAAACTCATCTTTATGGACAAATGGGATTTTTATTTCGTGCATATCCCCATCTTGTCTTATTACTTCTATTTTCATATGTTTAATTTAATATTTCAAAACTACCTACTAATGATTTCACAGTGTTCGACGCATTTGCTGCACTGTGTGTAACCGTAATGTCTAATAAAGCACTGGCTGTAGTATCTATTGTCGTAGTGCCGACACTATTATTTAATTCATCTTCGGCTATTGCATGCGTGGTTGCACTAATTTGGTAACGTGTACCGCCAGAGATTTGCACAGTTCCCGAAGCTCCTGTAGTACGGCAAGTTATTAAAGCCTCCGCCCACCAGTAAAGATTAGTTGCTCCAGCAAGTAAGCTGGTCGTGGCGCTACTCGCTATAACCGTTGAACCATACTTAACCTTAATTGTGACAGTGTCTCCTGTCACTGCGACTGTCGAATATACACCCGACATCATTATTCTTATTGTTTTACCTGCTACAAAGAAGTTGGCTGGTAAAGTAAGAGTTCCTACCCCTGAACCCACTATTGAAGTTTCAGTGACTGTATTAGTAACACTCTTATCAGCAGTTTGGGTAAAAATAACTCCAGGGATAGATTCACGAATAGCTGTTTTCTTTGTAAGATAGACATTATCCGTATCAGTTTCCATTACTCCTGTAACTGGTGTGGTAAGTACTACTGAACCTGCCATTGTAAATTTAAGCGGTGCTGTAAGAGCTGTAGCTGTCCCAGCAGGAAGAATTATACCTTTACTAAAGGTAAATTGTGGGGTTGTACCTGTCAGATTGAAGGTTGCGTTACCAGTCGAGTTTATGGTGATTGATAGGTAGTTGGAGGAATCATATTCTAATCTAAGTTGTTCGGTAGTTGAAAGTGCACCAAGACGTCCAAAAGTTTTTAGAATCTTATTATCAAATTCTCCGTAAATAAGAGGTGTCGTAGTGTTCGAATTAGCAATGTAAAGGCGATTAGCATTGGTATCTTGATAACCAGCTTGATAACCCAACATTACACATCCATCGCCATTTGTGCCGTTATAATTAGTAGCATAACCAAGAAATACACTATTATTACTCATTCCTAAGAAACAAGCTCTAGCTCCAATAGATACAGTACCACTCTGTGTTCCCCCAGATATTACATAACCACTCTGCCAACCTATACATACATTACTGCCCCCACTAGTAATTTGGTAACCAGCAGCAGAACCGACAAAAGTGTTACCAACTCCGCTAGTGTTGCTATTACCAGCGCTATCGCCAAAAAATGCGTTCGAGTTTGCGCTGGAATTTTGATTCTGCCCTGCGGAATAACCATAAACAGTAATGCCGCTGGAATTACCACTACCTCCCGCAGCATAACCAGCTATGGTATTAAAAGAGCCTGTAGTAATTCCACGACCCACTACATATCCAATACAGATATTACCAAAGCCAGTAGATATAGAACCCATAGTATTTGAACCAAGAGCAACATTCCCGAAACCATTAGCAGCTCCAGTCCCTGTTCCAGTCCGAGCACCAATATAGGTGTTATATGAACCTAAATAATTTGTTCCCGTAATAGCACCTACATAACAGTTATCAGTTCCTGTAATATTAGAAGCCCCAGCACGAGAACCTACATAAGTGTTTGTATTTGCTGTTGTGGTAGCCGCACCTGCTGATTTTCCTATACAAGTATTTTCGTCTCCAGAAGTGATAGCTATTCCAGCCCCCCTACCAAATACTGTTGCTCCAGCAGAATAAGACGCTGAGGGAGCATTTCCAAGGAAGAGACTGTTCGCATTTGGTGTAGAAATAACTGCTCCATCTACGGTTAAGCGTTTGTTAGGATTATCCCAAAGGAAACTAGCACTGTCGGAAAGTAAGCCTGCTGTACCTGCGAAAGTTACACGACCAGAAGTAAGCCCCGAATCAGTTATAGTTGCAGCTTTTAATGTAGTACCGTCCCATGTCAAATTACTACTACCACCAAAGGCCCCACTATCGTTATATTGAACATTAGTATTGGCTCCACCAGGAGAAGTTGAGGGTGCAGTTGTAAACTCTAAACCATCTGCAGTAGCTTTAACAGTTACAGCATCACTACCAGCACTAACATAAGAGTGCGGAACATCGTTAAGTTCTATAAAATTTTCTGGTCCCGGTTGTACTACTTCCATTTATCTAAAAATTCATTAAATGCCTTAACCTTTAACTGGTGAGCGTTATCTTGAACTTTTAGAGCCTTTTGTTGAGTATCTAATTCCTGTTTATCTTTTTCTAATTGTGCTTTTTGATTATCAAAATCCGTTTTTCCTTTTGATAGTGCCTGTTTTTGGTCTGTAAGTTCTTGTAAAGCCAGTGCCTGTTTTTGATTAAAATCTTGCTCTTCTTTCAAGTTAACTGCAATTTTCTCTTCTAAATCACTGCATTCTTTAGTTAAACTATTTTTACTCTCTTCTAATTTAGAAATTTCTTCGGTTAAATACTCTCCCATTGCGTGAGCTTTTCTAATTTCATCATTTTGCCCACGAATAATTTTAGCTAAACGTGCCTGTTCAGCCTCAAGAATCGTAACTTGGTTACGAGCAGATTCCAATGCTTTAGCCTCTTTTTCAGGTAAAGTAATCGTATTTTCAGGTTGTAAAACGTCCATTTTAAGTAATTTCTAATTAAGTAATTTCTAATACTGTGTAACGAGGGCTTGTGCCAGCAATAGTGACAATTCCCGTATAGACGATACCATTAGACTGGGAAATTAAACCGCCTGTACCATCATCATTAGCTGACCCCGCTTTTAACACAACATGAAAAACAGAAGTAGTAGCCCCACTCCCTAATAACACAAAAAGAGGGTTTTGTCCCAAATTTTGGATCATCCATGCGCCACGATTAGGATTAGACGCTAAAGCAGTCGCACTGCTAAGAATGGCAGGAGTATTTGCACTCGAACGTGGTCCAATAATTGATCTGGTATCAGCCATAGAAATTAAATTATTATGAGTTAATTATAGTATCCGGTAGCCATAAAATAATGGGGATATTAAAGTCCAACACGCATTAAAAGGCGAGTGGTGGTATTAGCTGTCGCAGTGGAAAGAGTATAGGTAACAACTAACTTAGGATCAAGAGTCGTTCCGGTTTCTTTTGCAGACCAGATAGTTGCTTCCCAAGCCCGGGTAGAAGCCCAAGTACCAGTGAAAGAATTGTTCAAATCCCAAGAAAGTCGAGTCGAAAATTTACTGATCCCAGTTAAAGAAATATTGGCAATTCCATTAGAGTCTAAAGTAAAGTCATTATAAGTATTAGCACCAACCCAAGAAGTAAGAGCTAGGCTAGAAAATGACGTGCTGCCGCAGTTGCTATAATCACCATTTGTAACAGTACCCGTACCGCTGTTAGTAGGAGTTGATGAGGCAATATTGATATTAGGAGCAGTACCTCCGCCATTAAAACCAGCGCCCTTACCATTCAAAGACACGACCGCAGCTGAAATAGAAGCACTGCTTGTGAGTGAAGAAGTATCATAACAGTGGAAGTGCCGAATAAGCTCGGAAAACTGGTTAGAAGTAGTGCTGCAAACTAAGTGCAAAACTAATTCCGCACCAGGCAAACCGGCATTAGAAGTATTGCCGGCGCTGCTTTGAATTGTTCCAAAAGTTTCATTCACACTGCCACGACTAGCCGTTCCGTCCATTGGGTTATTTAATCCAGTAGACCCTGAAAAAGCGGTTAAAGTTGCAAACCCAAAACTTAAACTTGGAACAAAAAGATCAATTGGTTTATCTAAAATGTGCAATAAATGCCAAAACGGCCGGAAGCCATAGTAAAGGCGTCGAGCATATTTATCATTAGTGCGAAAATCAGCAGTTACTTGAATTTGATCGCTGTTAACATGTTTAGCATTAAACCAATAAGCGTTCGGTTCAATACGATTGATAAAAGCCGGATTATCGATGCACATAACCCATCTAAACCAACGTCGCGTTAGCTTAGAATTAAGCAGCCAAAGTAGCTTACTTTGATGAGTATTAAACCAAGCTTTATCAAAAACCATATTATTTATTTTTAGCGAATACAGCGTAAATACGAACGTCAGTTGTGGAAGTAGCACACTGAGCAGTCCAGTTAGTGTTTACGCTGGTTTGTGGAATAGGAATAGGAGGAGCAAAACCGATTGTAGTATTACCCGGCGATTGCAAAGAGAAAAGTACAGACCCCGCCGTAGTATCACGGAAGTCAATACGAGTGTTAGTGGAAGCAGAAGTATTAGAAACGACCAGCATAACCAGATCATTAAAGACTGAAGCGGCCGCAGTAACAATAGTAGTTTCAGAAGTAGAAGCCGAAATAGTAGTAGTTTGTGTACCAGTTAAATCACGAATAGTAATTGGTAGCACAACTTGGCGACCAAATTTATCAACACTGATACCGGTAGTATTACCCGCAGTAGCGGCAGTAGGCAAAGAAGTGATAGCATTTCCACCCTCATAAATAGCATTGGCCGGAACGGCAGAGCCGGTAGCCCCAGCACCAAGACCAGACACGGCCGAGTTATCAGAGGCAATCGCCACACGCTGAACGCCAGTACCGGACACGCCGTTACCCATAGTAACAGTGACGCCGTTCATTTGAGCAATGTTGGTAGAAGCATTGGTAGCAGTAAAAGCGTCCACGCTAACTGACATGCGGTTAGAAGCGTCGACATTTACGCCACGGGTATTGCCGGCAGCGTCCATAATAACCATACGCTGGCGTCCTTTAGAATCAAGCTGAATACCGACCGATTGACCGGTAGTAGGGGATGGTTCGGTAGAGTTATAAATCCCTAAGCCCATAAAACCATTAGCCGGTGAAGCGGCGGCAGTAACCACGCCATCAAGTACAGCCCCGCTATTTCCTAAAGTACGGACAGTACCGATAACCTTAGTGGTTTCAGCGACCAATGTAGCATTTACAGAAAAAGCAGTGTTATCAGAAGCGATCGCGACACGGAGTGCCCCTGAGGCGGTTCCATTCCCAGTTGCTACAGTTGTACCAGCCACAGAAGCGATATCAACTTGAGTAGCATAAATTGACCCGCTAGGATTTACCCCAGTAGCACCACGAAGCGTACCAGCGACATTTAAGCCGGCGTAATCAGCCTGAGCGGGTACAGCCGAGCCGGTAGCTCCATTAGAAGCCGGCGAAGCAGTAATTGAACCGGAAATAGAAGCGTTAACCAAAAGGCGGTTAGTAGCAGAGTCTACATAAACCGGTAAAGCAGTAACACCATCAGCATTGCTGACGGCCAGTAAAGTTGTTATGCGATTAGCATCTCGTGAAGCATTAGCCATATATTATAAGTTTACTTGATTTTATAAGCCCAAGTGTGGGGATATGAAGACATCATCTTTAGAGCCATGACCCCCTCGGGTTGTTTCCGAGCCGCCGCCTCAGCCACATACTCAGCATAGGTTTTACCCCGATTAATCCTCTCCTCGCCCGGTACCGGTAATTGCGGCAAAATAATTGCCATCTGCCGTTTTAGATCAAAAACCTTTCTTTTTTTGACTACCTGTGGGTAAACGCTAACTACTGGAACTATGCCGTATTTACGGCACTGATCGCCCACTGAGGTATGGTCGCAATTAAAGATAATCCCCAACGTTTCCACACTAAAGCCATTAAGCCGCAAATTGAGCATTTTCAGCAGTTTTCCTTGGTCTAGAAAGAGTTTTTTATCTCCAGTACGCATTTGGCTTGACTTCTGGTTGACGAGCGGTTACACTGTAACCATGATACTATTAATAATCATTTTCATTGTTGCCGGCATACTCCTGATGGGATTCCGCAAGTTTGTGCTGACGGCCGCCCTTGTAAGCCTAGTTGGTATTATTACCATCGTTGGTCTTGCAATGTATGAAATGCGTCATGAGAAAGACGCTGCCGCTACCACCTTGCACTGTACAGAGTATGAACATGTCCTGACGGATGAAAGCGGCAATCCAGTGTGGTGTAGCCCTAATCGAGCAACCCCTTAATCAAACCGCCCAAGAGATTCTCTTTTCCGCCGGTTACTGCATTAATAATCTTGTTGCCGATCAAGAGCTTCATTATTGAAGCCACAGGTCCACCGGAAAGCGGATTAATGGCCTTTACCAATGGCGCTCCTTTTTCGCCTATTGTCGATACTACCTTTGCTACCTGAGGAATTTGATTAACTAATTTACCGCTGCTTGCCGCCTCACCAGCCAGGCCACCATAAGAACCAGAGGCCAAAATAGTGCCTAGCATTTTCGCCGCACCACCTAACACTTGTTTTGTGGTGATTTTTGATCCGGCGTTGCGTTCCTCATATTGAGTATTTGCTCGATTACGGAATTCATTATCTATCTTAGCTAGAGCGTCCGGCGGTACTTTCATGCCCATTTTTATCATGCTGCGAATTTGGTTTTTGCGAGCCATTAGAGAATTAAAGTCATCTGTTTCAGCTTGTTGAGCTTGCTTAAAACTCGGCAACAAAGGAACAATACCGGCTGCCAAACCGCCGCCTAATTCTTTTGTACCAGTAACATCAGTCAAGCCCTCATAGCCTTTTTTAGCCAGCTGACCCATAAGTCCATAACCGCCAGCCAGACCAACAAGGTTGCCCTCTGGTCCGCTCATTTGCTTAAGCCTTTGTAAATCCTCAGGGCTGAGATCGCTTGATTCACTGGAAAAGTCAGGATAAGTATCACCCGTACCCGGTACAGCTTGCCCCGGTTTGAAATCAGTATTCTGATCAGTACCAGCCATGCCATTACCAGCTGCTTGAGCTGTGTGCATTACCGGATTATTTCCACCACCATTTTTATACTTTTCATAAAGTGAATAAACAGAATCGACATATTTAGGCACATCGTAATGAACGCCGTGACTGTTAGTACCGACTTTGCCGTGCCAATCCGGTGAGCCGCTATTCCATAAAGAGGCGATCTGAGCCGGATTATAACCGCTATCTTTCCACTCTTTAATCTTTTTATAAGCGACTTCATTCTGCTGTTCGGGTGTAGCTTTTTCAACCGGAATATTTGCCCCTAAGTATTTTTGAGCTGAACCAGCCCAAGTACCCGGCATAAACTGATACGCACCAAACTCGCCAGAGCCGCCCCTAGCTTGAAAATTACCCCCGCTTTCGTGTTCACGAATAGCTTTTGCGAGAGCGACAACTTGTGGATCAAGATTATCCATTTTTTACCAATTATAATTACTATTTCCGCCACCAGAACCAGTATTGCCGTTTTGAATCACGCCATATTGTTGAGCCACAGTATTTGCGATGGTACCGAGTTGTACATTAGCTTCAGCCTTAGCTGCGTCGAGTTGAGCCTTTAATGCTCCAAGCTGCATATTTGGATTGATAATGTGGTTTGCAGCGTCAACGATTGAACTAGGAGTTTGACCGCCAGAAGCTGCGTAAAGATTTTGAATAGCGATTGCCAAACGAGTAATGTTGGAATCGAAAGTAGCCTGACCAGCACTAGAAAGCATGCGGCGAACATCAGCCACCTTTTCATTAACCAAAGTAGGCGAGAACATATTGATCTGATTATGCAAAGCATTTTCCATTGCCAAATTACCCAAACCATCAACCTCATTCATTGCCTGTTTCAATTTCACATACTGAGGATTTGCGTTTAAGAAGTTATTGTAAGCGGCTTGCTGTTGAGCAGTGCCAGATTGGAAAGTATTTTGCTGTTGAGCCTGAGCTTGTCCGGCGGCCACATTAGAGTTATAACCCTGAGCCTGAGCCATTTGGTAAACTTGAGCTTTCACGGCCGGCGGCATTGAACCCATAACCTGATTAGCGGCGTCAACCTGATTAGTAGCAAGCAAATGAGCTGCCGTAGAGAGAGTTTGGTAGTAAGGGTCAGACTGTGAAACTGGTCCAGCAGAACTTGCCCCGCCGGAATTGATCATGCTGAACACATTAGCGGCCGTAGCCCCTGAATTTGGCATTTGAGAATTAACAAACGCTGCCAATTCCTCAGGAGTGTGGAAACCCTGACCAGTAGCCTTGTTATAATATTCAACCTGAGTTTGTCCCGGTATCTGACGTTGACCAACAAGAGAGTTAAGACCCTGAGCACCACTAGTAGTTTGACCCTGAAGTGGCGCAGATGGTGAAACCAATCCTTGAGTTTGCGGATTAGTGATAGGTGAATTAAGCTGACCGGCAGCCTGAGTAGCACCCTGACGGAGTTGTTGCTGAGTATTAGCGGCAGAAATTAAGTTAGTAGCACCTTGATATTCATTAGCCAAAGCCGCATTTTTAGCAGCGTAAAGTTGATTTAACAGTCCAGCCCGTCCGCCGGCCAAAGATAAATCGCCAGCCCCGCCGGCATAGATATCTTTAGTAGCCTGAGCATAATCAGAGCCGAGTTTATTTTGCTTTTCCAAAACTGAACCGGCAAATTTTTGAGCGTTAGTATATTCTTGACTTGCCCCGTTTCCCATAGAAATTAAATTGCCAATAATGCCGCCCTGATTAACGCCGGTTGTACCTTGATTTGGCGGCGTATAGAGTCCATTAACACCTACTGGATTGGAAGTTGAATTAGGAGCGGCCGGAGCAGTAGGAGTTGCCACAATTGGTTTTCCGTTTGCGTCGTACTTTTTACCATCCATGAACCCAAAACTTTGTCCGCCGGCCGGTGACTGTCCGTAAATAGTTTCTTTACCAGACGGCGTATAAGTAGTGTCAAATTTTACATTCTTAAAATCGCTCAATCCACTGTCCTTGAAAAAGTCTTGAGCGTTAGAAAATTTGGTCTGCGAATTTTTGTTATAAATAGTGCCGCCAATGTTAGCATAAGTACCAGACAAGTCGCGTGGCGCCTGCATAGGAGCTGCGATCGTGTTGCTAGGTTTGCTTATAGCAGTTGTTGGTGATTTAGCCCGAACCCCGGTAGAATTTACAGTTAAACCGCCGCTGGAAACAGCTTGCGAAAAGTTAAGGGGTTGAGGTGTTCCAAAATTTGACATAGAGATTTTAACTTAAAGATCGAGCGAATAAATTAGGATTTTGCATAGGTAAATCAATGTCATTTAAGACCACGCTGGTAGTCTTGCTGCCAAACTCAGCGTCAAGAGTAGCCAGTCCAGTATCCCACAAGTCCTGATATTCCTTAGCTTTCAAAGCGTCCGGTACACGAGTGGTGTAGTAAATCAAACCCATGCGGTAAAGCGGTAAGTCCTGATAATCTTCCGGCAAAAGTGATACTTCGCCGATTGTGAACGCTGCGCCGGTAACAGTTGCACCAGTGTATTTGTTTTTTAGAACCGCAACAGTTGAGCTGGTAATAGAATCGATCTGATACCATTGGTTGTCGCCGGAAGTAGAGTTAGAGGATGAGTAAGGAATTTTGATCCAGTTGCCTGCCATCCAGTTAAGGAACACAGCTCCTGAAGCGGTAAGGGTAGTAGAACCATTAGTAGCAGTCATGGTGCGAGTAGAGGAAACATCCGTAACATCCGCCATTGACAGATCGATTGTGCGGATTTTGTAATTCATGGTCATAGCATTGCTGCTAGAAGCCGGAATCGGATAAATCCCTACCTGATTGTTATAAACGAAAAAGTAAGACGGGTAGTCCTGCGTATAAGTCACTACATTCAAATTGTCCCATTGCTGGCGAGTCGCACACTCCTTAGGCTGCCACAATACCCCACCGATCGAGATAGTCACATTGATCAACTTCTTTACCTGAGGAGGTAAATTATAAAACTGCTGACTGGCAGTAGTCACAGTACTATAAGAGCGTTCGTTAAAATAGTATTTCGCTACCAAATAACGAATACTGTCATTAACCATTTCCATGCCCCAAGTCAGGTTATCAGAATTGCTGTTATTGATTATGCGTTGAATATCGCCAGTAACCGAGGCAGTACCAAAGTAACTCGAGTATGTTTTCATGTTTTCATTATATCCTCATTTGCCCTTAAAAGGCTGGGGATATTAGTAGCTAACTTGAGCGGTAATTAGCACATTAGCCAACGCCGTAGGTGTTCCTGTCAAGACTAACTGTAAGCGATCGCCTTTGGAAAGTGCCAAAGTATTATAGTTAGTGATCAAAGTGCCGTACTGAACAGTATTAGCCGTCCCCTTAAGGTTAATTGTTGAAGAAAGCAAGTTTGTGCCTGATCCCGGGGCAGTCGTGCCGGTAAGCTTTGCCACATTCAAAGTTACCGATCCGGCGTCAGAACCAGCCGTAGTATGAACCTCAGAAAAAGACTTGAATATACAGCTAAAAGGCACTAAAAAGAAAATGCTGTAGTTACCGGCAGTAGCCGCATTAGTGCCAAACAAGACATGCGAAATAGTAACAACCCGATTTTTGAGATCATCATAATCGATTTTGGGCGAATCCAAATCATTATGCTCATGGTAAGGAATCGGCGTTAAAGCATACTGACTGGCGATAGCGTCCTGCTGGTTAACCTGATTGATAGTACTTTGAAGTTGCTGTTGCTGGTTAGGATCAAAACTAGTTGGCTGCGAAGCAGGATTAAGCGGTACCGGATTAAACGGCCGGTTAGTGGATGGATTTTTATCAGACAAGGCCATGCAATCTTATCTCCTTAAGCCGGACATAAGACGGGGAAGAATTAGTGCCGGTTAAAACAATTTGGAATTGTACCCATTGAGCATTTTTATAGTTGATATCAGAAATACCGCTATAATTGCCGGCTGTGGAATCAGTTAGGGTAGTAGAATAGCCCGTGTCGGAAGTGTTGAAAATCAAGCGAGTTTTAATTGAGATACTCTCTCCTGAAACCAAAGGCCGTGTTAAACGATATTCAATCTTAGTATTATCACGAGGCTTTTGGTAAGTACCAATAGGAATCAACTCAGAGTCAATTGTAGTTTCGCCGCCGGTGTAAACATTTGAAGTAGTCTTATCAATGCCGCCATAGGCCGTAGAAGTGTCGTTAACCCAGCCAATATAAAGCCCTGATCCGGCCGGATTAGCCGCCGGAACAAGAACGTTCACATCAACGAATTGGTTAATCATGGCTGTAGCATAACCATTGTAATTACCATAAGACAACTTGTGAGAAAGCCGGAGTGCCTTAGTATCGATATCCAATGCCCACACGCCGCCGTACTGATTGATTTTTGTACCGCCATTAGTGGTAGCATAAAGAGAAAAGTAAATCTGGTTTTTGGAAGCACACAGACCGCCCCAGAAAAAGTAAGGTTCAACAGTACCGGAAATATGATCAGGAATCTTTTTGAACAAAGTAGCATTCACGCCATTAGTAACATAAATGCGCCCACGATTGCCTACGAGGGCATAGACGTTAGTGTTAACAGTGACCATGTTCCAAATGGTACTTTCCGCTAAAAACAGATAATTACTTGGGAGAGGACTAACACGATCCCAAACATAAATAATATTGCCATTACCGCCAATTAAGAGCTTGTCGCCAAGCAATGCCACACAGTTAGCCTTGTCGTAGTAAGGCAAAAGATCAAACTCGCTGTAGGTATAGCGGGCAGTATTTGTTGGATCGAACGCAAGTGATGCTGATGTTTGGAAAATGGTTAAAATAGCGTAGCCGGCCGTAATGTACAAAGTACGATCCGAGAGAGCATAAAGTTTATGGTTAGTGCCTGAAACCATTGAATAGGTAGAACCCGATCCGCCAGTGTTAGGATTCCAGTTATAAACCCATGTATTAGTTTGGAAATTATAGTAAGACAAGCGGTTAGAAGTAGCCGCAAACAAAAACATATTCCCGCTATAGTCAGTGAAGTGAGCAATGCCAGTGCCGTTATCAGTTTTACCAGAACCAGACCCCCAGCCCATACACTCCCAATAACCTGAGGCCGTAGTAGTTTTATTGGTCCAAACCTGATTAGCCAAATCGATCATGTAGTACTTGCCATCACTACCATAAGTAAATTGCTGCGGCGGGTAATCATCTAAAGTGATTCCTGGAACCGGAATGCCAACCGCCATAAACCGGAAAGTTGGACTGCCAGTTGCAGCACCACCAAGTACAACGGCGGAAGTTTGGGCAAAGTCGCTATATAAGTCCATGCTAGTAACCGGACTACCAGAAGTTGATTTAACCCAATAAACCGTATCAACAGAAACACCAGTCAAACCTCCGACCGCACTGAAAACAATAGACATACCAGCCTCAATGCCAGTCTGTCCGGAAAACTGAATACTATTGCCGGATCTACCGGTAACAGTGATATCACCCGGGTGATTAGAAACCTGATTAATTAGCGGTGGTGAAGTAACCGCAGTAGCAAAACCAACACTAGCCTCGCCGGGAGTAGAAATAATATTAGCGCAGCGCATATCCGCCACGCCAGAAAAAGGCGAGTCTGCTACGCCTTGTTCAAATCCATCGATAACCAGTGAGTTATCATAGGGGTCAACATGATTAGCCATGCCTTAAGTATAAACAAAAATCCCCGCATTTGGCGGGGATAATTGCCGATGATTCTCCGAAAGAAGTCCAAAATTATTTTAGTTGTTTTTGCCGCAGTTCGTCAAATCCAGACTTAAGCGTAAGCTCACGATCATCGAGTTTTCGTTCCCGAGCCTCAAGCATTTCTGACTTCCGTTTTAATACAAAAGCCTGACCATCTAAAGTTTGCTTTTCCATAAACAACGCTTTCTTTTGCTTTTCCAATTCCTTTTCCTTTTGATCAACAAACGCTCGATAATCAGCTAACTGTTTATTTAAGTCCTTAGAGGAAGCCCGTATTTGCTCCTGCTGCATATGGATACCATCCTCAGCAACTTTTAGCTGCTGTTCTTTCAAGTTAAGGTTTTGCTCTTTTTCGCCAACCTCGTCTAGCCGATCCTGCAAAATACCTGACCAGTCATCAAGTTCCTCTCGCTCCTTAGAAAGTGCTTGACTTTTAGCCTCTAAATCAGCCTTGTATTTATCCAGTTCCGCCCGTTCCTTGTCGATCGGCTCCAGAGCTGCCTTTTTTCGAGCCTCAAGCCCCTCAGTTTCGATCTTTAGAGCATTAAGAGCCAAATTAGCCGCCTGCTCCTCATCAGCCCACTGTGCACGATTTCGAGCCAATGTGAGCGTAAAGGTACTTTCAGCGTCCGCCAAAGCCTTGCGAGCCTTTGCCTCAGCCTTAGCATATTCCTGAATACGCAAAATTGAGCGAGCTTCTTGAGCCTTAGAATCTTGATTAACTTCCTTGGGGTCTAGCAGTTTCATGTGAAACTAAAGTTTCTTAACCGCAGCCGGAGCTTTGGCCTGTTTAGGTGCCTGACGAGATTTATCCAAATCTGCAAATTCCTCTACAGAGGCCGGCATATCAACCTTGCCGGGTTGAGCATCCCGCTTAAATTGAGCTTCCATCTCAGAGCGGATTTTTGCCCGTTCAATAGCCATCTGAGGTGATTCCTCATCGATTTCCATTTGGCGAACAATTTTGTCCTCCCACACTTTGCGAGCAGCCGGTACACCCATTTGGTTAGGCGCACGGAAACTATTAGGCGCCGCACCTGGGTTAGCCTTATAGTAATTATCCTCAGCCAGCTTTACTTCGCCGATCATGATTTTGTCGACCAATTCCTTGGTCATTTTTACGGCCATGTATTCAGGCAACTCTACAGTTTGCCCAGCCGGTACGATCCAAGGCTGTCCATCCCAGTGGGAAACGAACTCTTCCTCGGTAATGTTTGTGAACGCATAACGAGCAAGCCCGTTATACACTCCTTCTGGTTCGATCATATATTTATTGTTAATTATTTGTTTCTGCCGCCCCCAAGGCTACAGTTACATTTATTATAACAAAAAACCGCCCCTTTACTAGAGGCGGCCTTTTTTAGACAGATTAGTCAATGGTCAAAAAAGCAAGGTCATATTCAGTAGTTACCTGAACATTCAAAGCGTAACCAATTTGACACAAGGTAGCAGCCATAGTCTTTGCCGCACCCGCCACAGAGGCAGACGGAGCAAGACCAAGACCTACCGCAGTACCACCATCATTAAGCAGTGAAACTGGTCCATGAGTTTGAATCCAACCATATTGAGCCGCAACCACTGGATAGACTGCTACGCCTACAGGAGCAGAAGAAGCAGTCGCTGGGTTAACGATAACATTAGCGTATGGAGAAGCAGCCAAGACAATCTTAGAAGAAGTAGTTAAAGCTACCAAGATAGGGTCTTCCAAGTAAATAGTAGTAACAGCCGCAGTTGCAGCAGTATTACCTTTAATCTTGTAAGTGTATCCAAGTCCTGGAGTAACAGCTACAGAAAGATAACCACCAGCCAATTGGTTAGCAGTCAAAGTCACTGTGCTTGTAGTAACTACAGAAGTAGCACCCACAGAAGCGGCAGCGATAGACAAACCACCGGAAGGGTTTAAGTTAGTAGTATCCTGAGCAGAAGCTTGCTGCAATTTACCAGGTACCAAAGCGGTAGCACCAGCCAATACATAGCGGAATACACGTCCATCGCCAGTAGTAGCCAAAGCACCCAAATCAGTACCTTGAGTTGAACTAGATGTGAACACATCTTGAGGTGCAATTTGCAAATAAGAACGTAAAGAAGACATAATAATTTCCTTTGTGACCACTAGCCCACCACCGACCTCGAAGTCATAGCTAGCAATTCACTTAATTGATTTAAGTAGCAGCGAAGATACCAGATTGAGCAGTCATCCACCAATCAGTACCATCACATTGCAAAGTAATAGTATCACCTACAACCGCTGTACCTTGAGTATTTACAATAGTACCGGTAGTAGCAGTTGAAGTAATAGCAGTACCAGTTGCCGAAGTTTTAGCATGAATTACTGAAGTAGTACCGGTAGTAATAGTAAATCCTGCACTAGTGCTTGTTACAACAAAAGTGTATTCAAGACCAGCTGCACTAGCCGGCAGCGTAAATGATGGGCTACCACTAGTAGAACGGTTGAAGAATGTTTGACCACTTTGAGCCGCAGTCAGAACTACAGTAGCACCCACTAAAGCATTGATATTAGGAGTACTAAGCTGTGGTCCTGTTGGAGCGGTTGCAAAAGCTACTGTTGAACCAAAGGTAGCAGGAAGCAGGGTATTGATACCACCAGCATACTTTACTTCATTCAGGTTTTGTTCGATATATTGAGCCATAAAATCCTTTCTTAGTAATTAAGGATTAAATACCTGTAATACCGGTTAATTTACCATGACGGCGAGGGTTAGCAGTCACCAAGTTACCGCAGCAAAGAATGAAGCTGTTGAAAGCAATTTGGTTAATAGACTTGATAAACCCAGTCCAGTAGAACCCGAGGTTGGAAGTCTGATTGTAAGAGTTACCAGCGAACAACTTGGAAGCTACGTTAACCTTTTGAGCGTTATCAAACGCAGAAAGGTCAGTGTCTAGAGCGTAGAAGTCCATAAACTGTTCGTTAATGAACACCATTTGGCCTGAGGTAGCCTTACGATCAGGAGTTACAGCCATACCAGCGTAAACAAGGTCTTGAGCACCTTCTACCAACTTGTAGTTGTCAACAAAGCCAACTTCCTTCATGATCTTTTCTTGCGGTTGCAAGAGCTGTTCATAAAGTGACCAAGAAGCGTAGTCAGTATACGCACGGGTTGGATATACACCGCCGGCATCAGCAATAGCATTCCACAATGTACGCATTGTAGACAATGCCAAAGTGGAAGCAGCAGTTACTGTAGATTGCAAGGTAGTGTAAGTAGAGCGAGAAAGTCCGCCGATAGTAGCAACGTTGTTACCATTATCTACCAACGCACCAAGACCCAAAAAGTCTTTATTAGAGTTACCAGTACCATCGCTCCAAAGCATAGTACCGATACCATCAGCCAAGTCTTGAGCACGGCTGATCATTTCGATCTCAGTTAAGTCCAATACTTTTTGAGCAGTATTGTTAGCCAAGATATCAGTCCCCGCCAAAGCTACGTTAGCAGCTACGAAGCGAGGGTTATACTTCATCAATACACGAGTATCAGTGAAGCTGGTAGGTAGAGTGTCCATGCCCAAGAAGGACTGAACAGAAGTACCTACCTGATACTTAATAGGAAAGTCTTGTGTTGCGGCCTGAAACTTTTTAGTTTTAGACAACATCTTAGCAGTGAATACGTTACCACGAAGTACAGTATCAACTACTTGAGGCACAATTTTTTCCAAAGTCAGAGTATCAACAGGATTAGAAAACGCCATAGTCGTTAAAAAAGAGATTAATTATTTATCTAGAGAGAGCGGCGCCAAGCTCCCCAATCGCCTGAAACGAATTTTTCATCGTCAGTTGAAACGGAAGTGTCGCCTTGCGACTGTTGACCGGTCAATGAAGCGACCTGATCGCGAGCCTGAGACACAGGAGCTTTAGCTTTGTTTTGCTTTAATTCATATATTTCCCAAGCCTTGTCGACCGGCAGGATAGCACCGGCATAATTGCCGTTATTATCCTTAGGAGTATATTCATCGATGATATCAAGGATTGCGTCCTCTTCAGTCGCCGTTAGCCGGCGGCCGAGATAATCACCGAGCAAGTCCAGATTATCATCCAGAGCAGCCAAGTTTTCCTGATAGCGAGTTTCTTCCTGAGATTGCATTTTCTGCAATTCAGTAAGAGATTCAGTACGAGCCGCAGCAATCAATTCACGATTCATCTCTTGCTGGGCTTTCCAAGCTTCCCTGCTCATTTCATTATCCCCCCAAAGTCTGATCCAGTAAGCTGGCAGATCATCAGAAGTTTCTTGAGATTGCATTTGCGGCTGGTAACCGGTCTGAGCCTGTTCAAAACGTCGTTTCCACTCCTCCGCTTCTTGGCGGGCTTGTAGAGCTTCATCATGAAACTTCTTAAACCGGCGGTAAGGTACAGTATTATCCTGCCCCGCTGGGCTTGCATTCGGATCAATATTTGCACTTCCCTGATCCCCTGTATCTTGTTGAGAACCATCTGGTTCACTCGAAGTGGCAGGATCTGCAGGCGGTTGAACTTGTGGTTCAACTGCTGGTGTTGCTGGAGCCTGTTGTTGGTCGGCACCCAAAGCTGAGTTATCAGCACCCTGACCTTCCAATTCCCCATAAGGTTTGGAAAGATCAATCTTTGTTTCGTCTACTGACATAAGATAACGAATTTTTGCCAGAGGCGGGATTATTCAGAACCCAATTTAATTAATACGAGAGTTATTGCTTTTAATGGAAACTCTTAAAAAACCCTTTGAAAACTAGTCGTCGTTTACCGGATAGCGATCAATGTCGCCCCGTTTCTTTTCTCTGTGTTCTTTAACCCAATCCTTACTGTTCACAGAAACTTTTTTGTCCTTTTTGCCAGCCATCTTTTTTGCGATAGCTTCTTTGCGGTCGCATTTTTTGCACATGGTTAATCCCTTTCAAATCCGACGGTCTTGCCGTCTTTACGAATATATTTATAATTCTCATCACCCAACACTGAGTTCATTTTCTTGGCAATCTTTTCTTTCTTGCCTTGTTCGGCCATCTTCTTGAAATGAGCAGTAGCGTCACTGCCCCATTTGTTACGGCCGCCGGAACGGAAAACAGTTTTTGGTTTTGAATTGTCAGCTTGATCCGCCCGATGAGCAGCAACTTTATCAAATAATCCCATTAGCGTTT
This sequence comes from uncultured Candidatus Saccharibacteria bacterium, assembly GCA_964473815.1. Classification (GTDB taxonomy): domain Bacteria; phylum Patescibacteriota; class Doudnabacteria; order UBA920; family UBA920; genus UBA920. Next base: position 13,006 of record CAYYQK010000008.1, on the reverse strand, counting down.
GTGCTTACGAAACCAGTCTAAATGATCTTGCAATGTCACTGGCTTGTCCTTAACCATAGAAGAAAGCTTGCCAGCCGGTGACAACATTTTCCGCACAATAGCGTCTTTCTTAGCCTTATGCTTTTTATATTCTTGCGGATTGTCTTTGCGATCGCTTGGATCGTACATGTGGCCAGGTCGTGGATCAGACATAAAAATTAATTTACTTTCAATTTAATCATAATCTAAATTTCATCTGCTTTTGTGGGGATATCCAGCAAACCGCCGAGCATTTTCTCAGCGATCCTTTGTTTCTTAGTGCTGACCTTTCGCTTTTGCTTAGACAGCCATACACCCTCATCAAATGACGGCGAATTTTTGCTGTACTTGCGTACCGGACTATTAGGATCAATTTGTTTCTTATCACCCCATGCTTCCCCTGCTCTGTGTCCTGAGCCATCTTTAACATAGGTAAAACGGCCAGTGCGTCGAAACCGGTCAAGAGATGTCCTGCGAGAATAACGTCGGTGCGAAATCGGGTCCCGACGTTGGTATCCGATCTTTTTCATGATTAAGCGTTAGGAAGTGGTTGAGATTGCAACAGCTGCTGTGATACCTGAGCAGTTGGCTCGCCGCCTGCCGGCGTAGGTTGGACAGCTGACCCCTCCTCAGGAAGTGGATTAACCGCTGCTGTACCAGTTACTGGCTGCTGCATAGGAAGTCCAGAGCCGGGTGCTTGTCCTGCCGCAGCAAACCCAGGCAAATACATTTCAGGAGAAATAGCACCCTTTTGGAGCATTTGCCACAAGATCAACTGATTAGTAGCTTCCTCAGGATCAGGGAAGTCGAGTTTTTTATATAAAGAAAGAGGATCAATGGCATTAGCAGACCAAAGGTCAATAGCCTCGTTACGTTGGGTCAACGGGTCTTTAGGAATTAGCGAGCCATCCTTAACAGACACAGTTAAAGTCTTTAGAAGCGGGAATTTGTCATTTTTAAGAGTGATGAGTTCCATACCGGAAACCGCACCAGCGGCCGTGATGAAGTGTTCCTCATCGTAATACACGAACATAAACTGTACCCAAAGGTTATAAATAGCGTCAGCGAGCTGTTCGATAAACTCAGAGATACCACCGCCAATACGGGAAGCGTCCATTTGCTGAACCATGATCTTGCCACGCACAGACTCCTGACCCTTTAAGCCTTCAGAGGTAGAACCGGTAATGCCAAAGATATTACGAAGCTCGCTTCTTGCGTCCGTAAGCTGATTAAACACATCTTGAGGAAGTGACGGCTTTTGTGGGAACATAACCGCCTTTTGCACATCACCATTCGGTACACGAATAGCCACACCCCGGCGAAGCGCGGAAGCTGCCTGTGCGGCTTGTTCTTCAGTAAAGGCACTGCCAGAAACCACCATGCCGTTATTCATACCCTCAACATTGCGGTCAATTTGTACCTCACGGCGATTGATCTTATCTTGCTGCGGGATGTTTTGCAGAATCAAAGAAGTATTATCATGAGGCTGTTCGCCCAAAGTAAAGATACCTAAGAAGCGGTAAGGAGCGGATGGTTTAGGAAGATGATTAACTCCCTGCACAAAGTTTTTGTCAGGCAAGCCGGTTTCAGGGTTTTTACTTTCCACCTCGCCGTCATAATTCCAATTAGGATTCTTATACTTGCCCAACACAATATCATCGAGCGTAAACAAAAGATCGGTGCCCTTATACCACCATTCAAAGTATTCCAGTTTCAAGCCCTTTTTGCCCTGAGCCTTGTTTAGAATCTCAAGCCGCTTTTTAGGGAACATTTCAATTAAGCTATCAACAGTAGCCTTTTTCTTTTCACCCAGCCATTCGCCAACAAATTCACAGTTCTCATTAATATAGCCGTCCTTATCAAACAGCATTTTCTTGGCATTAGTCACCTCAGTCTTAATAGACTTAGTGATGGGATCCCAAGACACCTTTAACACGCCGAGGCGGTTAATCATCCAGCCACGAGTAGTTTTTGCCAATTTGCGGCGTAAGTTCTGTACATCCGCTTCATGAGCCAAAGCCACCTTGATATCATGAGCCAATTCCTGCCCGATATCAGATGGGTCAGCATCTACCAAAGGCTCCGGATTGGTTCTCGTAGCAATTGGTAAAAATGTTTCAATGGCTTCAAAAATCAAATTATCCGTAACTTTTGCAGTATCTTCCGCAACATTGCTAGTATTGCCAATACTGTAGATGTCAGGATTACGATGCTTGCCAATCCAATAATCGAAAGCCAGTTTTTGAGTTTTTTCGATGTCATTGTAGTAAGTGGCATAGTCACGCTTCCATGCCGACGTTAAAGAGATAACCTTAAAATCCGGCAGTTTGCTTTCATACGGATCAATAGGCTCCGTGCCGGTATCAAACCCGTTGCCGGGCATTTTATTAACGTCATTGAAAAGTCCGAGCGATCCATCGATCGATCCGGCCAATCCTGCTGATGATTCTGGGGATGGTAGTATTGCCATAATTAACTAAAAGCTAGGGTCAAAATTATTTAATTAAAAGGTTTCGATTTCCGAAAAGTTTTTACCAGTACTGCTTAGCTGAGCCTGATTACTCAAATTCGAATAAAAAGCATTGGTAGTGCTAGAGGTAGTGTCGCTAGTTAAAGTAACGCTACTAGTAGCCGGAATACTTTGGCACCAAGTGTTATAAGTATTCCACCAAGGGTATTTAATATAAGTCGGCGTTTGTATTTCTCGAATAGTAGTTACAATCCGAGAATTATTGGCCAGCTTATCAACTAATTGCCTGAGGAACTTAATCTCGCTCTTCAAATCAGCCATTGCCGGCTCATCTTCTTGAGTGAATAAAATTTGTCTTGCTTCGTCTTGAGTAATAATCTTGGTATTTACCAAGTCCACCAGGTCTTCTGGTGTAGGCAGCTTACCCAACCGCCATTTTAGATTCGTCTTCGTCATGAATGTTGTTTTTCCTTTGACCCTAGTTTTCAATGAACTACTTTAAGTATAAAGAAAAACCCCGCCTTTTCAGGGGGGATATTTCTCAGCAGAGTTAATCGCCTAATTTATTAAATCACGAATTGAGCCGTTTAGGCAAGAACACATTAGGCACTGTGCCATCAACAGGATTAACCTCAAGTCCTTGTGAGCCAAACTTAGGAGCATTAGGATCATGGAACGTGGAAGCGGTCTCAAGGAAGCGGTCAAGGCCAATGCGGAGGTAAACCTGAGCAAAGGGATAGTCACAGCGGCCGCTTGCCGGCTTGTTCCAGTGATACTTCATCACACCAAGTGAGTTTTCCTCAGCCGTGCGGTACATACCGAGCCACTCAGCCATATAATCATACCAGTCAGCCTCTGTGCCATAGAGAGGCATGCGTTTTTCAATAAACTCATCTACCACCAACTGAATCATACGATCCCGATCAGCCTGTACTGTGCCGTTCTCATCATCCCACACTACCAGCTTATCATTGCCCTGAGAAGCCTTAAAGAAACACAGAAATACCCGATTAGGAAATTCCTCGCGGAGTTTTCTTGGTCCAATGATGTCGCCGCCTTGGTCAATTACAGCGATAGCATTTGGCCAGCGTTTCAACAAAGAGCGAATAGGCTCATAATCCTCGCATTTATCATAAAAGAACGTGCCGTACTTATTGCCCACCACATAGTTGATATTAACACCGGTATCAACCCCAATGATTGGTCGAGCGTCTTGAGGATTAACGGCATTGATAAGGTTTTGCTTGAGCATAGCCTCAGTAAGCACATTGCCCTTGCCCACATACACATCACCCAATACGAAGTTAGCGAAAAACTCCTCACTCTTAGTGCGTTTCATTTCAAGGATTTTAGAAGCCGGCACCCATGGCGCCATCAAAAGGCTGATCCAATAGCCGCTAATCTTTCGCCCTTTATACTTAGCAATCCAGCGGCCACGCCGGCGATTAAGTTCTGTTTGGCAGTCAGTACATCCAAAATAAGCGTCCTCCTCGCCTTTACCCTCAGGAATGATGATATTATCCATTGTTAAATACTGCTCTTTGAAACAATTATCACACTTAACAAACCAGTGCTTTTGATCGGATTTAGCCCATTTAACATCTACGCCATGACCCGGAGCCGACGGGTTAGAAAACTCCCACTCCCAGCCAAACTTACTGTGCTGCAAGCGAGAGGAATACATCGCCACCACATCCTGCTTGGAGCGGTCTTTTTCATCACAAATATAAAGATCGGCTGGAATCGCAATTGCTGCCCGCTCAGTCCACGTACCACGAAAATACATGATGTTATCACCGACCTTCTTCTGCTCAATAGAGTCCTTATCCTTTGTCCACTCGCCAAAGATCGGATTATTAGCAATCAAGCGGTTTGTTTTACCAGACACAAAGTCTTTAATGTCGCTTGATGAGGGCAGCGTATAAATAATATCCATGCCGAAGTATTTAGCGGCATAGAGAGCTTTAATATTAAAACAAGTTGACCAAGTGATCTGAGCAGCCTTTTTGCCAACGATTTGCGGTGACCAATCCTCAAATATATCCCACATGAATGGGTGATCGTAAAAATCGAGCTTCTGGCCTTGGTCATTAGTTATAGCGTACTGCTCAAGGAAGATATGAATATTGGCCGCTGCGAGTTCTTCATTAGTCGGTACTATCATTAGGTTTTTTTAACTTCTCTTCTTTTAACTTAGCAGCCACCTCAGCGGCAATAACCTGAACATTCATTTGACCCACTTGGATATCAGGACGAAGTGCCTCCCCGCCGGATGTTACATCAATAGCATTGCCAAACTCCGCTTTTCTTTTCTTTTCCAAATACCACTTAGCGGTATTAGTATCATTGTCGTTTAGAGCAGAAGCCACGACATTTAAGGCTTTTAAGACCATCTTTTCTTTTAAGCCTTCTTTTCGCTCAACAAACTCAGGATGGTCATTTTGGTAGTTATAAAGAGCCTGATGAGAAATACCCGCATAAAAACAAGCCATTTTATCAGTAGCACCTACTGACCAAGCGGCTTCGAGTTTATTGAGTACAGCCTGCGTCATAATCGTTGGCCGACCCATCTTATTCTTTTGCGTAGTTAAAGCTTTTGACATGCCTTTTTCATTAACTTAGCGACCTTGCGTATCACTTTCATATTCAGCATAATCTCATCCTCCCTCATGATGCAAATATCCCTTGACCAAGAGTGAAGTTTATAGTGTAATTCGATATCAGTCATGCTTTTCATTTAATACCAGCCAGAGTAATGCAACCGCTTCTTCTGGTGTTTTACCTTTACCTGCAATTTCGGATGTTCTTTGAAAGGCAGCCCAAATAATATTATCTTCTAATTCATAACGAGATAGATGGCTAAATTGATCTCCACACGCTTTAATAAGCTCAGCCAGTGAAGGTACATAAGAACATTTTCTTAGATCAAAATCCTTCTGAGATGATGAAAGGAACATCTCAGGACTACCCATTCCTGTTTCATCGTCAATCCAATTGCCCGTTCCATCATGATATTGAGGGAAGCCAGCATATTTTAATCTTTTAACCAGTTCTAAAAAATTTATAGTCATTAAAATATATTGCGATTAAATACTTTACCACCAAACCTAAGCTTTGTAACCGGATGATAATATCCGAATAGATAATGAAATGCCGGCCACCACAACCCTTTGCGTAAATCATTAATAAACAAATCTTTGAAACGAAAGAAAAGCGGATGTTTCTTACTTAGTGTCATCTTTCTCTTCCTCGGCGTGTATTTCCACACTGATAGTTCCTTTTGCCTTATACACGTCGTTCATCCAATCAATTAAGTTACGCATGGTTTTAACATGCTCCGGAATATTCTTAATTTTAACCCACTTAAGCCTCTTTGCCATCTTTAACCCTTTCAATTATCCAATCCCAAACCTGATCATACTGACCCAAATCCCATAGCTCCTGAAGCGAGTAGCTGCCCCATTTGCCCTCAACTAACCCCCTGATATAAATAGCCGAGAAATTATCCTTAATGCGAATCAAAGACACCACCGCTTTAGTATTGCCGACATTATAGCCTTTACGATACACGGCTAGCTCCTCATCACGATTTGGTTTTGCAAGGAAAAAGTAAAACTCCCGTACCCAGCGAGCGAGAATGTTAAACGGCACCAAATAGCAGGTATAGCTCATATCCACGAGATTGCGCCATGCCACACCATAGCCGAGAGGTAATTGTTGTCCTTCATAAAGTTTCATCGTCCTAAAAACTCCGGATAATACTTATAAAATAAATTGTGATTTCCCTGAAGCGTTAATTTCCTGAAAAACTTAATATACTCCCGATTAAGCGGTACTTTCTTAATTGGGTCTTTGCGGATAATCACATGCTGCCAACACTGCTTGCAGACCACCCGCATAGCTTCGTCATTGTCCTCAATAACAAACGGATCATGGCACCGCTTATGGTTATCACATGCCTCAACTATCATAATGTAAAGACTTCAACACGAATGTTTTGATCAGGTACTCTAACAACCAGATAACCAGTATAACTAGCAATTTTATTAGCTATTTCTTCAAAAAAGATATTAGCATTCAAAAGAATAAGTTTTTTTGGTTCATTCCAAAACATAAATTACTCCTCAGTGGCGCGAGCCAAAATTGAATTATTAGTTGTATCAATAAAATAATAAGTATCCTCGCCGTGAGTAACGATATCAACTCCCCAGCCTTTATAGAAAATCTTATCACCCACTGATACCGGAAGTTTTACATCACTCCCCTTAGCTTTAATAGTACCTAGTTCAATCGCACTGTCCTTAGAAGAAGTATCCAGTCCGCCGATTACGACAGCGTCCCGTTCGATTTGAACATGATTAGGCATTGGTTCAATTATCATTATGCTTTTGTCTTAATAGTAATACTTTCAATTTCCTGTGAGGGATCCCATTGATCCTTTGCAATCCGGGTAACAATCAGGAAGCCTTTAACACCGGAGGCGAATGTGAAATTTAAGGCAATGGACTTATAACGGGTCTGGTCATCATCAAATACTTGCAGTCCTTCGAGCATATCGCCCGTTATAACATCCTCGCGGATTTTAAGTTGATTTACTTTCATTTGGTTTCTCAGTTATTAGACAGAACGTAGTTATAACAGTTCCGGCAATAGAGATGGCATTTTGCAAAGCCGTGCGAGTTACCTTTGCAGGGTCTAAAATCCCGGCCACAAACATATCCGTAAACTCGTCATTTTTTGCGTCATAACCATTTCGCTGCCCAAGCTTGCTTACAATTTCAGTATAATCTTTGCCGGCATTTTCTACAATTTTACGAAGCGGAGCGGTCATAGCTTTTCTTAAGATTTGGCCGCCAATAGAATTATCCTCAAGGTCTTTAGCCAAGCGGTACAAAGCCATGCCTCCACCCTCAACTACACCTTCCTCTAAAGCAGCAAGCGTAGCTTTAACGGCATCCTCAGCCTTGCGGCGGCGGTAAATACGCTCTGGATCAGTAGGAGCGGAAATAAAGAGAGTAGCCACACCATCACGAAGTTTAGCGATACGCTTTTCCATAATCTCTTTATTGATCTGGTTAGTTTCATTCTGCAAGCCCATTTCAAGGAACGTAGCATACTGTTTAGCACTATCGCCACTACCCAAAAACAAAGTCTTATGAGCATCCGCTACTACCTTGTCAGCCTTACCAAGATGTTCGATAGTTAAGCCTTTGAAAGTAACACCAGTGCTGTCACTCACACGCTGGGCGCCAACTGCTCCCTCAATATCCTTTAACGTATCGCCAGAAGCCCGAATCACAACGCTGTTAAATATACCCATGCTCTTGTTTTGCACTAACACACCGACAATACTGTCATCAATATCATCACAGACAATCACAAGCTGACCGATTGATTGTTTAGCCAGCTGATCAAAGAGTGGTTTAATGTCGATTAAGTTTTGGATTTTCTTTTCAGCCACCAAAACATACACATCGCTATAAATAGCCTTAGCCTGTTTGTGGTCGTTAATAAAGTAAGGTGACATGAAGCCGGCCTGAGCCTCATAGCCGTCAACAATTTCGTAATAAGTGTTGATAGACTTGCTATCCTCGACATTAATCACGGCTTTTTCGCCGAGTTTTTGGACAATTTCGGTGATTTGCGAAGCAATCTCCTCATCCTCAGCACTGATCATGGCAACTTCTTTAATCTCATCCTTAGTGATTGACTGTGCCATTGTCGCCAAAGTAGATAAAACCTTTTGACCAGCTGAGTTTAGTGATTCCCGAATTTCGATTGGATTTTCCGGCCGTTGAATACACTCATGCACAATAGCCTGAGTTAAGACTGCCGTAGTGGTAGTACCATCGCCGGCGTCATCGTTAGTCTGACCGGTGGCATTGCGGATAATATAAGCTCCGGCGTCCTCTTCTTTGTCAGCCAGATAAATACGTGAGGCAATAGTAGCTCCATCATTAGTAACTTCAGACCCCATATCGGCTTCAAAATAGACATTGCGGCCTTTTGGTCCCATAGTACCGCCGACAGCTTCAGCGACTATATTCAGACCAGTTAATAGTTTGTCTTGCGCTTCTTTATTAAAAGATACTTGTTTAGACATTTGCGTTCCATTTTCCTTTCTTCATAGAAAATCCGTTAGATTTTGAATACTTTTTACTTCTAAGCACTAAAGTGCGGCTATGATTGAAATCCCTAATTTGCGGGACTGCTTTCATTTGTTGTTTTCTTGTTTCTTTACTCATGAGTTAAATCAGTTATCTCTCTAGCAGCGTCAAATTTTTCTTTATCAGACACGGGCTCGATAAACTGCGTCGAGCGCATGCCCATGTCAGTGGTAGCATCATTGGCCCGATCAAGCATTTTCTGCCAATCCTGTCGTTCGTTATAGTAACGGCCGACTAAATAACCAAGACCAAATAACAACGCCGACTGTACAATTCCGATCGCAAAACCAAAAACGAATAAAAGAATGTGATTATTCATTAGTTTCAGGTTCTGGTTCAGCTTCAACCGGCTCATCATGAGTGAGCTTATCCAGAATTGACTTAGTTAAATCAGATAACACTAAACGGCCGGAAACAATATCTTGAACAGTACCTTGTACACGTACTTCGAGAATGGCAGCACGGACAAAGTCTAATTCTTCTTTAGTAAATTCAACTGTGATCATAAAAAATAATAAATTAATTATAAAAGAAAACCGGGGCTATGCAGCCTCGGTTTCATCAGCTACATCTGCACTGTCAGCTTCAACAGAAGCGTCAACAGTATCAACACTGTCTTCAGCGACAGCTTGATCTTCAGAAGCAGCTTCTACTTGAGTTTCGTCGTCTCGCATGGTAGAAAGCATATTAATTATAAGAACCTATATACATTATAGCCTACATTTACACTTAAGAGCAGGGGATAACTCAACTTTAGCTGATTTTCACTGCTTTTTCGCCGGTAAAATCTTCCCATCGCTTGATAATCGCCTGAACATACTTTGGATCAAGCTCCATTAGGTAAGCCTTGCGGTTAAGCTGATGACAAGCCATTAAGGTAGAACCGCTGCCCCCAAACAAATCCAAGACTGCATCGCCGACCTTTGATGACTTGCGTAATGCCCGATCAGCCAATTGGATAGGCTTTTGTGTGGGATGGATATATTCAGAAGTATTGTCGCGCTTTTCAAACCAGACATCGAGTTGATCTTGGAAATTGTCATAGGACATATCGAGCCAAGCGTCTTTGAAATCAGCAATCTTAGTATTACGGAAGTGTGATTTGCCTTTTTTCCAACCAAACAAACACGGCTCAAAACAGCGATGATAGTCCTGACCTCGAGCCAATACCATACTGTTTTTAAGCCAGATAATGCCCTGAGAGAAGTACCAGCCGGTATTCTCCCACGCCTGCAAGTTAAGGTTAGAATTTTTGGTAGCATACCACCAATAGATAGGGCAGTTGTCCGTAGTATGTAAATAAAGATTATTCAAAACGGCAGTATAAAACTCAAGAGCTTCTTTATCAGAAAGATTATCATTAAAAATTTTACCTCCAGTACCGCCAAACTTTTCACTGTTATAGCTATTTCCGGCCGGAGATTTATAGTCAACCATATAAGGCGGATCAGTAAACACCAAATTAGCCTGAACCCCCCCCATGAGCTTATCAAGATCATCAGTGGAAGTACTATCACCGCACATCAAGCGATGATCGCCCAATTGGTAGAGATCACCTTTTTGCACAGTAATTTCGCCCAAATTAGCTAAAGCCTCTTTCTCATCAAACCCATCCTCCTCGAGCTTAATACCGATTTTGCCGAGTTCCAATTCCGAGTAACCAATCTCTTGTAACTCCTCGATATCATACTCATTAGCCAGAATGTCAAAATCATCCACACCATCGCTGCGATTACTCTCACCGGCTACAATTTTCATTTCACTATCCGAAAGAGGATGATCAGGCACTAATGCCCAAACTTCATCAATGCCAAGTTCCTCCAACGCCCGCTTGCGTTGGTTACCGGAAAGCACAGTGCCATCAGTATTGATTTTAATGATGTCATGAAAGCCACGCTTGGTAATACGGCTCTTTAACTTATCAAATGCTGTATCCGAGATAGTGCGAGGGTTTTTATCCCACAATTTAAGCTCACTAACTCTGCGTTTTTCCGGCTTCCATTGAATCATGTTTTTTTATTATTAATTCCAATTCGCCCAAAAAGTCAATAAAATCTTCTAAAGAGTACACTACCCGATAATAACCGCCCTCAGCTTCGATTTTTGCCCCAAAGAGAGCCTGTGCGGCCGTGGCCTTATTCTTTCCCACCTTAGCCTCCACACCCACGAAAAAGCCCTTATAACAGCCAATTATGTCAGGCGAGCCAATAGTACCCATCTTGATAACATGCTTTTCAGTCCGGATCATACCGGATTGATTACGCCAAAAGATTAACCGGCGTAATTGGCAATAATCAAGAATCTGCCTGACTAGCTGAGTTTCTTTCATCGAGTAACCCGGGACTTCTTAATCTTATGAATGCCAGCCTTAGTCAGTACGGCATAGACATACATACGACTGCAACCCATATCCGTAGCGATACGTTTCTTGCTAACCCCCTTCTTAAACAGTTTCACGATTTGTTTCTTGTCGATAGCCATATGATGTAAGTGTAATAAACCTAAGTCTTGATGTCAAACAAAGCCTGTTGATTTCTCATAGCAATATCTTTGCTTGATACCCGCTGTTCCCAAATGCTGGCGTCTTTCATTTCTTGATAAACCTTCTTGATGATCTGTCCGGCATTCCATACATCATTTGGTCCACGGGCTGTGTGATACTTCTTTACATTGCCAGTTTTAGTATCACAAACGAACAACTGGATATCCGAAAAATACTGATGATACACTTGCTGGTACATATAGGCATACATCGAAAGCTGTAAGTGAGTATCAACCCTATACTGGCTCCAAGCCTTTGGGTTTTCTGTGGTCTTAAACTCGTATAAAATCCTGCGTTCCTTATCAAAGCCATCAAACACCCCAAAAAGTTCAGGTTCATGCTGGGTAGTCCGCATGGAAAACTCATGAAGCGGAATTGTTAAACCGGACATTTTAGTAAGAATTTTCCGAGTAGCTAAAACCTGCTTGCCGGTCAGCTGCATATCCCGAGCTTGCTTAACCCATTCGAGCCGAGGTTCTTCAATAGCTCCGTGAATTAACTTACCAAGCTCCATAGCCATATTAGACTCCTGAGGTTCAGCTTTTACATAGCGGCGGATATACTCCGCCCGATCCCGTTGCCACAAATAAATTTCACTATACGACAGATACGCTTTCATGTTTGATTGTTTTCTTTAATAGCTGCCACTTCTGCCCGCAGTAATTACAATAGCCTAACATATATACTCGACCGGACTTTGCGATAAACTCAGACCAAATCATACTAAACCCACTGCGATGGGAATGTCGTAGTATTGGCGTGATGTCTAGGTTTCTTTTGACCATATAAAAATAGATAATATTAAAACAATAACAAACGGCGTCCAGCCATGACCGAAACAACCGGCCGTAAAAGCAATAAACAAAGGGAGTTCTTTAATTGCCTCTGTTAGTGCTTTTTCTGCAAAAGGATGACAATTACCAGCAAAGTCTTCTGTTAAAAACCCCGCACAAGGCTCATATTCATATCTATAACCCTTACAGTTTTTGCATTGCCATTTACTCATACTTGCGTTTTTACTACAAAATCATAAGCCCAATCACTACGTCCCTGCTGCCAACGATCATCAATATTGCCGACATGTACCATCAAATCATCATCTTCACTAACCACCTGATTGTTGAATACCCAAACCCGTTTCGGTACTTGAATATTCCCCTTTAAGAACTGCCAACCTTTCTGTTTCATCTTCCATAAACCGGACTTTTTAGTCTTTTCAATGAAACCCCAATAATGTAGTTTCTGAAAATCAGTCACCTTATGATGATCATCCATAAATACCCTGCGAGGATTGAAATAATTGTCGTGCTGCCTTGCTACTTCTGCAATTTCATAAAAGATTTTTATTAATCGCAGATCAAGTGTTTTCGCATACGATCGCATAAGCCGATGGCATGTAGGACATTTATCTTTCCCTTTTTTCAGTTTTTCCGGTTCAAAGAATAATGATTGTTGTGTCATGTCATCTCAATTAAATCAGTTAAACAACTGATAGAGTATTTTATACAGTCTTTTTCCTTTTCATTAATAATATAATGATCCATTTTACACATAAGCACCGGCATCTCTTAGAATAACCAAGTCACCTGGATTGAAAAT
>CAYYQK010000008.1:0-110 GCA_964473815.1 uncultured Candidatus Saccharibacteria bacterium | reverse complement strand
ATCTTTCCCTTTTTTCAGTTTTTCCGGTTCAAAGAATAATGATTGTTGTGTCATGAACTACCTGACCAGTATTAGAAGATTGGCCTTGATATAACTCCAATTTACACATA
>CAYYQK010000007.1:6867-42220 GCA_964473815.1 uncultured Candidatus Saccharibacteria bacterium | reverse complement strand
CCTACTTGTTATGCCATTCGTGCGGGTCGCAACTTACGCGACAAGGAATTTCGCTACCATAGGACGGTTATAGTTACCGCCGGCGTTCATCAGGGCTTAGCCCCCAATCTTGCGACGAGGGGTTTCACCTTCTGACACTGGCCAGGCATCAGCCCGTATACATCAGCTTGCGCTTTAGCACGGACCTAAGTTTTTGATAAACAGTCAGAGGGGATCAGTCGCTGCGGCCCTTTTAACATGCTGGGTCAATGGCTCCTTTCCAAAGAAAGAAGAAATAGCCAAAGAGTTGATAGACAGGAAGGTGAGGCAAAAAGCGCGCACCATTTTATTATCAACTCTTCGGCTTTGGGTTGTTCACTGCAACAGCGAACAAAATGGAAATGAGAAAAGTTTTCGCTCGAAAGCGAAACTTTCAAGCGAGCACTTTATGCTCAAGAAACTGGAAGGGTGAATCCGCTCATATGTCCGGCCACGAGCATTGAGGCTGCTGATCCACCCACCAGCGCAGTTAAACAAGAAGTGTGCTCCGCCATCGTCTCCCACACCGAGGCGAGCAGCTTATCGTCTAGTGCCGACGATTGCGTTTAACTGCGAGATTATATTTTCCATTGACCCAGCATGCAAAAGGGCAAGGTATATACCGAAGGTACACCTGCTTTTTTGCCGAGTTCCTTAACGAACATTCATCCGGACGCCTTAGGATTCTCTCCTCATCCACCTGTGTCGGTTTGCGGTACGGACACTTATATGCATAACCCCGACGCTTTTCTTGGCACCTCGGGTCACTCGAATTGGCCTTGCGGCCTTTCTCCATATCTTCGCCTTTACAGCCTACTAACAATCTTGCGAAAGTTAGCAAACATAGAAACTCCGGATTTGCCTAGAGTTCCAGACTACGGATACAGCGACGTACATATTCAGAGTACGATCAAGCTACCATGATGTGTCCCGCCTTGGATAACATATAGGTGGTCAGGGAATATCAACCCTGTTTTCCATCGGACCGACCCCTTGGGGCCGGCTCTTAGGATCGACTAACCCTGGGACGACGATCGTTGCCCAGGAAACCTTGGATATTCGGCGAAGGGGATTCTCACCCCTATATATATTACTTATTCCAACATTCTTACTTGTATGCAGTCCACAGGCCCTTACGGATCCTGCTTCAGCCCGCATACAACACTCCTCTACCGCCGTAAAATAATAAATTAAATTACGACCCACGTCTTCGGCACCTAGCTTAGCCCCTATATATTGTCGGCGCAGGATCGCTTGACCAGTGAGCTGTTACGCTTTCTTTAAAGGATGGCTGCTTCTAAGCCAACCTCCTGGTTGTATAAGCAATCCCACATCCTTTGCACTATAGCTAGGATTTGGGGACCTTAGACGGCGGTGTGGATTCTTCTCCATTTGACTGATGGACCTTAGAGCCCATAGTCTAACTGCCACGCTTTTTACTCATCAGAATTCGGAGTTTGGTTCGAACCCGACAGTTTCCCACCGGACATTCGATTCAGTGCTCTACCTCTGTGAGGAACACGTGACGCTAACCCTAAAGTTATTTCGAGGAGAACCAGCTATCACCCGGTTCGATTAGAATTTCTCTTCGACCCACAGCTCATCCCAACATTTTGCAACATGTATGGGTTCGGACCTCCCGTTGCTTTTACACAACGTTCATCCTGGCCATGGGTAGCTCACTCGGGTTTCGGGTCTAACACATGCGACCTTAAAGATTATATTCAGCTGCTCCGCCGGAGCGGGGCGGCCAAATATAACTTTATACGGACTATTAATCCTCGCTTTCACTACAATTTCGTGTTTGTTAACACTTAATTAAGCCGCATATAATTAACTCGTTGGATCATTCTTCAATAGGCACGCCGTCAGCCTGGCAATAAATTACCGTAGGCCTTCGACTCCTTGTAAGTATACGGTTTCAGAAACTATTTCATTCCCCTTCCGGGGTGCTTTTCACCTTTCCCTCACGGTACTTGTTCACTATCGGTCACTATGAGTATTTAGCCTTACGTATTAGTCTACGCGGATTCAGACCAGATTTCTCGTGTCTGGTCTTACTCAAGAAAAAAATCAGGAACTGTATGATGTTTCACTATACGGGACTATCACCCTCTCTGGTCCGCCTTTCCAGGCGTGTTCTGCTACATAACACACTTATTTCCTCGGCGGCTTTACTGCACCGCCACGATCCATCTTACTACGCCAATCTTGCAACGCCAGTATGCTTTAAGTCTCATCTAATAAATTAGAATCAACAACACTAAGATTGGTTTGGGCTAATAGATAATTTATTCACCGATCACGAACATAACGTGTTCGATGAATAAATTTCTATGTATCTCCGCTTTCGCTCGCCACTACTAACGGAATCGACAGAAGCTTGCGCTTCCTTTCTTTATTTTCCTCATGCTACTGAGATGTTTCACTTCGCATGGTTCCCACACTACATACCCCACGGCATATAGGCACATGTGCTTCACACATGTAGGTTTCCCCATTCGGACATCCCCGGATCAAAGCTTGTTTACCAGCTCCCCGAGGCGTTTCGTCGGTTACCACGTCCTTCATCGGCTCATAGTACCAAGGCATCCACCGTATACCCTTATCTGTTTTATTCTACGAATAGACAGATTGATATTTGACAAACAATTTGCGACCACCATTTTCACTTTAGGAAAAAATGATGAACAAACTATTTTGGATACAATGTTCACTTTAATGTAGTCTCCTACAATTAAAGATTTTTGATTTACTTACAAATACATATTCTGAACGGTTGAATTTCAGAATACGTTACCACTATTCAGTTTGGAAAGTGCTTGGCTGCCGAGAAGGTTTAAAGCAATACACACTCTTGCAAAAGATGTTGCGTGTGATTCTTACTTTTTTCTCCGCGTTTATTGCGGCCATATAGCTACTGCTCGCCGGATCGATTTCTATCAGCCTGATTCCCTAAGAATAATTGGAATGGCAACTCGCCTGAGAGCAGTAAATATATAGACACAAATTTTGAGGAACTTTTTTTGAAGGTGATGGGCAACAAAAAAACCGCTTTTCGCGGTTGTAGCTAGGCGTCAAAAAGCGCTAGTTACATCAACCGCGTGGAGTTAAGGTTTAAGGTGAAATTTAACATAGTTTTTGCTGCTGTTTTTAAGGTGTTAAATCGTATAGGCATCTTAATATATAGAGTGAGGGTTGTCAAGGGTTTTTCTTTATATTTTCTTTAGGATTTCTTTAGATATAATTTACTTGAATTTAGAGCCGAAAGTGCTGGTTTAAGAGTACAAAAAAGTGCGGTTTCCTGCACTTTTTATTTAAACCCAACTTTGTTCACCAGCGACCATCTTTCAATGTGCTAAGTGACCATTTTAAATCTTGGGTCATCGAAATCCAAATCGCAATACATATAATGGCTACAGCCCGTTCAATCCCCCGTCGGAAAAATAACAACGAAAGATAAATCCCAAACAGTGTTATTGGTATTGGATCTATGTTCATCTTTTTTCCTCCACTAGATTCAAGTTTGCTATTTAAGAAATTAAATTGATAAATGCTTTTTCGTCTAAGATTTGAATTCCTAAAGTTTGTGCTTTTTCATATTTGGAGCCAGGGTCTTCTCCAACTACTACATAGTCAGTTTTTTTGGAAACGCTTTCGGTGACTTTGCCGCCCGCGGATTTTATTTTAGCCTTCGCTTCGTCGCGGCCCATACTTTCTAGGCTGCCAGTAATTACAAAAGTCTTGCCAGTTAATTTCCCGTCTTTCTTTTTTTCTGGATTGATAATCTTCACGCCGTTATCTAAAAGTTTGGCAACGAATTTTTGATTCTCTTTATGCTCGAACCATTCGGCCACGCTTGCCGAAACAATTGGGCCGACATTTTCGATTGCATTTATTTCCTCGGCAGTTGCTTGCATCAACTTTTCTAGAGAATGAAAATGTTCTGCTAAATCTTCACTAGTGGTTTCACCCACATTTTGAATTCCCAACGCATACACAAATCGAGCCAACGAAATCTTGCGATGGTCTTCTATAGATTGAATGATATTCTCTGCACTCTTCTCCCCAAATCTCTCAAGAGTATTAATATCGCCTTCGGTCAATGTAAACAGGTCAGCGGCATCAGATATTAAACCTTCATCTTTAAAGCGCGCAATAATTTTTGGGCCAATGGTATAAATTTCAAAGGCATTCACAAAGTGCTCCATGCCTCTTTGGTTTTTGGCCGGACAAATTGGATTGGTGCAGTAATAGGCGGCGGATTCTTTATTGCCGCTACCGCTACCAATGTCGCGGCGCTCAACTGGCGCGTCACAAACCGGACACTTCTTGGGCATATTAAAAGTCTTCTCTTTACCAGTGCGGAGTTTAGGCAAAACCTGAACTACCGCTGGAATAACGTCCCCAGCTTTTTCTATAACCACGGTGTCGCCAATCTTCACACCCAAGCGGTGAACTTGGTCCATGTTATGCAAGGTTGCTTTACTAATAGTCGAACCTGCCACAACAGTTGGTTCGAAAACAGCAAACGGAGTAAGCACTCCGGTACGGCCAACATTCACTTTTATATCTAGTACTTTGGTAGTCGCACGTTCAGCTGGGTATTTATACGCGGCCATATATCGCGGCGCTTTACCAATAACTCCCAAACGCTGCTGTAAAGCTAAACTGTTTACCGAAACCACAACACCATCTGAACCAAAGGGTAACGAATCCCGAACTTTAGCAATTTCATCTATATATACTTTTACTTCGTCGAGAGTTTCAGCTATTTTGTCTCTTGGTTCAACTTTAAAACCAAAGTCGCGCATCAGTCGGTGCTCTTCGGAATGCTTAGTCGGAACCTTTGCAAAACCTTGCAGTTGTGCAATATCCCAACCTACAAAATCAAGTTTACGGCTGGCAGCCAACGCCGGATCCAATTGCCGCAAACTTCCTGCAGCTGCATTGCGAGTGTTAGCAAACTTTGGTTTGTTTTCTTTCTCTTGTTGCTTGTTCAGCTGCTCCAAAACTTTTTTTGGCATCACAGCTTCGCCACGAACTTCAAGAAGTTTCGGTATAATACTTCCGCGTAACTTCAAAGGAATGGCGCGAATAGTTTTTAAATTTTGAGTAATGTCTTCCCCGACAAATCCATCTCCCCGAGTCGCACCACGCACAAAAATACCGTTTTCATAAATTAAAGATACGGCCAAACCATCGAGTTTGAGTTCACAAAAATATTCCAGCCCAGATTTAGTTTGATTTGCCGCAGACAGTAACCTCTTAATCCGAGTTTCCCAAGCCTGTAACTCTTCAAAACTAAATACATCACTCAAGGACAGCATACGCACAGCGTGTTGTACCTTCACAAACTTTTCCAAGGCCTGACCTCCAACTCGGTGCGTTGCGGAGTTTGGGTCCTTTAATTTTGGAAACTGATCTTCCAATGCCCGAAGCTCACGTGTTAAGGAATCATATACTTCGTCGGTTACTTCCGGATCATCCAAAACATGGTATCGGTAGCGCAAATCTTCGATCTGCTCTTCCAGTTTCTCCATGCGCTTTTTTGCTTCTGCTTCCGTCAGGTTTTTAGAGGTAGATTTTGCCATACATATATTATACCTGGCTACTTATCCCCACGCCACAAGTTTTTTATGATCAATTTATGATAAAATTAAGGTAAAGAAAAACTGAATTTATCTGCTTTGTCACCAAAAGTAAAACTTTCACATAAACTAAAACTTGGCGTCGGCCGAGCCTCAAACCGAGGCAATATTCTGCCCTTTGCTACAGCCATTTTCATGGTCATCAGCGGCGTTTTAGCCATCCGAGCCGGCTACATGGTTTTCCACCATTCAGGCACAGTCTCCGTGCCACAACCTCAAGTCTTGGGAGCCCAGGACAATCCAACACCATCCCAACTCTTTGATGATTACACTGTAAAAAAGGGAGACACTGTCTTCTCTATTGCTCAACAAAACAATATCGAATGGACTACTCTAGCCACACTAAATAACCTCCAAGCGCCATTCAAACTCAACCCTGGTCAAACCTTAAAAATCCCCAAACGATAATATTTAAAAAGACTCCGTAGGAGTCTTTTTCTTATGGCACTGGAATTCTTACCTGATAAGTACGGTTCAAACCCTGATAGTCAGCTTTAATGCGTAGCACCTGTTCCCCGATAAAAGGTAGTCCTGGTGGCTGAGCATTATTAACGCGAGTCGTGGAAATACTTACGCTTGCATCGTTATTACCAGTATTTTCTAATGTTAATTCATACTGCCCGCTGGCATTAAAATTCGTAAAATTACTTATGGTTGGTGGTACATACTGTCTATCAATTACAGGATGAGACTGATCATTGCTATCTATATAGTTAAGAGTTACATAAACACCTGTGCTACTGGTTGGTAATAATTGTACGCTCAATGAACTGTACAATTGAGTGTAATAATTAGCCGGGTCTGAAATTGAGAACATTGCCAATACCTTAGTGGTATGTGCGGGCACATTTTCTACACGAGGGCTATCATCAAAAGCGATTGGCTGGGTAGGAGGCAGAGACAGTAATACCCCATTAAGATTGCAGATGTTGTAAGTGTCAGATCCACCCTGCCCGCAGGTAGTTACATCCATATTCGAACCAGTATAAAAACGTTTGTATTGGAATAAAGCTTCTTCAGTAACACCGAAAGCCGCATATAGAGCCGGTTCAGTACGCAGTGCATCTCCCGCTAACCTAACCTCAATAAATACAATAGTGGCCAAGCTAAAAGCAATGGCAGTTACGGCTGCCAAAACCAAAATGGCCAACATCAAAGAAACACCTGATTGTTTATTTTTTGTGGAGAATGTCATATACGTCAGTAGAAATAGTAGTTTGATAAACAATACTGCTGTTTGTCACACCGACTGCATCAATTAGTTGAAATTGAGATACAATCGTTACAATTGGTTGTACCGCTGGTGGATTATTTTCATCCTGCGGGTCTGTCAGTGGTTGAATGAAAAAATGAAAAGTGGTTGGATCAATCTTAAATTTAGTTGGATCAAAAACTGGAGTTGGTGACGTGCTGTTTGCCTGTACCTGTTTCTCAAGCCACAAGGTTCCGTTTACATCAAGATAAAAACACAGTCTGTCACCAGTACGACTTTCAATACCAAGAGACTTTTTGGTAGAAGAATAAGCAGTAACACTGCATTCAGAATATGGAGAATTATAATCAATCCGGCCATTTCTCACTGCGCGAGTAATAATTTCTGTCATGGAACGTGTGCCCTGGGAAACTTCACGCAAGGCCTGAACCCGACGGTTAATTTGGAGGGTGCGGCTCAAGAGCGTCAAAATCGATGTAATTACAATGGCAAAAATTCCAGTAGCAACTACAATTTCTACCAAGGTAAATCCCCTTTGGTCTTGCTTCAAAATTTTTCTAAAATTACGCATTAGAAGTTCCTCCAGTTCGTTAAGTACGTAGTAAGCGTAATTTTACAAGGATTGTTCGGACCCGGGTCATCAGTAATAGGACAGCGTTTTTCTGCCCACCAAACTTCTGATGTAATTTTTACCCGAGGCCCAGTGTCTTTATCGAACGGTGTAAAAGTATTATCTTTAGCAATGGTGATTTTCCGAGCGAAAGTTGCGTTGTCAGTACCAACTACATCCCCAGTACTATTATAAAATACACCGCTTCCTCCAGACGCAGTCGGATCGTAAGATATCGAAAAAGCAGTAGTCTCCGGAACCAAAGTCCACTTCCCACCAACGAAACTTAGGTAATAAGTTCCATCACTAAGATTGTATGCTGGGCCAGTAAGCCAGTCTTTATAACAATAACCATCAGATGTTCCTGGTTGAAGAAAATCATAACAATCAGTGTACAATGTTCCTTGCAACCAATTTACATCGCGCATGTTCTTCACAACTTCTATACCTTCGCGAGCAAGACCAAGAGCGATAGTCTCCTGACGAATATGACCAGTCACTCCAAGGGAATAATTTGCTAATGCCAATGCAGCTACAATCCCCATTACCAATATGAAAACCGCCACCATCGTTTCGATGAGGGTTTGTCCAGATTGTTTGTTTTGATTGTTGGGAATAGTATGTAGCATGCTTACAAATTATTGAGTAGTGAGCTGGCCGGTTAAGGGTAAAATTGTAATAAAATTACTTCCTGATACTGTTGTGTTGGTTCCTTGGAAATAAATATATGCCGGCTTTTGACTTTGTGCAGCCAACTGAACCGGATCTCTAACTGTATCAACTATGTTCGGACCACAGGACGGGACAACATACTCTTCTCCCAAAGGTGCTGCAAATACAATTTGCATGCAACTCTGAGATATTTGCTGTGTTCCATTGCTCGTTGTAATAGCACTTATTTTAACACCTGTAGGCAAATTGATTCTTTCTACTGATGGGTTTGGACCTGGGCTAGTGCCATTTGGCCCATAATAATTGTAGTTATTATCTATGGCATCAATCGTATAAGAAGTTCCGCCGCCCGAGGTTACAAATGTTACGATATAAAATTTTGCCGGTATATTCCCAGCAATATTTTTTGAAGATAGCAAATACCCCTGAGCCTTACGGATATTGGTTGCAGTTTCATTTTTGGCAATCATGATGGAACGGACGGTTCTGTTCCGGTTAAAATCAGCAATTAACACTGCGGACATTAAAGCCATAATCGCAACCACAACCATAAGTTCTACCAGAGTAAAGCCTTTTTGATTATTTGTTTGTTCAAATTTTGGTTTCATTTTTGGGGGTTTTGCTAGATTTATTATACCATATTAGCCACCAAACAGTCCCCAATACGCGTTCCAAAGGGTGAGACCAAAAAATAGAGATATTACAGTGGCCACTGACAAAAAAGTCCCAAAAGGTAATTTACTGCTCATGCTTTTTCGGCCGGTTGCAATTAAAATAATTCCCACAAATGCCCCCAGCATAAATGCCACAAACAAAGCCATGGCAATATTGGGCCAACCTAGCATTAAACCCATTAAGGCGATAAACTTTACATCTCCAAAGCCCATCCATTTCCCTTTTGAAAAAAACCATATGGCCGCAAAAGGCAAAGCTGCGCCAATTGCACAAAGTATATGAATAAAAATTTGAACTGGTTGGTCACTAAGCAATGAGTTAGCAATGATTAGCGCCAATATAATTGCAGCACTAGGGAAAATAAATTTATCTAAGATTAGATAATGCTCAAAGTCGATTACGAACACCACCAGACAAATGCATGCCACTAAAACTGCTTGGAGCAATTGGACATACCAGGCAATTTGCCAGGTTTCCAATAGTGGCCAAAACTCCGAAAAGACCGGCAGAAAAAATTTCAACGCAATCCCAACGAAAAGAAGACCTGTGATTATTTCTATTACTGGATAACGAGGAGAAATTTTAGTTTTGCAATAACGACAGCGGCCGCGAGCCAAAGCGAAGCTGAGGACTGGGATGAGATCGCGCGCTGTTAAGGTGTGGTTGCAGTGGGCGCAGTGCGAGCGGCCGGTGATTTTCTTATCTTGTGGTAGTCGCCAGATTAATACATTTAAAAAGCTGCCTATCAGATTACCGAAGATAAAGGCAGCAATAAGAGTAATTATAGTTTGACTTGAAGTGAAGGAGTAAATCATGAAAAATTATGGTTTGAGAACATTCCATCCGGTTCTAAATCCACTAACTGCTTTGGAAAGGCAAAACCGCAATTCATATGTCTGAGAATTTGCATTGAAATAATCAAATGTTTTAGGACAAGTTCCTGACGCAAAGGTTTGGGGCGGGAAATTTGAAATGTATTGTCGCATCACAGTGTTATTATCAAATTCAGTGGTAGCTGGGTAGCGATTTTGGTCTTTATGAAATTCAGCAAATGCTGTCTGCATGGTTTTGGCGTCTTTAACCACGCGCTTTGACTGAGCTGCGCGTACGCCGTTGCTATAGCCCCACCATCCTAGTAGCAATAGGACTATTACCAGAAAAATGAGTAATAAATTTTGTGACCAGCGGGATGCTACCATAACTTAATTATACCACGCCCAGGCCTGACTAACGCCCCCCGAAAGTGATTACGTTATAAACGGTTTTGAGAATAATTTCTATATCAAAAAGTAAGCTGCGGTGCTTAATATAGTATAAATCATACTGGAGTTTGCGTTTGGTTTCTTCCAAAGACCCCGCATAGACATGTAATTGCGCCCAGCCAGTTAGGCCAGGTTTAACTATATGGCGTTCATTGTAATAGGGAATTTGTTCACAGAGTTGTTCTACAATATGCACCTGTTCGGGGCGTGGTCCGACAATACTCATATCTCCGATTAAAATATTCCAAGCCTGGGGAAGTTCGTCTAAGCGTGTTAAGCGAAGGAATCGACCAAAGGTAGTAATTCGCTTGTCCCCTTGTTGAGTCCAGGTATTGCTAACGCTGTCATTACGCATGGTCCGGTATTTATAAACTATAAAAACTTTACCGCCCTGCCCTACCCGCGGTTGTCTGAACAGTACCGGGCCTTGTGAGGTTAGTTTGATTAAAATTGCAATCACTGGGAAAGTGACTATAAAAATCACCAAAGCGATCAAAGCAAAAAAAACATCAATTAGCCGCTTCACAAAATCAAACAGAACATGGGAGCGATAATCAATTGAGTGTAAGAACCATAAGTCAGACAGTCCGGATAAATGCACTGCGCGGCTTAAATCTTCGTACAATTCCGGGTACTCAATAAAGTAAATATTCTGACTACGCAAAGCGAATAGATCCTGAGCTAATTCCGAGGTAATTTCTGCCCTGGTAGGCATCACAATAATACCACCCACACTAAATTGGTCTGATTCTAAACTTGACACCACGGACTTAAATTGTAGCCCGCGCATGTGGTAATCGCTGAGCAGTCGCTGAGCTTCATCAACATCTACAATACTCTGGTGCAAATAGACAGGGCGGCTTGGTGAACGCTTGGCTGCCTGGCGCATTAATAAATACCACAATACAATCCCCGAGCTGGTAATAATCATATGAACAATTAAAAACCGGCGCGGAGTTATGAGCAAAGCAGGCTGAAAGTAAAAATAGACTGCTGCTAAAAATAAACATATTGTCAAAGTCACCAATAATCGCCCAAAAAATGCCTGGGTGCTGCGCAATGCATCCCAGTCAAATAATCGGTAAGAAAAAAATACTGCCAGCCACAAAACATACACAATAGAAAAATGTAGCAAGTGTGATGCCCACAAATGGGTCGAAATCCCAACCGGATACCAAATGGCCATGGTTATAAACAAGCCAATGTAAAACCACGCCAGTACTGGAATTACTAGCAACCAACCGACTGTTGATTGTTTCCTAAGACCGCTTGATTTCATTTTTAGCAATATTATCGAATCCTAAAATATTTTTGGTTTCATAAACCAACTCAAATTTTCCCGCTAAATAATTGACCAGTTCATCTCTCTTCGCTTTATCGCCAGCCGGATGGAACTCCATAATTATCCGCCCGACATTTTGAGCTAATTGGGCTGCGCTCTTCGCAAAAAGATTATATTCCGCACCTTCAATATCTAACTTCATTAAATCGATCCACTGCAAATTTTTCGCTGCTATTATTTCATCAAAAGTCAGAGCATCGATGGTAATGAACTGATCATGCGGCGGCTTTTCTCTGGTCACCGACACGGCGTCAAATTGTTTGCCAGCCAGATCAATATAAAATCGGCCATGCTCATCGTAAATTGCATTGGGCATCATATCTACATTGGAAAAATTATTGAGCTCAATATTATGCCGAAACAATTGTTGATTATCAGCGACAGGTTCCAACGCTAAAATTGTTGCTGTTGGCCAATGCGATTTTATATACATACTAAAAGTGCCGATGTGCCCTCCGCAGTCTAAAACCACTGGATTGGCAATACCATTTAAACCTACCAACTCAGGCGGGTATTCTTTGCCAGACAAAACTACCACCGCATCATTAATGTCTGTGGTGCCGCCGCGGGTTTCAAACTTCACACCAGTTTTAGTACGGTAAACCGGTTTTTTAACCAAACCAACCTTATCCAAAAGCAACATCCATGGATTAGCTAAAATTCCCAAAGCCACGCCTAACTTCTGCAGCAAGCTTCGATTACCCATACAATAATTTGGATTCTGGTAAATCATGGTTAGCAATATTTAGAAAACATCCACTGGAGGGAAATATATTGGCAGTTTATCACGCTTAAAGTTTCCCTGCTCATATTCTTTGAGCAGCTCTTTCAAAAGAGGGCTAGGATTAATTTCATTGGCATCTTTTAAAATCCGGTACATTGCTGGCAACCGATTCTCTTCCAAATAAATTTCTGAGAGCAATAAATGGGCAGTAAAGTTTTTATCCTGATCTACTAAAGTTAAAGATTGCAAAGCTTTCTGCTCAGCAGCATCTTTATTGCCTGACAAATAGTAAATGTAGACCGCACGGTTCAGAATTGGAGTATACCGTGGCTGCATTTGATTTGCTTTTTCAACCAAATCTAAACTCATTTTCAAATCCGGTGCATATTGCGTGCGCTGGTAAAGCATCAAGTACAACGTTCCTGCTCTGAGGTAAGTTGAAGAGTTATTTTTGTGAGTTTGAGTTAATTTTTCAATCTTTGCCCTAATTAAATTAGGATCCTTTTGTAATTTGATTAAACTTGCGGCCTCAATACTTTTCGGCAATGTGTCGTACATCGGCGAAAGAATAGCGTACTTAGACAACCTCAATACCCTTTCATTGTCATTACCATGATAAGCATTTTGCATTTCCCAGGAAAAATATTCAGAACTGATAAATAGCAATGCAAACGCTATCATTATCGCGCCCAAGCTGATCAACAAAATTTTGGGCCAAACTTTGGTAATTGGTTTTAAACGAGTAAGTGTTTGGTAATTAGAAATTCCGATCAGAAATGCCAACAACAACCAGTTTGCCATATTCACAGGATTGAAGCACATACTAATTACCAAGGCAATTAGCGCCACGAGAGTAGCCCAACTCATTAAGGACTTATCTTTCCAGAATGAGCGTAAATTTACGATTAGCGAAGCAATAATTAGGGCGATAAATAATAAAGTTGCTGGCAACCCTAAGGAAACGCTTAAATGCAGAAGTAAATTGTGCGCATCGTCATACTGAGTTAAGCCTGCCAAGGAAACATTGCCCAAACCTTGAAAGCCTATGATGTAGTTTGCTTGGCCCAATCCCAACCAGGGGTGTTTAGCGATCAAGCTCACTGAATCAGCCCAAATTTGAATGCGGCTTAATGCCGCTGGGTCAGCCGAGACATTTAAAGAATTGTCGAAAGATGGAAGTCGGGTTGTATTGTAAAAAAAGAATCCTAATAGTCCAAAAATCGCTGCAGCTGCCCCGGCTGTTACCCAAACTTTCCAGCTAAATCTTTTTAAGATCAATAACACGATCCCTACAACAAAAGCTGCTCCTATTCCCAAAATTGCTCCCCGACTGGCAAACACTGGTAATGACCAAATCATTAAGAAAGTCGCAGCAAAATAAATTACCCGGGTGATCAATTTTTTTTCTGCAACCACGAGGGGCAATACAAACGGTAAAATTCCACAAATTAACATTGCCGAGAAATTTTGATTGCCTTCAAACCCTGGAGTGATAGGCCTAAAACTTGGTCCTGTTCCAGAATAATAACCTACTCCAAAACTGTGGAATATACCCAAAGCCGAAACCAGCAACCCAACGAACACCCATGTCTTCGCTAAAGTTATTTTCTTTTGCTCATCAAAACTTGAATATAAAAATATTAATAGCGCCCAGCAAAAAATAAAAATCAGGGAGTCATTATGCCGGTCGAAATTACCCACAATACTAGAGAGTACGTCGGAAGAAAAAATTGTGGCTAAAGTTGCGATCCCCAGTAATGACAAAAGTAAAATCGTTTGTGTTTTCGAAAGACGATAAACAATTTCCTTTCCGTAAGCTAAATAAAAGATTAAGCACGCTAAAACGATTAACAAAAAGGTCAGCCGGGGTGCTTCGTAAGCATCAGGAAAACCTACAAAAAAAAGTAATGGTGTTACTAATGTAATTAAAAACGCAAAGCTAAATAATTTATCGTCCCGGTATGGGATTTTCAACGCTGCCAGCAGATTTTTTATCATATCTAAGATTATATAATTTTTAAGGCATTAATAAAACCCCCTGACGGGGGTTTTAAAATAGATGTTACTGAATACCACCTTGGGTAATACTGTGAGTACCAGCGGACAAACCACCGGTTGCATTTCCTAGACAGAAAGTAACCGCGTAACCACCTGAAGTAGCGGTCAAACCGTAGTTTGTTGCGGAACAAGTTGCGCCATCAGCAGGGGTTGGGTAAGTAGGCCATACTGGAATGTAACCAGAAGCTGTCAAAGAACCTGAAGTAGTAGCGTACACGTTTGGTACACCACCATCAAAGAACAATTCTTCAGCAGCACCAATGTTGCGGGCTTCCGCGAGACGCTTGGCGTCACGTGCCTTCGCCCGGGCTGAGTTAAGCGCCAAGAGTACCACCGAAGCTAGTAAACCGATGATGGCAATAACCACCAATAGTTCGATCAATGTAAATCCTTTTTGGTTTTGTTTCAATTTCTTCACCCCCAATCCGTTTTCTATAAATATTATAGGTATATGTTAATTATATCATGAAAACAAGTACTGCAAGGCTATTTATCAACAGTGCCCTATTTCCAAAATTAACTAAGATTTAAGTTGCGCTGGCCAAGTT
The DNA here is from genome assembly GCA_964473815.1 of uncultured Candidatus Saccharibacteria bacterium. Lineage (GTDB taxonomy): Bacteria > Patescibacteriota > Doudnabacteria > UBA920 > UBA920 > UBA920. The sequence goes on along the minus strand of CAYYQK010000007.1, from coordinate 27,447 downwards.
ATAAATTGGCAAGAGCACACCAGCTACCAACACTCCGACACCAGCGCCAAGAACCAACATGATAATCGGTTCGAGCAAACTGGAAAGTGTTCCCACTTGCGCATCAACTTCTTTTTCGTAGAATGTAGCTAGTTTTAATAGAATAGTATCGAGTTGCGCAGTCTGCTCACCTACTGCCACCATTTGTGTTACCAAAGCAGGAAACTCTTTATGCCGCGCCAAAGACTCGCTAATAGACTTACCATTGGTTACCTGCTGCGCTGCTTCCAAAAGAATATCTCTGTAGATAACGTTGTTGATTACTTCGGAGATAATTTCCAGAGATTTAATGATCGGAATCCCTCCGGCGACCAAAGTTGAGAGGTTCCGGGCAAATCGAGCCAGATAAATACGGTTTAAGACATTGCCAATAATCGGCAGTTTCATTTTCATCTCGTCCCAAAGATATCGGCCGGCAACTGTTTGAATATAAAACCTAGTTCCTAATATTATTGCAAAGAACGCAAGAATTAACACCCACCAATAGACATTAAAGAAGTCTGTAAAATCGATTAAGATCTTTGATACTAATGGCAACTGGGCGTTTTGCTCTTTCAAAACTGAAACCAAACTTGGCAATACAAATTTAAACATCAAAATACCAACGATCAGCAAAGCAGACAGTACAAAAGCCGGATATGTCATGGCCCCGCGCACGCGAGAGCGCAAATCGTAATCTTTTTCCAACTGATCAGCCAGATAATTTAAACTTTCAGCTACTGTTCCTGAGGCTTCACCAGCGCGAACCAAACTAACATAAATATTTCCAAAAACTTTTGGATGCTTAGATAATGCCAAAGATAGACTCTCACCGCTTTCTACGGACTGAACTAAGCTTTGGGTGACCTGAATTAAACCGCGGTTAGAAACCTGTTTTTCCAAAATGCGCAACGACTGCACAATTGGCACGCGTGAAGCCACCAAAGTAGAAAACTGACGGGAAAACAATACCACTTCCTTGTAAGAAATGCGGCTCATTAAGTCCTGTCCAAATTCCTGAATCCGATTAGCAATACTTTCGTGCTTTTCGTCCAGAGTGATAATTGTATAGTTATTAGCAGCTAACAATTGCTCAGCCTTAGCCTGGCTGCTGGCCACTACTAACCCTTTTTTGAGTTCGCCTTTATTATTACGCGCTTCGTAAATAAATTTCATACGTTTTTATTGACCTAATAACGAAGTAAAGTATTCTGAATCTAACACAAAATTTTGGGCTACTTCCAATTCAACCAAGCCCTGTTTAACAAGATTTGCCAAACTCTTATCAAGAGGCATCATCCCTGATTCCATACTGGTGTGAATGATATTACCAATTTCGTAAATTTTATTATCACGGATAACGTTCCGAATTGCGTGGTTTGCGATCATGATTTCAAAGCTAGGAATACGGCCGCCACCAATCTTTGGAAGCAAACGCAAGCTAACTACACCAATTAAAGTATTGGCTAGCTGAGAGCGAATTTGAGCCTGTTGTTCACCCGGAAAAACGTCCACAATACGGTCAATGCTCTGCGCTGCGTCGTTGGTGTGCATTGTCGCAAAGATCAAGTGCCCGGTTTCTGCCAAAGTTAGAGTCGCGGAAATAGATTCCAGGTCGCGCATTTCCCCTACGAACACAACATTAATATCTTCGCGAAGTGCGGCTTTCAAAGCGTGTTCAAAACTGGGGGTGTCTTGCCCCACTTCACGCTGGGAAATCATAGATTGACGATGGGCAAACAAAAATTCGACTGGATCTTCAATAGTTAAAATGTGCTCTGCGCGGGTGAGGTTAATTTCATTGATCATGGAAGCCAATGCAGTCGACTTTCCATGACCGGTCGGACCTACAACCAATACTAAGCCCTGGCGGTACTGCGTGAACTGCTTCATCATTGGCGGCAAGTTCAATTCTTCCAAAGTTTTAATATGAGTTGGGATTAAACGAAAGGCTACATTCCAAACCCCTTGAGCCTGGTAGGCGTTTACACGAAAACGAGCATTATCTTTGTAGGAATATGAAAAGTCCAAATGCAGTTGTTCCTGCAAATGTTTAACTTGCTTTTCGTTTAACATCACTGAAATCAGGTCAGAAACAGAATCCGCACTTAAAACCTGATAATCTTCCAAACGAATTAGCGCACTATCAATACGCAACACTGGTGGTTCACCAACGATCAGGTGAAGGTCGGATGCATTGCGCTCCAAAGTAATTGCTAACAGCTTATTAAGCTCGAGTTCACTGGCTTTGTACATTTTTTGTGTTTATTTCTTAATTTGTGCCGATCACCTGCTCCAAGGCGAGTAAAAGATCTCGTGGCTGGGTTAATCCGCGGTTGATATGGAGTGATACACCTGCCTTCATCATAGCATCTATTACCTCATCTGGTATAGTCGTAGTCATGGAGATAACCGGCAGGACTGGAAATTGCTGCCTAAGCGACTGAATATGCTTAGAACCGGCATTGTAGTCAGGCGAAGGGTTTACTATGACCACGTCCGGACTATGAGTACGTGCTGCAGCGATCATTTGTGCTAATGAATCCAGAACCAACACCTTCATCCCCATACCTTCTAATTGCTGGCCGTAAAAACTGCGATTTTCGGGCTCTGGATCAACTAGAAGCACTACTGCTCCGTTTAATTTTACAAATGGTTGAGATTGCATAGTATGATGGTAATGAGTAATAAATTCCATAATTTCTGACTGACTTGGTTATTCAGTGGTAACACGCAAAACTTCGTCAAAAGTGGTTTCACCGCGCACGACTTTGACCATGCCGTCTTGCTTCATAGTAATTAAGCCCTTCTTGGCAGCTGCTTCATAAATTACATGAGCAGCCACTTTGGAGAAAAGGATTTCTTGCATGTCATTTGTAACCGGCAGAACTTCAAAGATGCCCATACGGCCTTTATAACCGATTTGCCCGCATTCTTTACAGCCCACTGGTTCGTAAACCTTGTAGTTTTTCGGGTCAATTTTATCTAAATATTCTTTTGGCACACCAGCCAAAGAATCGTCGATTGTTTTTTTAGTTAAAGGAGAAATTTCCTTGCTTGGACGTTTGCACTTTTCGCAAAGTTTTCTTACCAAACGTTGCGCCATAATCAAATTCATAGAGGCAGACAGCAAAAACTGTTCTGTCCCCATGTCGATCATACGAGGAATAGCACCCACTGCGTTGTTGGTGTGAAGTGTAGAGAATACTAAGTGACCGGTAAGTGCAGCATGCACACCGAGTTCTGCGGTTTCTTGGTCACGGATTTCACCTACCATAATAATATTCGGGTCCTGACGCAAAATACTGCGCAACCCTGAAGCAAAAGTTAAGCCAATGTCCGGATTGACCTGACTTTGGTTTACACCAGCCATAAAATATTCAACCGGATCTTCCAAAGTAATAATGTTTACTTCGTTAGTGTTGCGCAAAGACAAAATTGAATACAAGGTGGTGGATTTACCACTTCCAGTTGGTCCGGTAATCAGGAAGATGCCGTGAGTTTTCTTAATACTTTCTAAAACTTCTTCTAAAGCTCTGCCACGGAGACCTAGCTGGTCCAAAGTTGGCACTGAAGTCGTTTTGTCCAAAATACGCATAACGATTTTTTCGCCATACATTACCGGCAATGTGGAAACACGAAGGTCAACCGAAGATTTGCCAAATTCAGCATGAAAACGACCATCTTGTGGCAAACGTTGTTCTTCAATTTTTAAGTTCGACAAAATTTTAATACGCGAAATTATCGCGCTGAGCACGTTCCGGGGCAAGCGTAAGCTAGTGTGTAGAATACCATCAATACGATAGCGTACCCGCACGTCATTTTCCGAAGGTTCAATGTGAATATCAGAAGCACTGGCTTCGATCGCGTTCGACAAAATCACATCCACAATTTTAATAATCGGCGCGTCATCAGCCATTTGCTCAAGCTGTTTATTCTGGGGATTGTCCTTCTTTTCCTCGATTGTTTCCTGAATTTCTGTAAGCTTGATATCTTCCAAAGCCTCTGTAACCACATTGGTAATGTCTTGCTTAGGCTTCAAATTCCCATCAATGGAAGAACGCGATGCTAAATAAATATGAATCTGATAATTGGCTTTTTGACCCAAAAACTCCAACGCCTCCAAAGCCTGTAAGTTGCTCGGATCCTCTAAGGCCACCTTTAAATTAGTGCCTCTCAGTTCGTAAGGCAACATTTTGTAGTAAAGTCTCGACTCGACTGGGATTACATCTAAAACTTCCTTAGCAATTTTTGTGTCGTGTAAGTCAACGTAAGGCAAGTTTAAAAAAGCCGCTCTGGCTTTAGCGACATCTTCTTCATCCAGAATTTTTTGATCAAGCACTAAATCCGTAACTTGCTGAGCTGTGGGCTGTATGGAGCCATACTTGGCGGATAATTTTTGCTGTAATGATTCGAAACGGTTTTCATTTACAAATCCATGATCAAGCAAAAATTGAGCAAAGCTTGGAGATGGTGTCTTAGTTACACTCTGTTCTGCCATGGGCGCTATTGACTAATGATGGTATTCAACTGCGATTTAGCGTCGTCTGGTGATACAACCGGATATTTATTAAGTTCGTGATTAGGGTTAAATTCTTTAACTTTGTCGAAATTCAAATTATCACCGTGCGGTAAAATTTTGCTGCCAGCATTTGCTGCCACCGCATTGGTCAACGCCTGATCACCTTCTGTTTTAATATTTTTACTAAATGATTTATAGAAAAACACACCTGCCACAGCCAGAATCAGAACCATTATAACAATTAAGATAATTTGTTTAGTTTTCATTTCTATTATTGATTTGGGTTGTTCAGTGCTGCTGCCGCGTTTTTCGGCGTGGTAGCGGTTGCAGGTGTTGTAGGAGGATTAGCTGATGCTGCATTAGTAGGAGGAGCGCTCGATAAAATCGGCTCGTAAGCATAAGCCTTTACAGTTATTTTGAATCTGGTTACAGGGTCACCGCCGAGGATTTGCAAAGATTCTACATCTAACACGCGGCCATTACTTTCCATCAAATGTAATAAATTTTTAAGCTGTTCCATTGTTCCAGATACCGAAGCAGATACAGTCATGGTGTGCAAAGTACGGCCAGGTTGGAACGGGTTCTCTAATAAATTCTTATCACCGGCGCTAATTACTTTTGAAGTGTCATCAGCGGAAAGCAGGGTCAAAGTCATACCAGAATCACGCACCATTTTATCTAATAACACATCCACTTTACTGATACGGCCTGACAACGGCAAGGCTTCGTCAACCAAAGCAACGTCGTCTGGTGAAGAATGCAATTTTTCTACCAATGCCTTCATTTCTTTTTCGTCCAAAGCAATTTTTGCTTTCTGGTCATTAGCAACTTTTAGCTCTGCGCGAGTTTGTAGAGATTGGGAGATTTTTGGCTTCATCAAAAACCAACTAAATAAAACCAGCACGACAATCAACAAAAACGCCTGCAGGACATTGCTACCGGTGCTACGATTTTTATTTATCGTATCAGTGATATTTTGTGGGATTAAAGCCATATTATTGTCGCCCCTTAATATACTCAGGATTAAATGTTAATTTTACCCGCATCTGAGTCTCAATTGCATTATCAGTTTGAATATTATTAATTCCCAAAACTCTCACATCATAGAATTGCTGGTTGAATTCTGGTAAATCAAAAATCTGGAGGTATTTTTCAATCTCTTCGTAATTTGGAAGATTCACAGTTAGGTCGAGGGAACCATCTTTTTGGGCATTAACTTCTGTATAATGAGCAGATTTCAAAGTTACCCGAGCCAATTCTGGCAAAAGGTATGACCAGTAGACATGATTATCCAACAAAGTTTCCAAGCTGGTAAGCTGTTCTTGTCTGATAATTAATTCATTGCGGTCTTTGCTTTCAAGAGCTTTGTGCTGTGCAGTATCGATGTCATTACGGGTAGCAACCAACTTTTTCTGAGCGGACCAGTTATAGAAAAATAGCAATCCATAAATAATCAAAACAACGATTAAAATAATCGTTAACAATCGGGCGATCACACGTAATGCAAAACCAGTACTTGGTTGATCATTTACGGTGTGACTTTGTAATAAATTGATTTCTGCCATTATTTTTTGTTTCTAAACTTCCAATTTTTTTATTGAACTGATGGTCTCATCGCTAAACCGATTGCGACTGGAAGATGCAAAGCGAATCGCTGCATCACTGCCTGAATTGACTGATCGTAAGTTAATGTAGCTAACGGATCACCCAAAATGGTATTGATTCCCAATTCTGTTTTGAAGTACTCTACTACTCCTGGCAGCTGAGCTCCACCGCCAACCAATACTATTCGATCAGCTGTAATGTGGTGAGCTTTATAAATTCCCAGAATCTGATTTACTTCATTTTTTACTAGACTGAGCACAGGTTTTACTGCCTCAGGAAGGAAGTCGGTGTTTTGTAAGCCAAAGTCCCGTTTAAATTGTTCGGCGCGCGGCATGCTTAAGTTAAGTGCCTGAGCGATACGGTCAGTAATGGTGTCGCCACCAATACTTAAATTGCGAGTTAATTGCAAAGTTCCGCCGCGAACAAAATTCAATCCAGTGACTTTTGCTCCTATATCTATTATAACATCATTTTTTGTCTTATCCACAACTAAAGAGCGGATAAGTGACAAAGCTTCAATTTCTATAACTTCTAAGTTTAAATTCGCTAATTGAAATAACTTCACATAGATGTCACGAATCTGATTTGGAACTGCAATTAGAAGAACTTTGCTGGTTTTACCATCTTCATTTTCTGCAATAACGGTCCAAGATAAAGTCACTTCTGAGAATGGGAGAGGCACATACTTTTTAGCCTCAAACTGCATGGCTGATTCCATCTCTTTCTCGTCCATTTTTGGAATATCAACCACAGATGTAAAAACTGCTGAGTTTGGTAAACTCATTACACAGTTCTTTGTAGTGACATGGGCTTTCTCAAGCAAGTTTTTGAGGATGTCAGCGATTTTATTTACTTGCTCGCCGGTTGTTTGTGAGGTAATTGGGTCGGGAATATCAACAATACCATAGGTCACCAATCGCAAACCATTACTGTCGTCGAGCTGAACTATCTTCATTGAAGATGAGCCTATGTCGACCCCAAGGGTGGAATTATCTTTCTTAAAAAGCATTCTGTTTTTAGTCGGTTTTTATTTCAAAATCGGAATTTACTTTTTAAGAATACTATATTAGGCCACTATTGTCAAAATGGTCAAGGTTTGTTATAATGCTAAAAGTTCGCAATGAATTTAAGCCCTTTATGGGCGATTAGCTCAGTCGGTTAGAGCGCGTCACTGATAATGACGAGGTCTCAGGTTCGATTCCTGAATCGCCCACCACGAAAATCAATTAAAACAAAACCTATGGGTCATATCACTCGATTCATTCTAGGTCCGCTAGTGATTGTGCTCGGGATTGCCATAATGAAATACTCATTCTGGATCACCCAGCAAACTGGCAAACTAGATTTCGCCGAAAAGTATTTACCAGCACCTTTGTCTGGCACTTACACCTGGTGGAAACTGGTCGGCCTCGCATTTTGTGTGCTAGCAGTGCTATGGATGACTGGTGTGCTCGATTTTGGAGCAGCCACGACAACTCAGGGTATTTAGTGTATAATTGATGAACGTGAGGTCCTGCGGCAGCGCCGCAGCCCGCGTAACGAGGGCCCTTAGCTCATTTGGTAGAGCACCTGCTTTGCAAGCAGGGGGTGACCGGTTCGAGCCCGGTAGGGTCCACCACTATATATATTAAAACACCGCCTATAGGGCGGTGTTTTTTTATTTTTTAAATTACCAGGGCGCGCCAGGGCTCGAAACTACCCAAGCCCAGGTGGGACGTTTTTCATCATAAAAGGGATCAGAACTTGTCCACGGGTTTTCTGGAGCACAGTGTGACATTAGTTTATAATCTTTGCCATTTGATATATACACAAACGCTCGATGCCAACTACCAGTATCACATGGTGGATTTTCGAAACCTGAAGCTGAACCGCCGAGCGGATCATCAGGTAATTTCGGTATATAGGTCGGTGCCAACCCAGGAATATAATTACCCGGGGAACCGACAATAACATTATCAGCGGCATCAGAAGATCGAAAATTTAAACCAGCGTCAGCGCAAGGGTCAGCGTTAACTCCCGAGCAAGGATACTGATGATGGTCGTAGTAATATAGTTCCAAAGCGGTTTGCAGATCTTTTAAATCGTGCTTTCTTATGGCATCTCGACTTTTGGATCGTGATACATTTAACGCGTAAAGAGCAATTGATGCCAACAATCCTATAATGGCAATGACTACTAACAATTCAATTAAAGTAAAGCCTTTTTGTTTCATACCTACATAATAACAAAAATAGCCACTGAGGTGGCTATTTTATATATACTGGTTAGTTCAAACTGACAGCTTGCATAAAGGTATCCAACGTATCTTTGTCTAGTGAACAGAAAGAAACTGTTTTTGTACCAGACTTTGCTTCATAGCAAAAACTGTCTACCAAACCATTTGTTTTAAAAGTCGAATATTCAACATTATTGATAGTGGTTTTAGTTACCCCACCAGATGCATCCTTCAAACTCGATGTATTACTAAAGTTAACTGCTTTAATGATGAATTCGGAATTACACTCAGGTTTCTTCTGGGCACAGTTCATAGCGTTTTCTTTTTGGGCTAGCACTTCCGAGTGCGGTAAAAATTGTTCGCCCTCGCTAGTGTTCCAACGTTCCCAACCGTCAGGCAAAGTAACGGAAAAACCTTCGGCTGTGCTACTAAACTTTTTCTGGTCAGCTAATATCTTTTGACCCTGAGCATCGAGCGGTATTGCTGCCCAGTCTGAAGCAGTTTGATTCTGATCATCATTTTTATGTTTGGCTTGATCCCAGAGGAAATAACCTCCTGCCAACAAAACAATGATAACAATGATTACTGCTAAATAATTAAATGGTTTTGTTTCTTCCATAGTGGTTTTAATAATTGCTTTAAGTATAAAACACCGCTTTCGCGGTGTCTATAATATAGTGTAGATAACTTTTTTTGGTTTTTTGATGTTAAATTTTAAACCATCAGCATAAATGCGGCCAGCATTGCTACAAAAGCAGTGTTGGCAACCAGACCCACATGTTGAATGTGGCGGCGAATCGCAATTGCTAGAACCAAACAGGTTAGCAATGCAGCGAGAATAATTAACACAATACGCTGTTCCCATATTTTGGCATTGATAGTTTTCCCAAGCACTGTAATCGACGCGCCTTCAACCGCACCAAGCTGCTCTGAATTGAGCTCTGGTGAAAATTGGGCTACGGGCTGGTGAACTTCGTTGCCGTTAATATCGTAAGCATAGATTAATAAATTGCTATGTGCATCTAAGTTAGCAATTGGCACATAACCATACCACTGATTATTTTCTGCTGGGTCAAGCATTACACTGTGCGTACCGTACACTGCGAGCAGTTTAGAGGCAGGGCCGGCAGCAGTAACATTTAGATAAAGTTGATTACCTTGTAATGCTGTTTGAGTTGATGTAATTTCCATCTGCTGTGTTCCCACTGGTTGGCCTTGCGGCTGAGTTGGCTGGATTGGAAGTGGTTGTGTTGGAGTGGCGTCTGGCTGTGCTGGAGTCTGAGCTTGCGCTGGTGCCGGCGATGCAGGTGCAGGAGTTGGGTTCGGTGTCGCAGCATGAGTGGTGGTTGGTGCAGGAGTTGGAGCTGGTGGAATTACTGCTGGCGCTGGAGTTGGTGCCGGAGCGACTGGAGTTGGTTGAGAAGGCAAATCAACTTTTTGCGAAATCGGTGTACCAAACATTTGTACAACAATTGTGGTTTCGTGACCATTGAACATTCCTTTTGAAATTCCAATTCCGATTTCTTGGAAGTTTGCATTCATGATGTTGGCTCTGTGACCTGGACTGTTCATCCACGCTGTTTGAATACTTTCTGCTTCGGTAAAGTCGATGGCCAAATTTTCGCCGGCGCTTAAGTAACTGTAGCCAGTTGCTTTAATAAAAGTCCAAGGGGTTTCACCAGTTGGAGTGTTGTGTGCGAAATATTGACGAGCTAACATATCATCAGCTTTTGCTTGCGCTGCGTTAGTAAGCAAACCGTTTTGTGTTAATGCATTTAAACCGCCTTGAGTACGGGCAGTATTAGCCAAAGAGATAACTGTTGATGCTGTAATCGATGAAGCTTCTACAGGAACAGCTGGAGTAATAGCAACTAAGGAAATCGCTGCGATCTTAACAGTCATGAGTAGCAACGACAAAAGCGCCAACATGCGATGACTTAACACATGCGGATGATAATTATTCCTTGGATGCGGAATAAAATGATCGTGTAGAGACACGAAGAACTTTTTAAATGTTGGGAATTCCAGCGCTAAAGATTCTGGAAGATCACCAGCTGGGGTAGCGAGTTGCATTTATTTGGTTTTTGTTTTGTTTTGATGGCAGTAGTTTGCCTATTCAATTGTGTTTTTGTTTCGAAGTGATTTGAGCTCGAAGCTCAACTTCTATATATATTATAGCATAACGAACGAAAAAAATCAAGAGGGTTCTGAACGATTTTTCCGCTTTTTTAAGAGCCCTGAGATAAATAATATTATTGAGGCTATTAATCCGCCACCAAAAATAATGGTATGGCCATAATGGTTGTAATTAAGCAGGTGCTGCCACGAATTTTGAGTTACATGCTCTGTATGGGCGGATGGTTGCGATGCTATTACCTCGCCTGCTTTGGCCACTGGCACATCAAAATGCAAGGCAAACACGTCGAAGTTGTAACCTTTCTTTGGCTGACCAGTGAAATGGATAGAATAGTCCCCTGGCTCAGCAAATGTCTTTATATATAGAGGGGCGGTAGTTAGTGAGGTTGAAAAGCCTGATTGTGCTTCTATCTGATGCTGATCGATTAGTTCATCACCTTTGAACAAAAAAATTGTGCAGTTACAATGATTGAGTTGAAAAAGTTTGTCAGGGTCTGAAAATGAAAAGAAAAACCGAGCTTCCTGCCCTACGACGGGATGGTCTGCCGGATCGATGTGCATGGTGGCAGTGATACCACTTGTATCATTTGCTGTTTCGTGCGCTGATGCATATTTCATATTGCTAATTATAGCAAAGAAAAAATGAGGCTGTTGCTTTGGCAACAACAGCCTGTTGATTTCTGCAAAATTTTTGTAAACTTTTGCAAAACTTTATGCTCATTTTTCAATGGTTATCTCGCCGTAATATGTGGGGTCAAAATCGTACGGCGAACAAGCCTGCGCTGGGTCAATGCGCAGTCCAGTGATGATGCCATTCCACTTTGAATTTTGCGGCATCCATACATGCGTGTTCTGCAAACCAAAAGTGCTGTAGTAAAGTACGGTTTTGTCTTCGCTCCAACCAGGACTAGTGTTGGTAGTAAAATAAATTTTACCACCGCCATTTGAGCACTGATTGTTTAAACTCAAAAACACTTGATTGTACAGATAAGCTTCGGCCGCAATGTTACTACTGCAGGGTTTGTTAAGACCGCAATTGGTTAGCCCACCTCGGCGGATATATGGATCGTTGCCAGCATCAACCATAAGCGACCCATTCCCGACATTCCAAGATTGGAAATTAAACAAATCCCACAGCTCGCGACTTAGTGGAGTGGTGCCGGTCTTGTTGAACGTCCAGCGATAACCACCCTTTACAAACACAATAGGATTGAGAGTATAGGTTGCGACTTGGTAGTTATCGTCGCGCTGGTTCAGTGCAGTTTGTGATGGAAAGTATGGTTCCCCTGTGCTGCCATGATTGCGATCGACTTGGTAATGCAGATGCGCGCCAGTGGAATTTCCTGAACATGGTGCGCCACGAGCGCCACCGCTTCTGCCAATGTTCACCCCAGTACTTACATAACCACCCACTTCCACTGGCGCGCCGTTGCTATATGTCCGTGCGCTCAAATGCGCAAAAGTAATATAGATGGTTTCGCCCGTGACCGGGTGCTGAGATTGAAGCACTATCAAACCACCCCACGACGGATCGCATCGCGAGATTACAACCAAGCCCCAGGTAGTCGAATAGACTTTAGTCCCTACGGGAACTGGAATGTCCACACCGGGATGTCTTCCGCACCCCTCACCACGGCACCCTGAAATAGCGCCATTATCTTCGTTGTCACGATACAGAGTTGAATAGCCAATACTGCCGGTTCCTATCGCACCATCATAGGTGCCGTTGTAATCGCGCAGATCCGCCACTGGTTTAGCCATACCGGTCGGCTCCAAAGTAAATGCTTGAGCCCGCTGTGTGACTATAAACCCGAGTACTCCGAATATGCCCAACATTAAAGACAATTGAGCAAATTTGCTTTGCAATATATTTTGCAATCTTTCTTGCATATTTATCCTCCGTTTATTGATTCGGCCCGAAAGAAATTCAGGCCAAGGATGCAGTATTACACAACCGTGATAAAACTACGTTCAAAAAAAACCAAAACTTTTCTAAAATCTTAAGAAATAATTTAGAAATATTAATTGCAATTTAAATTAAAAAAGCACCGGGTAACGGTGCTTTTAAAATATCAATTTATGATCCGAAGAGGAATCTGGAAATCGCTGCCAGCGTTGGATCAATTCCTAATACGCTTGGAATATTCGTGAAGGCTCCATGGACTGTACCAGGGGCGAGAACAGTTAAGGTTGGGCTAACAAACCCTTTGGATGATAGTGAATCAGTAGGGTAAGCGTAGAACCCGAATGTGTAAGTTCCTGGGGCTGCGTAGGTTTGAGTATATATCGGGAAGTTAAAGGTGGTGCTGGCTCCAGATGCTAAAGTATAAGTTTGTCCTTGAACAGCTGGGTTTACACCATAACCTGATGTGCTTGGTAAGTAGAAAGCATACACAGTGAAGGAGCGAGTGTTAGGTGAGAAATTACAACTTGGAGAATCTGCATTGGTAACTGTCACACCATAGGTCGCAGTTTGACCCGCGCTAATTGTATTGTTCATTGGAGTCGCAGTAACAATTGGTGCCTGACGGACACAGCCTGTCGGATTTGAGACTGCGTAAGTCGCACTGTTGCTGCCACTGTGGCCACTGATAGAAGAATCATTTGCAGTTACGGTAACAGTGTTAGAACCATTAACAGCAGAGCTTGAGTATGAAATAGTCATTGTAGAATTACCTGCTGCTCCTGCGCCTAAGCTTACGCTAGTTGGATTAAATGTTGCATTGAATCCTGATAACAATGCTGAATTAGAAAGAGCGAAAATAGAGTTTCCAGAGCATCCTGAACCAGAATCTCGGTTAGTCACTGTAACAGTGTAAACTTGGCTTGAACCTGCTGCGCCTGTGTTAGAAGTTGGTGACAAAGTTACGGTAGGAGTAGAACGAGTACAAGTGAGTACAGGTGCATTGTAAACGGTGTACGACCCAGAAGCAGAGCCGCTATGCCCGCTAATAGAAGAATCATTTGCTGAAATAGTAAAGCTGTTTGTACTATTTGAAGCATTGGCAGGGTAACCGATTGTGAATGTAGAAGTACCAGTTTGACCAGCAGCAAGACTTAAGGATGCTGGACTGAAGTTAGGATTGAATCCTGAAATAAGCGCGCTATTAGAAAGTGAGAAGATACTATTGCTTGTACACCCTGTTCCGGAATCACGGTTACTTACAGACACTGTATAACTTTGAGTGCTACTCGATGCTCCTGTATTGAAAGTTGGGTTTAAAGAAACGGTTGGTGCGCTTCTTGTACAAGTAGGAGTAGGTGGTGTGTAGACCACAAAGCTTCCTGTAGTAGAACCAGATTGACTATTTGCTGAAGCTGTAACAGTAAAGTTATAAGTATTATTTGGAGCAGAAGAAGATGATGAGATCATTAATGTTGCACTGCCGCTATTTTGTGGTGAGACAGTAACACTTGGAGAGTTAGGACTGAAGCCAGAAGAAAGGCCTGTTGTGCTAATACTGAAAGTACTACTTGCACAGCTGGATGAATCGCGATTATTAACTGTCACAGTATAACTTTGAGATGAACCAGCAACGCCAGTTTGTGAACTTGGTGACAACGTAACAATAGGAGCGTTACGAGTACAAGGAACAGGGCCACCGCCATTGCCAATAACGAATGTGGCATTGGTAACGTTGTAACCATATGCATCAGAAGCCCACACTCTAAAGACATTAGTGGAATCACCTAAGAGTCCTTGGGAAATTAAAGCGATGACGTTAGAGCCAGTTTGACCAGGTCCGACCGCAACTAATACATTGCCATTTCCATTCATAGTGTATCCACTAGGCAAACCATCGGCATAAAGATAAAAGTTTCTGTTTGTATAACCACAATTTAAAGGATCATTATTGGTAACATTCACTGTGTAATAAACCGTTTGGAAAGTGGCAACGTTTTGAGTGCTTGGCGAAACAACTACGGTTGGCTTTTGGCGAGAACAAGTTGTTACAGGCGGATTATTCACAGTGTAAGTGCTGCTATTAGAACCGCTGTGACCAGGTACGGATGCGTCAGTGGCCGTTGCCATAAATCCGTAGTTACCATTTGTAGCTGTGTTTGGAGAAGTCACTGTTAAACTAGAAGTGCCGGTTGCTTGCGGTGCAAGATTTAAACTTGTTGGATTGAATACTCCATAGAATCCTGATGGAAGTGAAGAAGATAAGGCAAAGTTAGAGGTGCCAGTACAACCAGTTGTTGAATCCTTATTTACCACAGTGACCGTGTAAGTTTGCTCAGAGCCTGCGGCACCGGTTTGGCTCGATGGGCTTATAGTCACTGTTGGTGCACTGCGAGTACAACTTACCGGGTTTGAAACACTGTAAGAAGCAGTGGTTGTTCCGCTGTGATTGCTTGCAGATGAATCATTACCAGTAATTGTAAAACTAACAGGTGTTGTGGTATTGGTTGCATTGCTTGGCAGAGTAACGCTCAAAGTTGTAGTGCCAGTTGTTTGTGGAGCAACTAGTACGCTTGGTGCGTTAACAGCAAAGCTCGAAGAAAGACTGGTTGTAATAGCAAACGTAGACGATGCACAACCAGGGGCTGAGTCATTATTTCGAACTTGAACTGCATAGTTCAAAGTGTCACCTGCTTTTCCACTAAGACTACTTTGAGACAATGATAGTGTTGGTGCAGACCGAGTACAAATATTACTTAGAGTGTAAGTGCCTGTACTGGAGGCGCTATGGTTTTGCACGCTTGAGTCATTGGCAGTGATAGTGAAGTTATTTGGACCACTATTAGCGGAAGATGATGGGTATGTAATTGTAAAGTTTGTAGTGCCTGTTTGGCCTGGGGCTACCGACAGTGAACTGTTACCAAATGAACCGTTGAATCCTGTTAAGAGAGCTGTGGAAGATAATGCAAAAGTCGAATTTGCACAACCAGTTGTGGTACTATCATTATTCTTCACAGAAACCGTATAAGTTTGAGTGCTACCAGGACCACCAGTGTTAGCGCTTGGAGACAATGTAACCTGTGGTACTCCCCGACTACAAACTACCGGATTATTTACATTGTAGGTAACTGTTGTAGAGGTTGAATGGTTTGGAAGCGCGCTATCGTTAGCAGAAATTGTAAAAGTATTAGGGCCGGTTGTCGCAGTTGTTGGTGATGTGATATTGAGTGTTGCACTTCCTGTAGCTCCAGCTGCAAGTGATACACTAGGAACGCTAAATGTCGGGGTAAATCCTGTTGGAACACCAGAGGAAACAAATGTAAATGTAGAGTTAGCACAACCAGGGGCTGAATCTTTATTTACTACAGAAAGATTATAAGTAATGGTTTGTCCGGCCTGCGCTGTGTTGTTTGAAGAAGTAGCAGTAAACTGCGGTGCTGTTCTTGTACAAGGCGTATTGCTTACTGTATAAGTTGCAGGGATAGTTGCAGAATGATTAGCATCGCTCACGCCAATAGTAAAGTTGTACGGATTATTAACCGCCGTTGTTGGAGATGTAACTGTAATAGTAGTTGTATTGGCTTCTCCCGGAGCTAGTGAAATAGTATTAGGTGTGGAAGTAAATCCTGTTGCCAAACCAGTAGCAGCGACATTGAACAAAGAACTTGCACAATCTGCTGAGTCTTTGTTAGTCACATTCAAAGTATAAATTAATGCTTGGCCACTACTACCGGTTTGATTCGCCTGAGTCAAACTTAAGTCTGGAGTTACTCGAGAACATGTAGCTACAGTACCGAGGCTGTATTCCCAAACCCCACGGCCATGAGTAGCAATTTTTACTACTTGATTTGGAGCAGAAACTTCAAGTCCAAACACAGGAACGCGAGGCAAACCGTTGCTGAACGGGATCCAGTTGGCACCGGCATCGGTAGAGCGGAACACACCAATGTCAGTTCCAGCAAACAAGTCTTGGCTATTGCTTGGGTTTACGGCGAAAGAATCAACAGGGGTATCTGGAATACCATTCCCTGCTGCAGTCCAAATTGGTGACCCCGAAAGTAAGTTGGTGGTTTTCCAAACATGTTGTCCAGAAGATAAACCGAAACCATTAAATGCAACGTACGCAGTATTTTTATCATTTGGGTCAATTCGTACGCGACCAACATATCTAGATGGAAGACCACTAGAAATATTTGTCATTGTGGTAGCGCCAGCAGTAGTAGAAAGGTATACAATTCCCGCAGTGGTACCAACCAAACGGATATTATCGTCTTGAGGGGAAATTGCGATTGAACTAATGCGAGCACTTAACGCACCACTAACGTCTGTCATTGTAGTGCCTTGATTAGCCGAACGATATAAATGAGTAGTCCCAAAATACAAAGTGTTCTTACCATTACTATCGGCTGCGTTTGGTCCGCCTACCATTGGCGCATAGAACAAAACCGGATCACTACAGCTAATTCCATTGGATGTGCCTCCACAACCATAGAAACCATCCCATTGCGGATTACCATTTGCATCTGTGCTGGTAGAGCGACTAAAGCCAGCCAATGAAAATGAGCTATTAAAGTAAGTATGATAAGAAAGTAGATTACTAATATTTGTTGGGTTTTGATCTATTACCGCAAATCCACCATCACCACCATCTGTTCGTGCCCAAGTTCCACTAGGGGTTAAGGCCTGAGTACCGTTATCCTGCGTACCACCTATTAAAAAGTTTCGATCTGTTGGATGAATCGCTAAACTCATAAATTCAGTGGCGCTAAAAGTTGAATTATTTAAAGTTGTCCAAGGAATGGTACCGGAGGTAGTTGCATTTGTAGTTTTCCAAATACCTCCGTCGCTACCAAAATACATAATATTTGGATTAGAAGGCGCAATTGCCAAAGCTTGAGTATCTGTATGTAAGTTTGTAGAGTTTGCTATAAAACTTGCACCGCCATCAGTCGAGCGGCCTAACGTCATATTTGGATTTCCGCCAACATAAACATTATTAGCATTTGTAGGATCAACAGCCACACCAATATCGTAAAAACATTGAGTGCCACAAAAAGCATTATTCACACCAGGAGCAAAAGTTGCTCCACCATCTATAGATTTGTAAACAGTTCCCGATGAAGCGGCGGCGGCTGCATAAACAGTGACTGTTCCGCCAGTTTTGTTAACTGCAAATTCAACTCTACCTGAACTACTACCATCTGGCAAAGCTAGAGTTTTAGTGAATGTTGGTACTGCATCTAAAGCATTTGTGGAAAGGTAAACTCCACCGTCATTGCTTTGCCCAATAAGCCCAACTATAAGGCGAGCAGGGTTCCCTGGTTCTGTTGCTAAGTCAGTTACGTCGCGACCACTATTTATCCCTTGTATGGTCATCTTGTCGAAAGTAGGATTTGACGACATTGCGTTGGTCGATTTATATACTCCCTGTTGTGCAGTAACTAACCCGGTTGTGTTACTGCCAATACCAGCGGTACCTGAGGTGGTACCGACAAATACAATATTAGGATTTGTAGGATGAACAATGATTCTGCTAATAGCTCTACCTGTAAACACATCGCTTCCACTTGAGTTTTTTGTAATCACATTTGAAAGTACTGGGGTTGTATCTGCATTATCTATTCTATAGAGTCCCACACCAATCATACAACCGCTACCACAAAGTGTTGATTCACCTGTTCCAACAAAAATTGTGGAAGGATTAGAAGGAGAAATGGTAACAGCTCCAATGGCCAAAGACAGCGCACTGTCCATCAATGGAGTCCAAGTGGTACCGCCATCGAGTGTTCTATATAACCCACCACCGGCAGTACCAACGTATGCAATATTAGGATTAGTTGGATGCACGGCAATTGCGGAAACTCGACCACTGTAAGCAGTGGAAGAATTTACAGGTACTGGGTGTGGTCCAAGCGGTACCCATGTCCCGGCCGGAGCTGACGCAGCAGCAGCTGCTAAGTTAGTATTTGTACTCCCGGAAGTTGATGCATCAGATGCAAGTGATGTTAAATCCCCTTTGCTCAAATATCCTGCCTGTGCATCTGCAACAACTTCCTGAATTTGACTGTCAGCAATTTTCTTTTTATTGCGAATGAGTTGTCGTAGGTCGTTAAATTTTTTACGAGCCTTAGTTCGTTCTGAAGACTCATCAGATTTAAATGCAGCAATTGCTTTTTGGCGGGAATCTTTTTTTGCTGTATCCCAACCACGGAAAAAACCAATTTGTCCAAGACGAGCTTTGAGGTAAGCATCCTTATTTACATTTAACCCCATAGGCAAATCTGCATCTTCGTCATCTTCGCTTTCCTGTTCTGCTTTTTTATCACCACGAGCAAGTTCACGATCGCGTTCATCTCTTTCACCAAGAACCTTTGGAACCGGGTAAGATGTGGTGCTAGACTTTGCTGTATCTGGATCAACTGATTCAGTAATCGGTGGCAAGCTAGAAATTTTGGAAACTGTGGAATTAAAATCGTAAGCTTGAGCCTGGCTAGAAACAGAAAAAGTCCCAAATGTAGAAAATAGGACAGAAATAATTGTTACAGAAATGGTGATAAATTTTTTATTCATTTGTTTTTTTGTTTTAATTTCGTATGTACTCGCAATTTACGACGAATCCCATGAGTATAAAGGTGTGATTTAATTTATATATTATTTATATATATTTTAATATTCTACTCATACTTTCTGTATGAATAGTTCGTCCGTAATTGAAATTTTTATTTTTATTTCGTGGAAGTATTGTTCGACCCCTTCGAACCTTCTAAAGTAATTATAGCATGAATAAGCCCAAAAATCAAGATTTTTATGAAATTTAAAAGCCGTCTTGCGACGGCTTTTTTGTTTTTACCAAGGTGTTGACTCCCCTGGTTGCTTCATTGTGAGAACCTTAAATTGGAAGAGTAGTTCATCGGCTGCATTACCTTGCACGGCATTGTTAATGCTGTAACCCCATGATTGTAAAACTTCCATGGAAGGTATGCCGATTAACCCACCCTGCATAGCAATGTAATAAGTTGAGTCAATCTTAATTAGAGTGCCTGGTGCATGCGGAGTGTTGGGATCAGTTTGCGCACTTGGAGTGTTGGTGAAATCTCCCTGAACACTACCCGGATTACTAATGGTGTAAGTTACAGAATCTGAACCATTGTGAATGCTGCCCACTGCACTGTCAGTTACATTCATCACAACTGTGTAAGTACCGTTTGGTGTACTACTGCTTGGAGTGTAGCTTAAGTTAAAGGTTTGGGTTGCACCTGGAGCAATTGTGGTAGTAGTTGTACTGCCGTTAGAAGGACCAAGCGGCATCGCGAAGAATGACGAACTGGCACAACCACTTGAGTCATTGTTCTTTAACGTTACTGATGTAGTAAATGTTTGGCCTGCAACACCGGTTTGTGAAGATGGAGAGGCAGTCACAGTTGGAGCGTTGCGAGTACAGGTAGGGGTAGGGGCGTTGATAGTGTAAGTTACGGAATCTGAGCCATTATGAATGCTGCCCACGGAACTGTCAGTAGCACTGACCATTACGGTGTAAGTACCATTAGCAGTGCTGCTGCTAGGGGTGAAGCTTAGGTTAAAGGTTTTGGTACTACCTGGAGCAACACTTGTTGTGGTAGTGGTGCCGTTAGATGGGCCTTGTGGCATCACGAAGAAATAAGAACTAGCACAGCTATTACTATCGTTATTCTTCAAAGTTACAGACAGGCTAAAGGATTGGCCTGCTACACCGGTTTGTGAACTTGGAGAAGCAGTGACTGTTGGAGTGTTACGGGTACAAGTAGGAGTAGGGGTACTAATAGTGTAAGTTACAGAATCAGAGCCATTATGGGCGCTGCCTACAGAGCTGTCAGTAGCGCTGACCATCACTGTGTAAGTGCCATTGGCAGCACTGTTGCTGGCAGTAAAGCTCAAGGTAAAGGTTTTGCTGCTACCTGGAGCAACACTTGTAGTGGTGGTGGTACCGTTAGATGGACCCAATGGCATCACGAAGAATGACGAACTAGCACAGCCACTTGAGTCATTGTTCTTCAAAGTTACAGATACGTTGAAGGATTGGCCTGCAACACCAGTTTGTGAACTTGGAGAAGCAGTGACTGTCGGTGCATTGCGTGTACAAATAGAAACCGGATTACTAATGGTGTAAGTTACAGAATCTGAACCATTGTGAATGCTGCCCAC
>CAYYQK010000007.1:0-6767 GCA_964473815.1 uncultured Candidatus Saccharibacteria bacterium | reverse complement strand
AACACCGGTTTGTGAAGATGGAGAGGCAGTCACAGTTGGAGCGTTGCGAGTACAGACAGTAGTAACGGGGTTACTAACTACATACGCAACCATACTGCTTACATTATGAATTGAGTTATTAGGATCTACGGCATTAATGTTAAAGTAATAATTTCCATTAGCTGCAGTGCTTGGTGAAGTAACTGGGAAGTTTACTGTCGCACTAGACCCAGGAGCAATTGATTGTGAAGATATGTTGCCTCCTGAATATGAAAAGCCAGTCGGAAGTCCTGATACAGAAAACTTGAACCCTGCATTAGCACAATTACTGCTGTCATTGTTCTTAATATTTAACGCATATGTTTGTTTAGAACCAGCAGCGCCAGTATTAGATGTAGGATTAACAGTCACAGTTGGAGCGTTTCGGGTACAGGTAGGAGTAGGATTACTAATGGTGTAAGTTACAGAATCTGAACCATTGTGAATGCTGCCCACTGCACTGTCAGTTACATTCATCACAACTGTGTAAGTACCGTTAAAAGTGTTGCTGCTTGGGGTGTAACTTAGGTTAAAGGTTTGAGTTACTCCTGGAGCAATTGTAGTAGTGGTAGTAGAGCCGTTAGAAGGACCAAGTGGCATAACAAAGAATGAGGAACTAGCACAACCGCTTGAGTCATTGTTCTTTAGAGTTACTGCTGAAGTAAATGTTTGACCAGCAACACCTGTTTGAGTTGATGGACTAACAGATACTGTTGGAGCATTACGTGTACAGGTAGGGACTGGGTTGCTGACTTTGTAAATGCTGTTTGCGGAATCAGAATGATTTGCAAGGTTGTTGTCAGAAGCAGTAACCGTAAATGAGTTGTCTCCATTGGAAGCAGTTGAAGGAGAAATTACCGAAATGCTAACTATTCGGAAGTTGCCCGGTGCGAGTGAGAAAGAAGTTAAGCTTGCAGAAGAAGTGAATCCTGTTGGTAGATTTGTGGAAATATTAAAGGTTGTATTTGCACAAGTATCCCCGTCGTTATTGTAAATAGTTGCGGTATATAATAGTGCAGCGCCAGCTGGGCTAGTTTGTGATCCTGGCGACAATGTGATTAATGGAGCTTTTCGAACACATGTTGGAATGTACACGGCAAAGTCTGCAGTAGCTGATGCATTATGGTTTGGCGTAGCGGCATCAGTAGCAGTTACTGTAAGTTGATCTGTAGTTTTTGGAACAATAGTAACTGTTACTGTTTTAAAGTTACCGGGTGCAAGTGAGAATGAAGGGACATCAACAGTGCTTGTAACACCAGCTGGAACAGATACTGTTACATTAAAGTTGGAGCTGGCACAATTTTGATTATCATTATTGTAAACATTTGCAGTATATGTAAGTGGTGTGCCAGACAATCCTGTATTTATGCTCGGTGTTAAAGTCATAGTCGGCGCTACTCTAGTACAAACAGGGTTACTAACTGTGTAAGTTCCTGAGGCGGAACCGGAATGCCCGTTGATACTCAAATCATTAGCAATTACGGTAAAAGAATTTGGACCGTTAGAGGCAGAAGACGGCGAAGTAACAGTTGCTGTAAATGTGGATGTACCGCCAGACGCCATGGTTATGGTTGAAGGGGTTACATTGGAATTAAAGCCAGTTGGTGCACTAACAGAAAGGTTGAAAACAGATGAAGCACAGCTATTACTATCTTTATTTACTATAGTTCCGGTGTAGCTTTGTTGACTACCAGCAACTCCCGTTTGGGCAGGTGAGTTTAGAGTAACTGTAGGTGCTGTTCTTACACAAGTATTTACGCCGCCTACTACTGTAAACGATGCTTGTACGCTTGTAATTCGAGTACCACTTGCGGCATCAGTTAAATAGATAGTGAAAGGGTAAGTTTGGTTTGCCGAAGAAGTTGAGGAGTATACTGTTTGCTGCGCAGTAAAACTTGTCCCGGAAGTTAAAGCGGTATCAAAACCTAGATATGGAGCAGTTAAACCACCTGATAAACCAACAATTTCAAATTTTTGACGCACTGGCTCACAACCAACTGAATCATGGTTTGAAACAGTAACGGCATAGGTCAAAGGTTGACCAGCGAAACCCGTTTGATTTGCATTCGCGATAGTCATGGTTGAAGGTGCGCGAGTACAAGGTAAACCTGTTATTGTATAAGTAACTGTAGTTGTCACCGTATGAAGTGTAACATCAGAGTCTACAGCATTTATTCCTAAATTTGTAGTAGCCACCGCGTCCATTGGTGAGGTTGCGCTGACCTGAACAGTTGCAGAAGCTCCTGAGGCTAATTGCGCATAAGACGGATCGCTGTATACCCAAGTCTGCCCACCACCGTAGCCGTAAACTTTAAATATAGAAGATGGGCAATTATAATCATTATTTTTGACAGTCACATTGTAAGTTACTTTATCTCCTCTATTACCCGATAATGCAGGGTTTGCAATAGTAATAGTAGGGCGGCTGCGTACACAATTCGCAATTACGTTATAAGTAACTTGAGAGCTACTAGCTGTATGGGAAGGGTCGACAAGATCTTTTGCGGTGAACGCAAAGTTCAAATTACCGGTGTTGGTCGAACTTGTTGCCGCAACTCTTACGACTTGCGTTTGACTTGCCCCAGGTTGAAGAACTCCAGTTTGAACCACTGACTCTATCTTCAAACCTTTTTGAATGCCTACATCGTTTACATCTAAATTAAAGTTAGCGGGCAAGCAACCTGAATTGTCATTATTTTTTACAGTAACATTGTAAGTTAAATACTGGCTAATTGAGCCGTCTTGAGTAGACGGAGATGCGGTCACGGTCGGATTAACCTTACACGCACTACTGGTAAATGTAACTTGTAATGTAACCCCGGCCGAATTATGACTAAGCTGCTTTACAGTAATACCTAGCACAGTATCAGTAAAGACATCATTGTCTTTCATTGTGGAATTTTTATAGTCATTACCACCGGTGTAAGAATCGGTGTCTCCAGGAGTCATATCTAATCTGCTGACCCCATTACCATTTGTAGGACCCACCATGATACCTGCACCATTGTAAATTCCTGAAGGCAATGTGCTGTCAGAATTTAATGGTTGGCGGTACTCAAAATAATAACTACCATTTAACTCCGGTTTTGAAATTTGGAGAAGTTGGATTCCTGTTTGATTTTCTACTGGGTTTATAGTGTATGTTCCACTTGTGGTAACTGTAAGAATTCGAGATGAAGGAATCCAATTCAGTTGAGCACGGTGAGCTGCGGTGAATGGGAAAATGCCATAATTATTATTACCCATTACATCGGTAAAATCTCCATACTCCCTTATCGAACAGTTACTAATTAGGTCGATTACTTTTGAACCACAAGTCAAAGTGCTTGAATGACCTAAAACATCAATGTCAAATGAATGGCCGACTTCATGTGCGGCCATTGCTAAAAAGGAACTATGTGAGTTATTGTAAACAACAGAATTAAGCAATATAGTGTTACCGGACGCACCCCCGGCAACTGGGCAGGTACCATCTGAAATTAATGGAAAAACAAAAATATAGCGTGAATAATTATTTAAATTATATCCTGCAGCAGCGGCAGCACTTATTGCTGCTGTGGTAGTTGTAGCGTTCACACAATCTTGTGTAGCATAAGGAATATCCAACCAAGGTGTAACATCACCGACCACACTAACCTGACCATACGAGGATTCATTGTAATAACTCGTCACTGAATTTGTAGGACCGAAAAAGAGATTGTTCATTTCCGATTGAGTGTACGGTCTGTTTTGCGGAGTATCAGTCAAGCCTACCAACATAACCAAAAATTTTTGTGGTCCTGTTGTTGATCCAATATTTGGAACTGATTGTTCGTAGGTAATACCAGTGCCCAATGCTTGGTTCTCAGCACTGGAGACAATCAAACTAGAATCCAAAGCAACAGCATTGGCAACGACCATTGTGCCATTTTGCTCTAACGGGATCTCACCTGAAGCGAAATGTAAGTCATATACTTTATTTGTATTTTCTTCCTTGATTTCATACCTATTAGGTAAAGCTTTCCCATCAAGACCTTCAAAGTGATAAACCTTTAATCTGCCTCTTACTTTAATGCCTTTTTCAGTTTGATCCTGCACTTCTTTAGGAAGTTTATTGTAGGTTGATGCTGGGACAAGTTCAGTCAAAAAATCCTTAGGGTTAGTGCGCGCTTGTTCAAGCATCTTAGCCTTACGAGACTTGGCTGTTGCTACTAATTTTGATAGAGCCGCACTTTTATTCTGTGCTTTGGTATAACTGGCCAAATCTGCATTCAAATCTTTATTTGCTTTGTCTATATCAGTACGGAGTTTTTTGTTCACTACATTTGTAGTAACAACATGCCCATCGGTGTTACCATGGGCTTGAGTAGAATTTGTGCTCCCAAACACCCCTGCTGCGCAAAGGATGATTGCAAATGTTGAGAAACCTAGAATTTTTGTGATGTTTTTCATGGTCGGTTTTTTTATTTTTGTTTTTATTTTGTTGTTTTTTATTTAACTTGTTACCGAAGACGAAAGTGCTCTGTAAAGCGACCAATATGGGTTTATTTATTAATATGGCAAATAAATTAAACCTTAATTCATACTTTTTGCATGAATTAATCGTCGGTAATTAAATTTTGTTTTTGTTTCGTGGAAGTTTTATTCAAATTTCTCGAACCTTCTGAAGTAATTATAGCACGAATAAGAGTAAAAATCAAGTTTTTTGTACATGTGAGTGTAATTTAAAAGCCCTTTCGGGCTTTGGTTAGTTAAGTTTATAAATTGTTTGATTATCAGGTTCATTAACTTGCTCTGCGGTCTTCTTCGACACTGATACTAACACAAGTTCTGAAATTTCTCCTTCGCATTTGTAATCATTCGGTAATTCACTAAGGGCCTTCTCCAAGGTTTCCTCATCCATTTCTCGAGCTATGGTAATGTGGGGAATAAAATTACTTTCGAATTGCTCATATTCTGGTATAAAGTAATCACTAAAAGTTTTCAGGCTTTGAATAATCCCATGCTGCAATTTTTTAATTCGATCATTCTCCGATTTAAACATGATGCACATACCGCTTGGCGATCGATCAATAAATAAGTTATCTAAGGTTAATCTTATTGTGCCAAATTTATTATCTTGCAAAAACTCTTGAAGAATCTGTTTCGCTTCATCTATTTTATCTTCAGCAATATTACAAGGTTGCTTTAAAGTAATATGATACTCGTATGGCTGGTCATATTTAGCACGAAAAGCATCAAGCCATTCCGGCTTGTCAGTCAACTCAACTTTTGCATACACACAAAATATTTTCATAAATTCTTAAATTAAAAATCCATTTGATAATACGTAGCGCGTACCATTTTCAATTTTACTAACTGAGTGAATGCTGTCAGATTGAAAAAAATTTATTCTTCGACTAACAAAATTGGTTGCTCACAACGGAATATCCCGCCAAGCTTACATTGCCTAAATATAATATTTATTCTGTAATGTTTTCTTCCGGCGACTAGATCACTGTATGGATCAATAAAAGATCCATCTATATATAAGTATATAAGCATCGAAAATAATACCGTGGTCCATTGGGTAATGCGCCATTTAAAATAACCGGAGATTTGGCGACCTTCGTCCCATTTCAATCATTTCATGGTTTTAGTATAACAAAAAACACCTTTTCGGGTGTTTAAAATTTATCAATATTTTAACAACTATATAGCGATTGAAATGTTCTACACCAACTACGAGTCAATTATATTGTCAACAATTAGTGCGCTAATTTTCGAAAAAATTAACGACGACCATCAGAATGTCATACTTGCGCTTCGAAAAGCGACAGAGCATGAAATTATATTCCTTAGAAAGGAGGTGATCCATCGACAGCTTCCGCTACCGATGCCTTGTTACGCATCACTGTAATCTCCCATTACTGAGAGTGTCGGACTATATCTTCATCCTAATTTCTTAGGAGCCAACGTGTAGTCTCTACGGGGTCATGGTAATTTGTATGTCATACATTTTACAATATACGGTTTAACAAATTCTTTAAATATAGGGTAACTAGATTGTTTAACATATAATCTTTTGCCTTTAGCATCAGATTGTATTGTTGTTTGTATATCCAATTCTGATAATAATTTCCGAAGAAAATTTATACTATTCTCACTAAAATTATGAACTGAAAAGCTCACAGTTTTATGAATTTTTCCACCATCATCCATAAACCAAATTGCTAAAGTTTTCGCTGTTAGGTAAAAACTTCTAGGTACTTCTTTTATCGGCTTATACCATAGTTTGTATAAAGATGTAATTTCTGGATGACCAACTGTACCAAAACGTAACGAATTGTTCGTTTTATCAACAGCAGGATTAGAAACACATAATCTTTTAATCTGAGAAAATTTCCATTGTACATATTCGCTATGTGCAAGTTTGTGAGCAATTCTCAGCCTATGATATTTACCTGATTGAGATAAAGTACCATCTCCTAATAAACAAGCCTGAATGAAAATTAATTCATCAGGAGTCATTAAGAAAGACTTCAGTTTGTAAGATGATTGAGTGGCTCCCATATTCTAACCAGACTTCCCTCGGTATTGTCCTTACTGGGATTGGAAGATGTAAGGAGTTCACCGATACAGTTAGTTTATTGTTATTGCAATTACTTGCAAGCTAAGCCGTGTTATCAACTTAGCCCCAGTTACGAGCATCGGATTGGACCCTAACTAAATAGAGGCTTCATCCGCTTCCCGCTTCCATGGCTTGACGGGCGGTGTGTACAAAACCCGAG
>CAYYQK010000006.1:13599-42706 GCA_964473815.1 uncultured Candidatus Saccharibacteria bacterium | reverse complement strand
GGGAATGAAGGCCCCAATTTTTTGCTAGAAATCCATAATTGAAAATACTTAACATATGCAAATAATTGATAAATCTATAGATGAGTTAATACCGTATTGCAATAACAGCCGTACGCATGACGAAAGTCAGATTTTGCAGATTGCGTCAAGTATTAAAGAGTTTGGCTTTACCAATCCGGTGCTGATTGACGAAGACAATGGAATTATTGCTGGTCACGGAAGAGTGCTAGCTGCTAGGAAATTAGGGATTAATAAAGTTCCGTCTATAAAGTTAAGCCATCTAACAGAAATTCAAAAAAAAGCTTATATAATTGCAGACAACAAAATAGCATTAAATGCTGGGTGGGATGAGGAATTATTAAAAAATGAGATTGAGCATTTAATTGCTGATGATTTTGATATTGATCTTATCGGGTTCTCTGATGAAGAAATAGATAGTCTGCTTGGTGAGGAAGAAGAGGCCAGTCATGGGTTGGCCGATAAGGACTCTGTTCCAGAAGTGCCAGAAGATCCTATTACTAAACCAGGTGATGTGTGGATTATGGGTGAACATCGCCTTATGTGTGGTGATGGAACGAGTGTTGATGATGTTGGGGTTTTGATGAATGGAGAAATGGCTGATCTTTTTTTAACTGACCCTCCTTATAATGTGGATTATTCTGGCAAAGACGGATTGAAAATAGAGAATGATTCTATGGGCAACGATGATTTTAGAAAATTTTTAGCTGACGCTTTTGTTTGCGCGTGGACATTTATGCGGAGCGGTGCAGCTTTCTACATTTGGCATTCAGACGTGAATGGGCTTTATTTTAGGCTCGCATTGCAGGACGCTGGGTTTCGTCTTAGGCAGTGCTTGATATGGAACAAAAGCTGCATGGTTATGGGTCGCAGTGACTATCACTGGAAGCACGAGCCTTGTTTGTACGGGTGGAAAGATGGAGACTCTCACTTCTGGAATTCAGACAGAAAGCAAGTCACTGTTCTTGATTTTGAAAAACCGGCAAGAAATGGGACTCATCCGACAATGAAGCCGGTTGAATTATTTGAGTATTTAATAAAAAATAGCACAAAAAGCGGGGAGTTGGTGGTAGATTTATTTGGAGGCTCCGGAACGACTCTTATTGCTTCAGAAATTAACAAAAGAAAATCCATGATAATGGAAATTTCACCTGTTTATTGTGATGTTATTATAAAACGTTGGCAAGAATATGTTGGTGATAGTGCAATATTAGAAAGTTCTGGTCAAACATTTAATTCATATATTAAATGAGCAGAGGAACACAAGCCGAGTTTGCTAAAAAATATGGATATAGCAGAGCTGCTGTAACGCAGCTTAAAAATGCTGGTCGATTGGTTTTCAATTCTGACGGCACAATCAATTTTGATGAGAGTGCAGCGAACATAGGCGCAACATCTAAAAATAAAAACGCTAAAGAATTTGATTTTATAGAGACAAATCAAGGCGGGCAGTCAAGCATAAAGACTGAATACGGTGCCTTAACAAAAGCAAGGCTGGTTAAAGAGAAATATCTTGCAATGCAGGCAAAGCTAGAATACGACGCTGCCGTTGGGAACCTTGTTGTAAGAGATGATGTGCATAAATCAGCATTCGAAGCCGGCAGAAAATTGCGTGACAACCTGCACTCATTATGTAAACAATCAGCTCCCAATCTTGTAAACATTGACGACACATCAAAGATTGAGATGTATCTCAAAGATGAGATTGATGCAGCATTAAAAGAGTTTATTGACTCATGCGCCTTGTAACTAAGATATCAAGACAGTCTACTGTTAACTCTTACGACGGGCGAAATACGTTTTTAAATGCGCTGCGTGAAGGCCTTATGCCTGACCCTTCTTTACCTCTCGATGAGTGGTCAGAAGAATACATGGTAATACCAAGGTCAACCGGCGCTAAAGAATACGGAAAATATCGGCTAGACAGGACGCCACATGCTAGATTAATCATGCAATGCTTGTCTGATCGTCATCCATGCAGGCGCGTTGTGTTAATGTCTGCCTCCCAAATGCTAAAAACCCAAGTTGCTCTTAATTGGTTTTGCTATATCGTACACCAACACCCTGGTAATTTTGTTTGGTTAATGCCAACCGGCAAGCTACATAAGCGTATTGTGCAGCGTATCGATAGAGTTATAGAGTCTGTTGACGTTGTTAAGCCAAGGGTTTCCCCTCCAGGCAGTCGTTTATCCACCAATTCACAAGACATAAAAGTATTTCAAGGCGGCACGTTGTACATTGCCACGGCTGGCAGTGCTGCAAACCTTGCTGAGGTCCCTGCTCGCTATGTGTCTTTTGATGAAATAGACCGTGCCGAATCTTCGGTTGATGGCGAGGGTGATCCGGTAAAGTTGGCAGAAGCAAGACAAACAACATTCTCCAGTAACGCGAAATCTTATTATTATTCCAGCCCTACTATCAAAAATGAAAGCAGGATTGAATCGTTATATCTGGAAGGTACGCAGCGCGTAGCGTTGGCTGAATGTATTCATTGCGGCCATTCTCAAGAGCTTGTATTTGAGAAACTATTTTTGGCTGAAAGTGGCGAAGCTTTATATCCTTGTGAGCAGTGTGGGGGATTACATCGAGATGCAGACAAAAAGAAAATGTTTCAAAGCGGGTTGTGGTCAGAGCCTAAAGTTGAATCAAAGACGGAAAGTTTTCTACTATCTGCAATGTACCAGCCGTACGGATGGCTTAGCTGGTCAGACTTACATGATGAATGGCAAAGTGCCCAAGAGCTATATGACAAAGGTTTAGAAAATCAAATGATCGTTTTTCACAACACCAGGCTTGCAAGAAGCTGGGAGCGTAAAAACGAGGTTGCTGTATTTGATGAGGTTAGATCAAGGGCCGAGGGTTATAAGTTAAGGGTTGCGCCCGATGGCGTGCTGCTTATTACGGCTGGGGTTGATACTCAAGATAACCGTTTAGCTGTCCAGATAGTTGGATATGGAAAAGGTTTGAAAGCATGGGTGCTGGATTATATAGAAATAATGGGAGACCCTGCAGAGGATCAGGTATGGGATGATTTAACCTCGTTAATAAACACCAGGATATTGCATGATTCCGGTCGTGAGCTTCCTATTGTTGCAACAGCAATTGATACTGGCGGCCATCGAGGAGAAGCTGTTAAAAACTTTGTAAGATCAAAACGAATCAATAATCCAATTGCTGTGTTTGGTGCTGCAAAGTATAACGCAAGGCCTTTAAGTAAAGGGTCTTTGCAAGATGTTACATGGAAAGGCCAGCATGACAAGAAAGGTATAACGCTGCATTCTGTGGGTACAATCGAAATTAAGCATGTGATTTACTCTAGATTAAAGAATGACGCGCATAAAGATATTAATGATCGCATGCTTCATTTCAGCGATCAGTTAGATGATTTTTATTTTGCTGGACTGCTTTCTGAAACATGGGACAGACAAAAAAGAAAGTATGTTCCAAAGCCAGGAATTAGAAACGAGCCGTTGGATACCCTAGTCTATTCTTATGCTGCGTTGCATCATCAGCGCGTAAGGGCTGACAGATATACAGATAAAGACTGGGATCGCCTCGAGTACTCTATTAATAATGAAATACCAAAAAAAAATTTAACTCCAAATGCAACTCAGTTGCATAAAGAAAATGTAAGACCTCGGGAAGATGTTGAAAAAGATAAGAGATTTTCTTCATTCAAAAACAGATTTTCAGGGCGTTTTAGAGGATTTAGATAATGGATATTTTAGAGCGTGTTGGTGAGCTTCTCATTAAAGAAGGTGTGCCTGAGCAGTCTATATTTTCAATTGATACTATAGTACGGCGTGAATACGGCGGGTCGGAGCAGTGGGTTGCTAAAAGATCGCCTCAGCTAAAAACTATGGCACTAAATACGTTTATGAAAACCGGAAGCGCTTATCAGGCTGCAAAAGTTTCAGGGTATAGCATATCTAATGTCTACAGATTATTTAAAAAGCATAGGGGCAGATAATGGCATTCACTGTTGAGCAATTAAACGCAATTGATAACGCGATTGCAAGCGGGAAGTTAAAGGTAGCATTCAATGGTCGCGAGGTTGTCTATCGATCAATGTCAGATTTGAAGTCTGCTAGGGATCTTATAAGACAAGAGCTTATGCAGTCGGGAGCTATACAGAAATCCAAGCGAGTAACTTATGTTAAGAGGGTAATGGACTAATGACTATTATTGACGATTTTGTAGGCGTTTTTAATCCTGTTGCTAAGCTTAACCGTATGCGAGCTAGGCGCGCTATTGATTTAATGACAAAGCGCGGTTATGACGGCGCAAAAACCGGAAGAAGAAATGCTGGCTGGACAACCGGAAGCACTTCCGCAAATGCTGAAATAGCGCCTGGACTGGTTAAGCTAAGAGACAGATCAAGAGAGTTAGTTCGTAATAACCCATACGCTTCAAAGGCTCTTAGAGTGCTTGTTTTTTATTCTATCGGCACTGGTATTGTTCCAAGTATATCAGACAAAAGACTAGCAAAATTATGGAGAGTCTGGATAAAAGAATGTGACGCTGACGGGCAGCATGATTTTTATGGGCTGCAAAGTATAATAACCAGAGCAATACGGGAATCTGGCGAATGTTTAGTCCGTTTTATACACAGAAAGGCTGAAGATGACTTGAGTGTGCCGTTGCAGCTGCAAGTATTGGAGGCGGATTATATTGACTCGACTAAATTCGAGAATTTGAATAACGGCGGCTATATACAGTACGGTATAGAATACGATGCAATTGGCAAACGCGTTGCTTATTGGCTGTATTCTCAGCACCCTGGTGAATCGTCTCCAAAGCTAAACGGGATCAAATCAAGCAGAATAAGCGCTGATGATATCATTCACGTCTACGAGAAACTTAGGCCTGGGCAGTCTCGTGGCGTGCCGATATTCGCTCCCTGTATGATTGCTCAAAATGATTTAGACGAGTATGAAGAAGCGACGCTGGTAAGGAAAGCCGCTGAGGCTTGTATCATGGCGGTCGTTAAATCGGATGATGATAACGTTTCTATCGGCTCTCAGAGCACAGAAAATAGCAGGACAATCGAAGAGCTTGCTCCAGGGCAAGTCCAGTACTTAAATACTGGAGAAGATATCACATTCAATAACCCGCCAGCATCAACGGGTTACGCTGAATATATTAATACCAGGCTGCACGCTATAGCTGCTGGCATTGGTGTTACTTACGAACAAATGACTGGCGATCTATCTCAAGTTAACTATTCTTCTATACGCGCTGGCACATTAGATTTTAGGCGAGAAATCCAACAATTCCAATATTTGACATTTATTCCGATGGTTTGCGAGCGCGTCATGGATAAATGGTTAAGCCTTGCAGCCCTCTCCAATCGCGTTAAGGAAGACTTGCAAGTTGAATGGACAACTCCAAAATGGGATTGGGTTGACCCGGCAAAAGATATAAAAGGCGAAGAAATGGAAATTGCATTATATCTAAAGTCATTTTCTGAGGCAGCAAGGCAAAGAGGGTTTATGCCTGAGTCTTTAGTGGAAGAGATTTCAAAAGATAAGGAGCTGTTTAATAAATATGGGCTTCAATATCCATCAATTATTGAGCTTATGAAAGCAGGAAACGAGCCTATTAGATAAAGCTATGTATTTAATCTGATGTAATTTTCTCATTTTCGGGGGTTAAATTAAAACCCCAATCGTATTAAATATCCATAATCAATATTGGTTATGGATATATGTCCTCAGATTTATTCAATAGAAGCATTAATCTAGCCATTACAAAACGCGCTAGTGAAGATGCGTCATCAGAAAATCTTGTTTTAGAGTTCCCATTCTCTTCTGAAGAGCCTTACGTTCGCTCTGGATATTTTGACGGAGAGCCGTGGGTCGAAGTATTAGGGCACAAATCTGAAGAAGTGGATCTTTCTCGCCTTAATTCTGGCGCTCCTGTTTTGTTAAATCACGGATCGGGACGTACTGAAGATGCTCCATATGCATCGATCGGCATCACTCAAAGAGCGTGGATTGAAAACGGTCGCGGGTACGTTGAGGTAAAGCTATCTCGTCGGGATGGCATGAAGTCAATCATCCAGGACATACAAGACGGCATTATTGCCAATGTAAGTGTTGGCTACAAAATCCAAGAAAGATCAATAACCAAGCGTAATGCAGATTCACCGGACGAATACAGGGTGACAAATTGGCTTCCTATGGAAGTCACGCTTTGTGACATACCGGCAGACGCAACAGTTGGAATAGGCAGATCAATCACTAAAGAGGTCGAAATGAAAGAAGAAATTATTGCTCCTGAAGTAAAGCAGGATGAGGTGCGCGCTGCGGAAGTAATCGATATTCAAAAGGTTCAATCTGAAGCACTGGAAGCTGAGCGTAAACGTGTTGCAGACATTAAAAAATATGCTCGCGGCGTTAAGTTGCCAGAAGGCGAGGTAGACGAATTAATTGAGCGCGGACTCGCTGTAGAAGAAGCCTGTAAAGAGATTATTAACAAGCTTGCGTCTAGGACGGAAGAAAACAAAATATCAAGCCGTGCTGATATTTTTACAGTACGCGATGAGACTGAAACGAGACGCGAGTTAATGACAGAGGCCGTTATGCATCGCGCTGACCCTAGCGTTAAGCTGTCAGATGGCGCAAGACAATATGCTGGCCTGACTATGCTTGAGCTTTCACGCGAATCTCTTAAAGCTCGTGGTATTTCCTCAACCGGAATGGATCGCTTCCAAATTGCTACCCGTGCGTTCGAAGGCACATCAGATCTGCCTAACGTACTAGCTAACGTTGCTAACAAATCCTTACGCCAGGCTTATGAGATGGCACCTCGTACATTCACGGCATGGGCTAGACAGACAACAAATCCAGATTTCCGGACAATTACGCGCGCAATGTTATCTGATGCGCCAATGCTTGAAAAAGTTACTGAAAACGGTGAATTCAAACAAGGCGCCGTTACTGACGGTAAAGAAACTTACCAATTAGCAACTTACGGGAAGATCATTGGCATAACACGCCAGGCAATTATTAATGATGATCTGAGCGCGTTTACTAGACTTCCCGCAGCATTTGCAATGTCTGCTGCTGCATTAGAAAGCGATACGGTTTATGGAATATTAACCACTAACGCGGCATTGTCTGACAGCGTGGCTCTATTCCACGCAAATCACAACAATTTAACCGGCACTGGTACAGATATTTCAGTAGCATCTTTAGGCGTTGCTCGCACATTGATGCGTAAGCAAAAATCACCGCAAGGCGTGGTCTTGAATATTAAACCTCGATTCTTGATTGTCCCCGCTGCAAAAGAAACCATCGCGGCTCAATTCGTAAGTCAAAGCTATGTTGCTGGCCAATCATCTTCTATTAATCCTTTTGCAGGCTCTTTAGAAGTTATCGCTGAGGCTCGCCTGGATGATAACAGCGCAACCGCTTGGTATTTGGCGGCTGATAGCTCAATGATCGACACAATTGAGTATTGCTACTTGGAAGGACAAAACGGCGTATTCATAGAGACCATGCAAGGCTTTGAAATGGATGGAATGAAGATTAAAGCACGTTTAGATTTTGCTGCGAAAGCCATTGATCATCGCGGCTTATATAAAAACGTAGGCGCTTAATTTTAACTACTAACGCAACTGTGTTGCATTTAGAAGGACAATGGAATGAAAAATATTGTTAGATCAGGTGACGTTCTAAGTCTTGCTCCTGGCGCTGATGTCGCGGCTGGAGTTGGTTACTTATTCGGGACTAGCTTATTTGGCGTTGCTGCTGAAGATGTTAAAAACGGCGAAGTTGGTGCTTTTGTTACTGAGGGTGAAGTCGAGATCGCAAAGACAAGCGCTTTGGCTATTGCAGTCGGCGATCGGCTCTTCTGGGACGCAACAAACAAGGTTGTTAATAAGACAAGTACTGCTCAGCAATGCGTAGGGATTGCAACCAGTGCGGCGGCTAATCCAAGCTCAACGGTCATGATGAAGATCGGTTGTTATACGGCTGTCGCTGCTTAATGGCAACACCGTTCGCTTCGTTTGAGTCTGAAGTAAATCAAGCGGTTGTTGCGGACCTTGCTAACAAAACTATCAAGGTTTATGACAAAGAAGTAGACGGCATATTTTTAAATGATTATGACGAGGTCGGGTTTGTTGAAAGTTCAAATCCGGCCTTCGTAGCAAAGTCTTCTGATCTGGTTGATGTTGAGCACGACATGGAAGTTTACGGCTTAGATGGCAGCAAATACAGAGTCGTCGGAATCAAGCCGGATGGTGCTGGAATGACAATCTTAGAGCTACATGTTGAATGGCGCACATAAGAAAGCAGCTAAGAGATAGAGCAAAACAGGTAATTGAGCAGGCTATACAAAGGCCTGTTTTTGTAAACAGGACTAAGCAGGTCAGTCCTAATGACTTGCCTTGTGTGGTTATAACAACCGACACGGATCAAGCGCAATACCAGGCATTAGGAAATTATTCGCGTGACATAGCTTTAAATTTAAGAATTTTTGAGAAGGCGTTATTCAATGTTGATGACTTACTCGATGAGCATAGCGTCAAGATTGAAAATGCTTTAAGTGAAAACAACTTAGGCGCGGATGAATTGCAGCTTAATTCTACGACTTTAGATTTTTTCGGCGAGGGCGAGCAGCCGATAGCGGTAGCCACATTGCAGTACGTGGCGCGAATTTTGGATGTTACAGACCCTGAAAAGGTTATTTACTAGGAGTATAAAAAATGGCTTTTACGCTGACCGGCACTAAGGTTGAGATGGAAAACACTTTAGGCACAAACAAGACAATCACCGCCATATCAAAGGCGTCCGAGGCTGTCGTCACTGCCACTCATGATTTTTCTATTGGTGACATTATCGTTATTGATAATGTTGCTGGCATGACTGAGATCAATAAAAAGGCTGTGAGAGTTAAGTCTGTTACGACAACCGTTTCATTTGTTGCTGAGGGGCTGGATTCAACTGGATTCTCTACCTACACCTCTGGCGGGACTGCCAACAAAGTAGCCACCTGGGTATCTTTTGACAATATTCAACAGTTTTCGATGCCAGATGGAAACCTTAATAAAACAGACGTGACCGCGATTTCTGATCTTACAAAGAAAGAGATCGCAGGATTTGAGGATGCTATCTCCCTTACGTTAACTGTTTATTCTGATCCTATGGCATCTCATATGGTTGCTGTGCGTGCTGCGCGCGCTTCTGGCGGCGATAGAGCATTCAGAGTAACGGTGCGTAATGGCAATGTCATGATATTCAATGGTGAGGTTGCTGGCGGTACGGGTATTGATGGGTCTGCTGGTGCGGTGGCGACATCTCAAGTGTCTGTCACAGTAACCGGCGCTCCTCAATGGTTTGCTAGTTAATGCAACTGAGTTGCAATAAGGGGCGAGAATGAGCTTAGCTGAAAAGATGAGAGAGTCACGAAAGGTTGTTGTGGAAGTCGGGAAAATAAAATTTTTCGGCAGGCGGCCTACCCTAGAAGAGTTTGGAAAGCTGTACAACGCTAACGCAAACTCTTATGAGATCGCGCGTAAGTATATCAACGACTGGGAAGTCACAGAAAAAGACTTGTTTCCTGATGGGTCAAAAGATTCCGTACCTTTTGATTCTGAGTTGTTTGCTGAGTATATAGTTGATTCGCCGGTCGCCGCAGAAAAAATTAGAGATGCATTAGTCAACGCTTTGAACGGTTACTTAGAAACAAAGGAATCGCTCAAAAAAAACTAATGGACTGGTTTGACTATACAGAGATTAAGCGGCAATTCTCTGGAGCCAAGCCAGTAGATTTAGCAGAAGAAAATTTCAACGCAATAACGGCCTTAAACCTCATGGAAGGCCGACTGGACTGGGTGCAAGTTGAGCCAGTCCTGCAATACTTAGATGTTGGCAACTATGAAGTTGTCATTGATCAAATTCTAGAGGTTATAAACTTAAAAAAGCTGCTCCATAATGTCCAAAACAATAGTTGAAATTGTTGGCAAAGACCTTACTGGATCGGCTATCTCTTCTGTCCAGGATAAGCTCTCTGGCCTTGCTGGCACCGCGTTAAAAGTCACCGCTTCGCTTTCAGCTATTGGCGCTACTGGCGCTATAGTTGGGCTGGCGTCGATGACAAAGTCTGTTATTGATTCCCAAGACGAATTAAAGAAGCTATCAGAGCGCACTGGGCTAGCGATTGAATCTTTAAGCGGCATTAAATTTGCTGCTGAGCAATCAGGCGCTGAAATTGAAAAAGTTGGAAAGGCTGCTAGGCAATTCAGTACTTTAATAGCTGACGCAAACGCTGGAAATAAATCAGCAATTGATTCATTAAACAACCTCGGCATTGCTTATCAGAAGCTAAAAGATTCCACACCAGAGGATCAGCTATTAGCGCTTGCTGACGCACTGCAAAAATATTCAAAAGAAGATCGAGCTATTGCTCTCACTTCGATCCTTGGTGATCGTATGGCGGAGCTTGTGCCTCTGCTTCAAAACGGATCTGCTGGATTTAGGGAGCTTGTAGAGGAAGGTAAACGACTTAACCCCGTAACAGCAGAATCTGCTGCTGCATCTGAGCGTTTTAACGATAATCTTGACCGTCTAGCTAAGGGCGCTGCTACACTTGGAATATCAATAGCTAATCAAATATTGCCAGCGCTTGCAGGCTTTACTGATCGAGTTGTCGATGCTCAGAGAGAAGGTAATGTATTAATCGGAATATGGCGAGGGCTTAAAGAAGTTTTTGCGGGCACTGCTGGGCTTGATGATATCGGCAAGAAACGCAAAGAAGTACTCGATATTAACAGACAGCTTCAGTCAGAGCTTAAGCCTGGCGCGTTTGGCGATATATTTAAAGACGATAGCAAGATTGAGTTTTTAAAAGTACAGCTAAAAGAATCAACAAAAGAATTACAAGCATTAATAGATAAGCAAACAAACCTTGATCGTGCATTAAAAGCAAGCGATGAGGGCACAAAGAAATTCACGGCTTCGACTAGCAATTCTGCTAATGCTGCTAAATCTGCAGGACGTAGCATCAAAGGCTTAAGCGATGAGCAAAGGCGATTAGCTGAAGAGCAAAGAAAAACACAAGCATTATTCAGTGAAGGTCAGCGCCTAACTGAAGATCTAGACCCGTGGATAAGACGCAATAATCAGATTAAACGATATGTTGATCTTCTACAGGCTGGGGCTATCGAGCAGGAGATATTCAATAAAGCTGTAGCTGGCGCGAATACCGACTATGAAAAAGCCGTTGCTAAGCTTAATGAAAGCACGGAAGGCGCTTCCAAATCAGTAAAAGAAATTGGGGTTGCTGCCAAATCATCGTTTGATGATATGTCTCAATTTGCTATCCAGGCTGCGCGTAATGTGCAAAGCGCTTTTGCTGATTTCTTTTTTGATCCATTTGATGATGGTTTAGAGGGATTAGTAAAAGGATTTGGTAACGCAATAAGAAGGTTGATCGCAGAAGCCGCTGCTTTAAATACCATCCAAGGCTTAGGGCTAGGCGGATTGGTTGGCGCAACATCCGGAGGCGGATCAACAGCATTAACAGCTATTAGCGCGTCAGGCATTGCAAACTCATTAAAGAGCGGTTTCTCTGCTGCGAATAGCTCGCTCACGTCTGCTCTTGGCAGTGGATTTACTTCGCTTGGCAATGTATTTGGAAGCTCGGCGCTTAAATCATTCGGCGCTGGATTGGGCGGACAGCTTAGCGCATTTTCTAACGTTGGAGGAGCTGGCACTGCTTTCATTGGTGGTGCTGGCACAGCTTTAGGCGGGACCGGATTAAGTGGAAGTGCTGCTGCTAGTCTTGGCTCTTCATTTGCTGCGGCATCTGCTCCCCTACTGGTTGCTGCAATATCAACATCAATCCTTAAAGGATTCGCTGGTAATAAACAGATCGGCGGCGGCTTCGGAAAAGCGTTAAATACTGTCGGAAATATTCCAATAATCGGTGATCTTTTGCCGATAATTCCGCTTTTAAATGGACTATTTGGGCGCGGTCCACTCAAGCAGAAAGAAACAAATCTTGTCGGAAACTTTACTGCTGAAGATTTTCAGGGCATTACGTCTACAAAATTCAAAGCGCAAGGCGGCCTGCTAGTTGGAGACAAGACAGAGCGCGTCAAGATCGATACAGATACCGGAAAGGTTATTGATGATTTCACAAGCAAATTAGATAAGTTTGCTACTGAAATGTCAAAAGCTTCCAAGGAAATCGGGCAGTTTTTAGACAACAGCATAAAAGGAATATCTACCCAGTTTCGTGGCATAGCAAAAGATTTAGGGCTATCTACTTCTGCAATAGATAACTTCTCAGCAAGCATCAATATTGCTACCGAAAAAGGAAAAGGCTTTACCGATGAGCAATTAGCTGAAGAAATTGGGCGCGTTGCTGACAAAATGGCGCTTGAGCTTATGCCTTCTTTGGAGGGACTAGGCAAGGCTGGAGAATCTGCTTCTCAAACTTTAGCAAGAATCGGCTCTGAATTTACTGTTTTAGTTGATGCCGCAACCAATCTTGGGCATTCGCTGGCGGAGTCAAACGCTTTTATAAAGAATGTATCAATCGAGGCCAGGACGGCATTCGTTGATGCTGCTGGAGGAATGGATTCTTTGGCGGCCAAAACTTCATTCTTTGCTGAGAATTTCTTGACCGCTGGTGAGCAGCTTGCTCCCGTCATGGAGTTGGTTGCAAATAGACTGTCAGAGCTTGGGTTGTCAGGTATCAAAACGCGCGATCAGTTTAAAGATGTTGTGCGGTCGTTTGGGGAAGTCAACGGCGTGTCAAAAGAAACATTGCTGGCGCTGCTAGACCTTGCTCCAGCTTTTATAAAAGTAACTAGTGCGATTGACGAAACAGCACAAGCGGCTATTAATTCTGCAGATCAACAGTTAGACCTGGCGAGAAAATCTGCAAATAGGGATATTGATGTTACGCCAAAAAAACGACTAGCCCGTGAAGATAAAGATGCAATAGCTCAAGCATCGATTGATAAAAAAGTTCAATCAGTAGAGTCGGCATTTAAAATAATTGAAGCTCAAGCCGAGTTGCGATTTAAGCAGATTAATGAAGCAATCTCGCAGGGCGAATCATTTATTAATGATCAAATTAGAGCGGCAGAAGCTGGATTCTCTTTCATAAATTCACTAAAAGAGTCTGTAGCTGATATCTCAACAACAAGCAGGACCGCTTCAAAGGCACAGCTAGATGCTGCAATTCAGCTAGTGCGTATTACTGGTGATATTAAAAAGGTAGATACGCCTGAGCTTAGAAATGCCATTGAATTACTGAAAGAGGAAAGGACTGATTTATTCAGCAATAGGAAAGACTTCTCAAAAGATCAAGCTGATACAGCACGGAAGATAAACGAATTAGCAGCGCTTGGCCAATCCAAAACAGACGAAACAATAAAGACATTGCAAGACCAGCTTGTAACACTAAAAGACATTCTAGTCGGTCAGGAGTTACAAACGAGGCTGCAGCTAGAATTCTCAAGGGTATCTGCGCTCGGTGTTGGGGCTAATGTAGGACCCTCGAAAGATGAATCTATTATTGCAAACCAATTTGTTGAAATTGGTGGAGAAATTGCAAAAGCAAGATTTGCAATACTAGGCAGAGCTGGCGGGAATAATGGCGTGACATTTAATGGATCAGACCCTTTAATTAGAAATCAATTTGAAAGAGATGCGGCGCTAAAGGATATTCTCATAAGAGATGGTTTGCTGGCGATATTGGAAGGCGGACCGGATATTCAAGATAAGCTAAAAAGCATAAGAAAAAAGTTCGATTCTGTCTCTAACAACAATCCATTTTTGATTGACAGATTCTTTCGATTCCCAGAGATTAATCAGAATACAAATCAAGTTGCATCCCAGTTTAATTTTCAGTCTTTGTTAGAAGAATTGAGGTTGCTGAGAGACGAAACAAAAGCAAATAAGACAGCAAGCCAGCAAATGGCGGCTCTTTTGAATAGCGTTACGCGGGGCGGAAGCGCAATGGTGACAACAGCATGACAGTAGATCAAAGCTTTATTGTAGCAATACCCTACCCTATTACAGATAGTATTTTAACGTCTCATTCAGTAGCGGAGTCTGAGCCAGCATGGGGATCAACCACCACTTACGCAATAGACGATAAGGTTAAGTATGGATCAAATCATGATCTATTCAGCAGCAAGCAAAACAGCAATTTAGACCAGGTTCCGGTTAAGTATCCGGACGAAACCGCCTATTGGTTTGATGAGGGGAAAACCAATCGTTGGCAGATGTTTGATTATTTGACCAACTACCAGACAACCGGAACATCTCCAATGACAGTTTCATTGAGACCTGGGAGGCCTATAACTTGTATTTATTTAGACGGCCTTGAATGCGATCAAGTAACGGTATCTATTACTGACGGCGTTTCTACTGTTTACAACAGGACAGAAACAACGCGTATTAGGAACACATACGGCTGGTATCAATTCTTTTTCGAAGAATACATCTATAAGCAGTCTTTGCTTTTTATTGATTTGCCTGGGGCTGTAACTGATCCGCGCATAACAATCACATTTACATCTTCTTCGGTTTCAACTGCTAAATGTGCAGCTTTAATTCTTGGTCGCTATTACGTGCTTGGAACGACTCGCATCTCTAGCGTTGCATCACGACAAAGTTTTTCTGAGTTTGATCGTAATCGGTTTGGTGATTTAAGGCTGCTGCGGCGCACGTCAGCTAAGAAAGTATCGGCAAGCATAACGGCGGCGCGTGGTGATGTTGCAATGATAGATAGATTACTCTCGCAACTAGATGCGGAGGTTGCTGTGTGGGCTGGGGTGGCAAATGATGATTCTAATTTCTATGATCCTTTTGTTTTGCGTGGAGTTTATCGATCGCCATCGATACAGATACTTGAAACTAAAGGTCTTGGCCATATCGAGCTTAGGCTTGATTTAGAGGGGGTTTAATGGCAATTAATAATTTACCTGACGGCCCACAGCCAACAGACAGTCAAGCGCAGTTTGATGCAAAAGCGTTTTCTTTATTTAACGCGCTTAATCCGTTTATCAACGAAACCAACGCTGTCGTTGCTGCGTTTAATTTTAACGCAACAAATTCAACCAGCACATCAACGCTTACTATCGGCACTGGAATTGTAAACCTTACAGTGCAGGCTAGTAAAAGTTATGTGATCGGTATGACTGTAAAAATAGCATCGACCGCCAACGGCGCAAACTGGATGCTGGGAGATGTGACTGCTTATAACAGCGGCACTGGTGCCATGACGGTAAACGTCAGGACGACAAACGGCACTGGTGTGGGCTTAGCTAGCTGGACGATATCGCAAAATCCAGATAACTCTAAGCTTGATCTTAGATATGAAGCTAGGACATCTAATACGCTGCTTGTGTCAGGAGATCGCGGGAAAGTTATAAATATTACTTCTGGCACATTCACTCAGACATTTGATAGTGCGGTTAACCTTTCTGCAGGCTGGTATGTTCGAATCAAAAACAGTGGATCGGGTGACATTACTCTAGACCCTTCTGGCGCTCAGACAATAGACGGGCGCACAACGTTTATTATGTTTCCTGGTGAGTGTCGTGACATTTTCACAGATGGCACTAATCTATTTAGCGTAGTTATTAATCCATTTTTTAGGCGCATAACATCAAGCTATCCAAATTTACCTATACCTCCTGGCTACTCTCGATTTGGTATAAGGGCCTGGTCGGGCGGCTCTAGTGGGAGGCGTTCTGGTTCGGCTGCAACAGCAGCCATAGGTGGAGGCGGAGGAAGTTGCGTTGTGGCTGATTTCCCTGCTTCTGCTTTTGGAACTTCTCAGACGGTAACAATAGGAGCTGGTGGCGCTGCTATTGTTACTCCCTCTACTGCTGGCGGTAATATTGGGGGAGACACTACGTTTGGGACAATTTTAACAGCGTACGGTAGTTCTTCATACTCCGTTGGCGGAAGTGTTATTAACGATATTTTATCTCTAGGTGATCCGGTTTATTTCTATGCTGGAAGCACACCCAATCCCAAGGCGTCTGTATTCTCTGGTGGCACTGCTTCGAGCGATGGATCACTGAATAGCCCAGATTCTTTATTTGGAGGCGCTGCAGGCGGATCGTGCAGCTCGGCTGGAGTATCGCGTTTTGGTGGTGATAGCATGTTTGGAGGCAATGGAGGGAATAGTTCAAGCGCTGCCAGCGGAGCTGATGGAGTTCAGCCAGGAGGTGGCGGTGGCGCAACGCAAACCGGCACCCAAAGCGGAAAAGGTGGCGATGGTGAGGTGCATTTTTGGGGGATTGTATAGATGGCAATAGCTGCGGTTTTAGACGCTCAAAACAAAGTAATAAATAGAGTAATCGTTAATTTTGTTGATGATGTCCCTGGCGCGGTAGATGGTACAAATGCGGATATTGGCGACGTTTATGACCCAGTTACACAAACATTTTCACGCCCTGCTGAAAAAGTGGCCGCTCAAGCTGCTCGCGATGTTGAGATTCAGAGAGTGTCAGACATGATCAACGCGGTTAAAAATGACAACGCGCTAAATGCTTTACGCTCAATGACACCAGCTCAAATCGATAACTATTTTACAAACAATATTACAGATCTTCCCGCTGTAATCAATCTTTTAAAACGCTTGGTTAAATTGCTTGCCAGAAATTTATAGGAGAAACAAATGCTTACCGTTGCTCAATATCAAACGCTTAAAACTTACATCCTGAATGATGTCGTGCTCAATGCTTATCCAAACAATGAGGACGGCGATTATGAAATTATGCTAAAGCTTAACGCAATAGCAACGCCTGATTTTATGGTTTGGAATACTGAAACATCAGCAACGGACATTGTTAATGCCGTGACTTGGGATAAGTATACGCCTACAGATACAGTTCCAACCGATACACAGCTTAATGTGGAAGTGTGGAAAGCAAGG
Organism: uncultured Candidatus Saccharibacteria bacterium; assembly: GCA_964473815.1. Classification (GTDB taxonomy): domain Bacteria; phylum Patescibacteriota; class Doudnabacteria; order UBA920; family UBA920; genus UBA920. The sequence goes on along the minus strand of CAYYQK010000006.1, from coordinate 25,774 downwards.
GCGCAAGCAGCGCAAATTAAACGCGACAATCTATGGGCGCTTACTGATGTGACCAACGGATTTATAAATGCAGCCAAAGCAAATATTCGCGCTGCGTTAAGGGATGCGGTTATAGCTCTTCCTACGGGAGCTGGTGGCGCGTCTACAACTTCCGGAGGCGCGAGCGGAGTAAATGTCTTAACGGCGTGCACTCGCAAAGCAAGACTTATCGAAAAAGTGTTGACTACCGGCGCTGCGACTACAGGTACTGTTACGGCTGACGTAATGGGATTCGTTGGCGAAATACAAAGACAAGAAGTTGAAATTGCCCGCAGATTTACTGCTTAGGTGAAATATGGCAACAGCTACAGTTAATTACAGCAGCAATACGACAATAACAATTAATCTTTCGGCTCTTGCAAGCTCATCATCGTATCTGAGTGGTAGGGAGTCTGGACAGGTCGATAACACAACAAACAAATACATTGACGCAATCGTACAGGGTAGTTTTATTGTTGGCACTACTCCAGCAACCACGGGCGGCCTTAAGGTGTACGTCTGGGGTGCTGATACATCGCTAGCAACAACGGCGCTTGATGTATTGGATGGGACTGATAGCGCTGAAACATTTACAGCCACATCATTAGGAGCAACACTATTCCCAGCAAGTTTTACGCCTGTTTTAGCCGCCACCAGCGACACAATTTACAGAGTTAAGCCTTTTTCAGTTGCTCGCGCAATGGGCCTTCCTACGCTGCCAAAGTTTTGGGGGTTATATATTGCTCATAATATGACAGCTGCTCTTAAAACAGACGCTGGCAATACCGATGCTTTTAGTTTTAACGGCATTAAGTACGATATAGCATAATATGGCGTTAGAGTTAGGCCCATTTAGCAACAATGCGGCAGCCAGGATTGATCTTGGCAACGTTACTATTCCGACGAATGTTACTTATTTCGTCTGGTCTTATCGAAATGGAGAAGGCGGTGCCAATTTTGGTAGGATTTTTGGTCGTGGGGGCGGTGTGCATGACATTATTTCGAATAATCAAAACGTTGCTAATACCTATGCTTTCGGCAATATCTCAGGCTCTCAATATTATTATTGGACAAGGCCTGACGCTAGGCAATGGGCGTCTATAAGCATATCAGGAAACACGGCGGATTCTGCTACAGCTCCCACCATATACCAAAATGGTATAAAACCGTCTTTAACAAGGGTTGGGGCCTCCTCGTTTTGGGGTACGCTAACATCAACCTCAACTAACATTGGTAATCGCCCTAGCGATTGGGCGCGTGTGTGGGATGGAATGCTAGCTCATTTTTGTATGTGGGATGTTAGTCTTTCAGACTCTGAGCATGAGGCTTTGCACGCTGGAGCGATTCCAAATACCATTCGTCCAGAATCAATAGTACGTTATTTCCCACTATTAAACGATGAGAGAAATCTATCAGGCGCTAATGGGACAAATGTTAGTTGTTTATTCAGCAATTTAAACCCTCCTGTATTCGATCTTAACGATACGCCGGTTGATCTATTTTATGTGTCTGCTGGTGGCGCGGTAAGTCTTATTATAAATAACCTAGCTCAATCGCATAGCTTAGCAACAGCAGACCTAACACAACAAAACACTCTTTCGATGAATTCTCTATTACAAGAGCAATTCATGAGCGCTGTTAATTTAGTGCAGTCAAACAATTTGAGCGTAGCTGATAATTCCCAGGCTCACGGTGTTGATGGCGTTTTGCTGTCTCAGTCAACGCAGATCACTCCTAATAACCTATCTCATTCTCACCTCCTTGATAGTCAAGTGCTGTCCGGCGTACAGTTATTAAGGCCAGTGGCTAACATACTGCAGCAAGGATGGACTGGAGGCTATGCTGATGTTGATGAGGTTTCTGCAAATGATAGTGATTTTGCGTATTCTGTAAACAATAGTGTTTCCGCTCTAGAGCTTGATCTAACAGACCCTCCAACGCCAGGCGCTGGAATAAAAACTATTAGATACAGGATTGCTAGAACAAACAATGGAACTGTAGATAGCGCCGGTTTCGCTCCAAGAATAACAGCATATTTGTATCAAGGAACTGAGCTTATTGCTAGCGATGTGGCTCGTACTCCTGATGGCACCTGGACAACCTATTCATGGACACCAGATACTTCACTTGTTACTGGATGGGCTGATTTAAAATTAAGATTTGAGACGGAAATATCTGGCCCCGCTGGCGCGTATGGATCAGCAGCTTATAGGGTAACTAGCTTAGTCGGAAGTTATGAAGCCACATGGACCGCTGGATCAGCCGCAAATTATTCTGCGGCAGTAATAGCATTCCCTGGATATTCATATAGAGCGCCATCCGTAACTTCAGAGCCAGCAAGCTCTTCTGTTGTAACTCCAATTCCAGAATCAGATAAATTTTATAAAACCGTTGGAGCTGATACGCTATTCTTGCGCCTGCTTCAGTCGCAAAGCGTATATGTTGCTGATACCAATATAACCAAGGCAATCATAGCGATACATGGTGCCACCAGGAACGCAAATACAACATTTGCTAATGGTAACGCGCTAGCAGGCGGGGCAAGCAATATTATTGTGATGGCCCCTCAATTTATACGTGATACCAGTACAACTCCAGCACCAGAAGCCGATCAGTTAGCTTGGGGTAGCTCGTGGCCTCAAGGCGGTAGAAGCGTAGACACTTTACCTTTCCGCATAAGCTCTCATCAGATAGTTGAGGATTTAATAACTCATTTAAGAGCTACGTTTGTTAATTTGAATCTGGTTTACATCGTTGGGCATTCTGCAGGCGGACAATTTGCGCAGCGTTTTGCAATGACGAATAACGATCCTGATCGGATTAGAATACTTTGCTGCAATCCTTCCTCGTATGCTTACCCTGATATTCACAGATGGGATGGCACGGCCTATACCGATCCAGGGATCATAACTTGTCCAACATATAACGACTGGAAGTATGGACTATCAAATCTTGCTAGTGTTAGCTATGTAAACAGCATCGGAGCCGTAGCCTTAAAAAGCAGATTAGAGGCATCCAATGTACTTTACCTTGCTGGCGCAAATGACAATGTCGCAGATTCGTTTTTAGACACAACCTGCCCAGCCGCTGCTCAGGGAGCTAATAGGCTAGAAAGGGCTGTCAGATATTATGGGTATCTTGGCCAGGTATATGGTAGTGGAATATATTCGAGGCATCATTTTAATATTGTAGCAAATGTTGGACATACGTCATGGGCAATGTTAACAAGCCCTCAAGCACAAGATTGGGTGCTTAATGATACCGTCCCTGCTCAAGGTGTACCAAAATTAGTTAATCAATCAGTGGGTATGAATGCAGTTGATGCAACATCACTTTCGTTAACCGTGTCTCATGTTTCAACGCTTGGGAATGGATTAATTGCAACCGTTGCGCTCAGAACCGATAATGCTACGCAGGTAGCAAGTGTAACAGATACAGCAAGCAATGTTTGGATTAAAGGTGTTTCCTCTAACCCTGGAACCGGATCATCAACCAGAACGGAAATATGGTTTTGTCTTAACGCAAATCCTATCACATCTGCGACAGTAACCATCACCGGCACAACGCCGATCAGGATGGCTGCGTTAATTTCTGAATTTTATGGTGTTGCAAATATTAATAATATTATGTCAACCGCTGCAAAATCAGAGTCCTCTGTAATATCAGCAGAAACCGCAACCGCTTATTCGTTTGTGCCAGGCGCCTTAATGATTGGCTCTGTTAATAGCTCAACCTTCGGTGATAGACGATCCATAGATGCTGGCAGCAATTTTATTGCATTAAAAGATTACTCAGCGCCAACCAGCTCAACATCAACGAGGGGCGTCGGATTAAGTTGGACAGAAATGGTTATACCAGCTCCTGACGATTTCTCCGAATCGTTAATCATAAAAAACCTGAGTCAAGTTAATTCGCTAGAGAATATTTCTCTTACGCAGAGCAATATACTTAGTCTATTAAATTTGGCTCAATCCCATGATTTAGAGACTTCGCTGCTTGACCAAAATAGCTATTTAAGCGTTGCGGATTTAGAGCAAGCTCATGGAATACCTAATTTTGTGCTTGAGGTTGGGATGATGTTAGCAATGGGGAATATTTTCCATGATCACATTATCTCTAGCCCGTCCTTGGCGGTAGGGTATGAGCTTAGCATAAATTCAATCTTGCAGACTCACACGTTGAGTCATGTAGACATATCAACAGAGACGTTGCAGCTTGTTATTAATGATCTTGCAAAATCGCAATCATTGCAAAGCGTATCTCTTACTGAGCAGGCGGCGCTTAATGTATTTAGCTTGACTCATAATCAAAATCTTAGCGTTGCTTATTTCGGCGTGATAAGCACGCCATCCAATAGGATTTATTCAGTTAAAAAGCATGATAGAAACTATGCCGTGCTGGCAAACGATCGGATTATTGTTATTAATTAGGAGATGAAAGTGAAAGTTGAAATATTAGAGAATAGGTTATCAAGTGATGGTTTTGTTGGAGAGCTAGGAGACCGTTTCACGGTGCCTGACGATGTTGGCGCAATGTGGTGCGCTGCTGGGTGGGCTAAGGATTTGTCCGGTCAGGTTGCCACTGGTGATCGTGTAGTAATAAACGCAGCTTTGAATGTGCAAAATATCATTAGTAATCAATCTTCGGAGGTTAAATAATGGCCAAATTTGCGAATGATCTTGTAATGGATGCGGCGTTAGATCTTATAGCTACCGGAACAATCATGACGGCGTGCAGCGCTCAGCCAACGAATAGAACTGAGGCCGTGACAACTTATGCCTTAGCTGACGTGACTTTGGCCGGTGGGGATTATACGAAAGCGAATGGGGATTCTAGCGGAAGGAAAGTAACTATTGCTCAAAAATCAAATGTCACAATTGATACTACTGGAACAGCCAATCACGTTGCTATATGCGATGGTACAAACTTATTGCTAGTAACAACATGCACATCTCAAGCTCTTACGGCTGGCGGTACTGTTACATTCCCAGCGTTTAAAGACGAGATAGCTGACCCTGTATGATTTTTAAAAAGTATTTCAAAGATCCGAATTCAATTGTTGATTACGTCTTTGATTTTGCAGGGCTTCTTAATTCAACCGGCCATGAAGATTATCTCGAATATGGCGAAACAATAACAAGCGCTACAGCAATAAGCTCTAGCGCTGATCTTAATATAGATTCTGTTATTAAAATCAAGAATGATACGGCTGTACAGGTTTGGGTCAGTGGCGGCGTGTTGGGTGCTAGTTATACTCTAACTGCAAGGATTACGACATCATCTAACCGAGCAGATGATCGATCTATTACGATAATTATTGATAATCTTTAGTATGAATAATACAAAACGAAAATTTAACGAAGTTTTGGACCATATTAAATCCAGGTTAGATGCTCAAAACATTTTGAGTGCGCGTGAGGAAATTCTTGCTGAAATCAAATACTGGAATGATGAGGCTAACCAGATGATGATTGATCGTGAAAATAGAATGATTTCTGTTGCTCTGTTTTTTAGTGGAGTTTTGTCTGGTTTGTTAATTGGGGCTTTGTTGTTTTGATGGATCGTAATAATTGGGAACGTAGGCATATTCAGTATGGTAGACGCGGCACAGATCAGGAGTGTCCCATCACGCCCGAATGCGCAGAGAAAATATTGAGTCGGCTAGGCCATGTTGAGGAAAAAGTTACCGAGCTACATGATAGGCTGTTGCAGGCAAAAGGGTTTGTCACTGGTGCAAGGTTTGGTGCTGGTAGTGTCTTTGTGCTTTTAGTTTCATTTGTTGTTTTGATTTTTGGAATGCTTACGGGAAAGGTATCGATCAAAGATGTTATCTCTGGTTTGTTTTGACTTGCGGAACAAGGCGTTGCAACTCGCCCTGTTATCGTCTTTTCTGCAGGTTGAAACAATTGTTTAAACTAAGTCAAAGATCAATAGACAGATTGAATGGCGTGCACCCTGATTTAGTAAGCGTTGTAAAGCTTGCGATCGAAAGGTCAGATGTTGACTTCATGGTTACTGAAGGCTTAAGGACTAAAGAGCGTCAAAGAGAGTTGGTTGCCGCTGGAGCATCAAAAACCATGAATAGCAGACACATAACAGGTCACGCTGTTGATTTGGTGGCCTACGTTAACGGCATCCGCTGGGACTGGCCTCTCTATGAAAAGATAGCAAAGGCAATGAAGCAAGCCGCATATGAGCTAAATATTAAGATTGAATGGGGCGGAGATTGGAAATCATTCAAAGACGGCCCTCATTTTCAGATCCCTTGGGGTAGCTGATGTCAGAAATTAAAGATTACGGGAATATTTCTTTTGAATTATTGCCTGAATGCTGGCTTGTGCGTGGACACCCTGAAGGCGATGGATTCGGAAACCCATATGACTGGGCTTTTGTGCTCGTTAAAGATGGTAACGCGGCCATAGCAAAAGGCATGGTGAGCGACAATATGCTTGGTAGCGATGATGTAAAAACCATTCGGCAATTTTTAAAAGACAACGATCTCACGCATGTTGAATATGTACGTAACCGGCCTGGATCAAAAACCAAACATAAACTTAAATAATGCTAGAGCAATATATAAAAGAAATTACGCAGGCGCTTAAGAAAGTGGGTGTTGTGATCATTATGATTGTGTTTGTTGCTGTATTGGCTAAGACGTTAATCGAATGGCTTGGTTAAGCGAGCAATTTAAAAATCAGAGGCTTTTTCGTAGGCTTCTGATTGTTTATGCGTGCGCGTTGACTTGGCATATCACTGAGTTGTCATTTGCGTATGCTGCGGCAACCGGACTGACTGGGCTGGAAATTTCGGGAGTGATCGGAACAATACAGGGGTCTAGTTATGTTTTGTTGGGCTATCTTTTTAAAGGGTATGTCAGCTCAACTGATAAAGGTTAACGGCCATTGCATTTTTTTAATGGGAAGCCCTGGAAAAATAAACGTATCTGGCGGTATGGGCAATGGCTGTTAATCATAAAAAGTTTAAACGGTATTTGATTGGCGGCAAAACAACCAGGCAGCTATCAGATGAGCAAGGCGTTTGCATCGGTACGATATTATCAAGGCTTGCTGCGGGATGGTCAGAAGATGAAATGTTGCGTGGGTATCGGTTATATAAGAATCCAAAGTACAACGGGTTGACGATTAAGCAGATAGCTGAGAAGCAAGGCATTAGATACGACTCAGCGCGTGATAGAAAAACCAGAGGCTGGGCCGATGAAGAGGTGATCGATCCAGGCAAACGTAAAAGAGGGTATCTAGTTAAGTGGAAAGGCGAGACAAAAACGCTAAAAGAGTTAGCAAATGATAATCACATATCTCTAAAAGTGCTAAGAAATAGGTTAAGAGATTTTTACAGAATAGATGATGCAATTAGGGCAAGTTTAAAGCACAGGGGCTATCAAAAATATGTATCTCACAGTAATTAAAACATTTTTAACAGCAAAATCCGCATGGATCAAGTATGCCGCTATTGCAATTTTAACAGTTATGGTTCTGGCTTACGTATACAGCGCAGGGAAGGATTCTGAGCGCGCAGAATGGTTAGATAAGGAGCAAGAGTTTTTAGCTAAACAAAACGCGATTAAAGAAGAAAATGACAAAAGAATAAGAGAAAATCAGGAAAAATATGATCAAATTTTACTAGGAGTAATTAATGATCGAAATGAACAGGTTGCGGAACGTGATAATCGTATTAATCAGCTTATTAATAACGGCTTGCGGATCAACTCCAAAAACTGTACCGGTATCAATCGAGTGCCAGCCAAAACCAAAGATACCGGCAAGCATGATAGCCCCGCTGGATCAGCAGAAATTCGACTTTCCGACGAGACTACAAGAAGCCTTGCTCAAGTAACTGAGGACGCAATGGATTTAGTAGATCGCTATAACAATTTGCGTGAAATATGTTTGCCGCTTGTAGAGGTGGTTGAGTGATAAAGATTTCTTGGACAACCATGATTAAAGGCCTTGTTAAAAATATATACAAGGAAATTAAAGCATGGCTCTTTAGAAAAAACCCTTATTAATTAATAGGAGCATATATGTACAACGTAACTATGACAGCAAAAATTCAACACCTTGATGGGCGCAGCTTCTCTGATAATACCCAAGTATGGTCAAATGTGCCTTACGATGGTGTATTATTTTTGCAAGAAATTGGTCTTGACGGATTGAGAAAGCTATTAGAAGAAACAGCAAAGAAAAAAGCGGCTGAATCTAAATAGTATGAATTGGCGCTGGGATGATTATTTAATTCTGATTCTCAGCGCAATAGCTAATGTCGCTGTCTGTTTCTATGTTTATGAGTATGTTTATTATTATTTTTCAGTTGTTACACGTTGATTTTGTTTTAATTTATTTCGTCTAATGTTTTCCATCCGACTTCTTGTTCTGAAACAACTAATCTTGAAATAGACTTTTGTTCATTTGGCAGAATAAATGGTCTAGCAAATTCCCATCCTTCAGCGCCATCATATTCATCTCTCCACATATAGTTTCCATCACTAAACACTATAATCAAATCTGACGCAACTTTCTGCGCTCCATAGCCGTTATCGTATTCGATGTCAGCTAGTTTTTTGTATTCTTCCCATGTGCACGAATGGCCGCTTTCTCTTGATCCAATAAAATAGATATTTTCTGGCGTGTGTCCAGAATCTTTGATTGCGTCAATCGTTTCGGATAGTAGATTCATAAATTGCCTCTGTTATTGTTTTTGGATTTCCTTTCAAAACCCTTATCGCATCCTCAATAACTTGAGCTTTTGGTTTGTCATTGCGGCTATTGAGATAATCCACAACATCGGGCGCAAGGCTGCAAGATATCCTAATTTTTTTATTCTCAGAGCGTTTTCGCCCTGAGCCTTCGCGCTTGCCGCCTCTGTTAGAATTTTGCATATTCTTTTGATTTTGTTTGTAAATCTTTTAATTTTAAACATTCGTTACATGTAACAAGTTCAATATTATCAGCTGATGAAGTTGAATGTTTTCCGCAAAGCGCTTTCATGTATATCAGCTTCCCCAACCCGTTTGGGGTTGGGGAGTGCACTATGAACGCTTGCTTATCCATTTTTTAGCGCCTTTTTGTGTTTTAAATGTTTTGCTTTTGGTGAATGTCATAGCTGTATATGAGCCGTCGCTGTTTTTAAAAATTCCTTTGCTTAATGTTTCGTTATTGCCTAGATTTAATTCTGTGTTTTTCATTTTCTTTTCCTTTCTAATTATTTAACTGATGAAAAGAATTATACTCTATCTTTGATTAAATGCAAGCATTAATTCAATAAAATTAGATATTTTTTTATTTTAATCTCTTAAGTTTGTTTTCCTAATTTTTTGGTTTATAACATCAATAATTATACCTTCCGTGTCTATGTCTTTAATTGTTTTCCCGTAAACGATTTCATTTATTTTTTGCGCTGCAGTTTCTACCACATTGCTTATTTCAATTTTTTTCATCCCACAAATAGCAATATTTATTTTGCAAGTAGCGTAAACATCATAATGATCATTATGATCTTCTATTACTATTGATATGTATTTATTAATATCTTTCATTCTGCCGTGTCTATACTTGATTCAATTTTAATTGTTAAAACTTTTTTATTTTTGCCTGATATATCTCCAAGATACCACCTAACATCAAGGCTAGTAATCATTTGTCCGGTTTCTTTGTGATAATCTTCAATGAGATTTATCAATGATTTATTAAATTCTTTTAATTTTTCATTCATGCTTTTCTGTTCTCTATTAATTTTTTTTGTTGTTTATGTCTTGCGCAAATTTATTTAATGTTTCTATTACTGATTTGAAATCTTTATAAACATCATCTATTGATTTAGCATTTTCTGCTATCGTAATAGATTTATTATCTTCTTTCGTCTTTTTATCCTCCATATACATTTCTAGCCACCGATCCAACGATTTGCACGCTTCAACAACATCCTGATACTTGTCTTTGTTCCCACGATTGCCAGCGCATAATAGCTTTTTGATTGCATGTCCTAACGCGTGGTCGCTTACTTCGTAAATGTCAAGGATTCGGTATATGTCTATTTTGTCTAAGTTAGAGACGTCTTTAATGTATGGGTTATTCATCTTGGTTAAATTATTCTAAATTTGCAATCTATATAAATTTCTTTAACTAAATCTTTGTCAGTTTTGTAAAACACATGATGCCAATCAATATTGATATTTGTTATTCTTATTCCTGTTTTGTTTACATAGTCCTGTACTAATTTCTGCAAATCCGCGCTGAATTGTTGCTTTATTAATAATGGGTCTGTCATATTTATGCGCGCCTTTTGTGATTATATTAATTGCCTATATTGAATCCAGCCGCGAAAATTTCCGCTCCAAAACACTCCATCTCTTGTCATGTGTGTAGTACCATCTACCCAATTTTCATCAAACCATGCATACCTTTTCATGGGTGTAGCCTGATGCTCAAAAGGCGACATGTGCCCAGCTTGCAATAACTTATCTGCTAGAGCAATATCTTTCTCCACATCAGGGTTTTCGTTATCATGATTTAGGTAGCTAACCCTTGCACACCTGGCCACAGAAAGCTTTACAAAATTATCTGTTGTTGTTTTAACACAATCCTCAGCAACAACATAAGGTAGATGCCATTCTCCGTGCTCCAATTCTATTGGGGTATAATAATCCATGGCCTTCATAATACATCTTGCCAACTCTTGAATCTCTGGTTGCGCATCAGGATGCAAACGTAGTTTGAAAAAATTATCCCATTCCGTAGCGGTAACAATAACTTTGATGTATTGATATGGCATTAATACGCGGTTAGCTATTTGTTTGTGCAATCCTGTAACATTAAGTTTTTGCGCTGATTTTACTGAATTTGTTACACTTTCCGTCCAAATATCATGCGCCTCTCTTAAGTCATCGCCCGTTAGTTTATCATCTGCCTGCATGCCTGGTTGATTTTTCCCCCAATGAGTAGGGTAAAAAGCACCGCTTTCTACTTGCTCTATAATTCTGTGGGTTGGTATTGCTCTGTTGCTAGCAGCATTGCGGCTAAACATCCGATGAGTCATGAATTCCGCATGAACTATCAATGGATAGCATAGCTCCATAGTCGTAATTCTAATACCATGTTCACTAATTGAATCTGCAATTATTTTTGCTGATGTTGTCATATTTTTTTATGATTTTTGCTCACGTCGCCTTATGCGCACTTTTTATTCATGTAAAGTAAGCGTCATTAAAAGTTATGTTTTAATTTGTGTTTTTCCGCTAGCGATTTTAATAATTGAGGCCAATAATAGGGGTTGAACCTATCGTGTAGCACCTGTAGTTCGCTGATAAATGTTGAGCTTCTTCTAGGAGCCGCTCCCATTTCTACGATATCAATCCATGTGTTACCTTCCATGAAAGACCCATACTCATTGTCATCTATCAGGCTGCCTGCAGCGCATTTTAATCCATTCGCCCCTCTGTACATGCAGTATGAAACATTTTTTGCACGCGTTGACCTGCGCATTTGCGTAAGCAAATGAGCCGACACTTGGTCAAATATTTGTTGCTTTGTTGCGTATTTAAGATTTTTGAGATTTATTTGTTTTGTCATAATTTTTTAAATTTCCCCCATATTTGCTTATGAGCACTTCTTATTCATGTAAAGTAAATTCAAATTATTAATCCTTTGCCTGTATGCTTCCATTTCTGCTTTTTCAGCGTTCTTCAAGTCCATAAAAAACCAAGGGATAATTAAAAACCAGCCAGCAACGCCAAGCGCTACATTCTTCGCTGTTTTGTCCGCATCAACTGATAGCCTGCTTATCTCGTTATTAGCAAGCAAAAGCTCATTTTGAATTTGCTCGCAAGTCATTTCCTTGTCTGTAACCTTCATAGCATCAACAGGCCTTGGGTTACGGCCTGCGCATGCTGTTATTAAACATATAATAACTATTGCTAAGATTGTTTGTTTCATTCTGCCCTCCTTGGTTAGTGATTAAAATGGAATATCGTCTTCTATATCGGCGTAATCGTCCTTTTTTTCTATGTTATTTCCGCTTGCTGCCGTCTTGCATCCTAGCATCCTCATCTCATTCGCTATAATCTCTGTTGAGTAATGATCAACGCCTTGTTTGTCTGCCCATTTTCTTGTTTGTAATCTTCCTTCCAAATAAACCTTGCTTC
>CAYYQK010000006.1:10347-13589 GCA_964473815.1 uncultured Candidatus Saccharibacteria bacterium | reverse complement strand
TTTCTGCTAACTTGTTATACATAACGACTCTATGCCATTCTGTTTTTTCCTGCTTTTCGCCCTGCTTATCTTTATAAGATTCTGTTGTTGCTACGCTCAAGTTTGTTATCGTTGATCCTGATGATGAGTAATTGATCTTGGGATCGTCTCCCAAATTACCAACGATTATTACTTTATTGACTGATGACATTTAGCTATCCTTTGAAAAGTTCCATCGTTTTGCCGATCGGTAAAGCTTTTTGAGAAAATATTATTTCTTGCTCTAGCAACTTGCCGCCGCTAGGTTTTGATACTTCGCTTAGCACTCCAAGCAAAGACATATTAGTATTGTGTGTTAATTGTGCTTTTTGGCTTAATTCTTGATAGTTTACACACGCTAATTTTTTAGCTCCCTTTCTTGCTGTCCTGCGTATATGATCAATATTGTTTTGTGCGCTGCTGGGGATTTCTTCATTTAACATCCTGCGCAATCCAACTCCACGAATCACGCTAAAAACAATATGATCGATACTTTCACATCGTCTGCGCGCTGTATATAAAGCCCTACTAGCAACTGTTTGAACGTTGCGAGCAATTAGTTTACCAAGCTCAAAATAGGTTATTTCTTCTCCTGGTTGTGCTTTGCGTAGACGCTCATAAAGAGTCAAAGCTTCTGGAGATGCTTCTGATATTGTCCTGCTTCCATCTTGTTTGTATGTGGTCATATTTTGTCCTATAAAAAAGCTTGTCTTGGTTTGTAACGTCGCGTCAAATCTCGTGCCGTCGCGTCTCGTCCGGTCTAGTCGTGTCGATCCTGGTCGAGTTAATTCCACTCTATGCCGTTTATTTTAAATCTTCCATAAAACCCATTATTCCTAGGTCTAAAAAACCCTATTCCAATAAACTTTCCCGACTCTGATAGTATTTTTTCAAAAATATCTGGTGTGACTGTTTCATCCAATATGTGAAATGTTGCTTTCCCTTTCCACTGGTGGATAACAGGAAAGCACTTGTCAACGCGAGTACTTCCTCCTCTTCTTCCGTCTGATGGCACAAATAGCCACTGACCAGCGACATCATCTTTTTTTATTCCTAGCATAACCGGATCAACGACCAACACACCGGCTTCAATATGCTTAGTGTATGTGGCCTTGCCCTTGCCTGGTATTTGGATAGATAGATATTTTGCTGCTTCAGAAAGGCAATTTTTTAATGCCATGGGTGGGATATATACCTCACCGCTATCATTAAAATGCAGCCTGTTACGCCATGTCCTTTTTTCATAATCTTTTGCTGATTCTTTTTCTAATTTTTCAATTTCACTTGTGTAGTGTCTACTTTGTGAATATGCTGATATGCTTTCTAAGTCTACGATTGCTGTTTTCATTTTCTCTCCTTGGTTAAAATCTTGTCTTGTCCAGTCAAGTCATGTCCTGTCATGTCGTGTCACGTCATGTCAAGTCAAGTCTGGTATAGTCACGTCCCGTCACGTCCCATCATGTCTAGTTTATTTCTCTGTTGCCGTAATTATCTAAATCTCGTTTAAAATCTGCCCATCCTTGATCTATCTTTGTAAAATAATCATAGTCAGGGTAAACCATGAGTTTTGCCATGCTTTCTCTATCACCATTTGAACAAACAAATATTAATGATTTTGCTCCCGTTACAAGTAGCGTTTGCTGACATTGCGGTATGTGCTCTTGCGGCAATATTCCCTTGCTTATCGAGTCATGTAATCTCATATTAAATAGCTTGTGCTCAAATGCTATTTCACCGCTTGCCGTTATGCCGTCTAATGATGCAATCATCATGCCTAAAGCATAAACAGCAGGGTATAATTCCTCGCCTATTTGCTCCTCTATTATTTCTCTTGCCTTTGCTTCTGCTTCATGCCCTTTCTTAAAAAGATCCATTACGAAAGAGCTATATTCTTTTTTTAGTCCCGTAAACTTTTGGAATAGCAATTCTTCGCGCGTCATTTTTTTGGATATGCCTAGCATTGCTGCTGCTTCACTGGCTCCAAACATTGATTCTTTGTATTTGTGCCATTCTGGCGTGCCCTGAAGGTTGTTAATTATTACGCCCATGATCTGATTACTTCTTTTTGTTTGTCACTAACCGTGTATTTAGTAGAGATCATTGAAATCAATTTATCTGGATCGTTGCTTTTCTTAATTGCCTCGATCCATTTTTCTTTATGTTTCGCAATATGGGCATCGCTTAATTCTGGTAAAGATTCTTTTTTTATACCGGAGGCCGCGTTGCCGTCATCATCCTCATCAGCCGAGACAACGCCAACCATTGCAGCCAAAGCATAGCGTTTTGCGTAAGTTACTGCGCTACCGTACGCTTGAGGATCATTTTTAACTGGGTTAATAGGGTAATATCCTCGCAGCCATTGTCCAGATGAGTGGCATAGTTGAGTGATTAATGTTACGTGCTCTCCTTCGATGTCGGTGAATTGAGATACAGCCAAGCCGTTTTTAGTTAGAGCTTCTCTACAGGCTTCAACGACAGTTTCAAGCTTCGAATATTTGCTCTTGTAATATGGGTTAGCAGCGTCTTTTTCTGCTGGCTTAATTGCTGCTTGAGCTTTTACTAAAGCCGAAAACAATTCGTTTACTGATTCACTTTGGTATTGTTTCATTTAATTGAATTCCTTATGTCGGCTTGTCGGGTGGCTTCAAGCCATGCCGCCTTCATCCTTGCTAGCTCAAGAGTGTCTGTTTTTTCAAACATTGATTCGTTTGTTAGCCAATCCATAAAATTCTCAATTAATAATTTTTTGTATTCTTCATTCATTATTCGCCTCAAAATCATCTTGTATTTTTTTTAATATAAAGTTTTTATCTCGTGATTGATCTTTATAAATCCATTCGTTAACGCAACCACTATCATCAAGATAAGTATCACCTTGCTTTAAGTAATCCTCTCTAACCTCTTCATAGATGATTCTGCGTGGCTTTTTCTTTCTGTAAAGAAAGTATCTTTGATTTAAATTCACGTTTAGACACGTAATTTTCTCAATTGCAAATTCTGATTTATCAAACTCCATGTAAACATACAATTCACTGTCATCGCCAACAACAAGCGTTCTATATCCAACAAATTCATAACCATAAATATCAGGCAATTCAACCTCAACTTTTTGTGTTTTCATATTTATTTATTAGCCCAATCATTTTATAAAATATACAAGCCATCTCCGCCGATTCTTTAAGCCCGTGGCCGTACTTTCTAAATCTAACGAAAGCTTTAATTGA
>CAYYQK010000006.1:0-10247 GCA_964473815.1 uncultured Candidatus Saccharibacteria bacterium | reverse complement strand
CCGATTCTTTAAGCCCGTGGCCGTACTTTCTAAATCTAACGAAAGCTTTAATTGATTTAATGATATTCATGATCATGGTCGCAAGAGAGCTGTGTTGTTATAAGATATTCTGATCTTTCAATTCCTTCGTCCCAGCTTTGTTTTAATGCTGCTATAGAGATCATTATCACGATAGCGAAAAAACAGAATGTAAACGCGTCAAGCTTTTCTTCGTGCTTTGGTGCTTTGAAGTTTTTTAGGTCGCTATTCTTGTCCATTTTTATCCCCTTCGCATGGCGCGTAATAAATATGCGTGTAGTCGCTTGTGCTTTCTTCGGTTATGTACTTGACTGCTGCTGTTGTGATTGCAACCATCATGCTCACTAAAAGCACAAACACCACAAACCCAACAATCATCCGAATATCTTTTTTTTCTTCGTAATCCAAATCAATTTTATTCATACCGGCCCCTTTCCCAAGTGTAAATATATTTTATTCGTCAACTTTTTCCATTCTTGTTTCGATCTTAATGTTTGTGTAATTTGTATTCCTAGCAAATTCCTCTGCCTCATCTTTTGAGACGAATTCCCTAAAGATAGATGATCCGTATTCATCCAAAGCGGTTATGGTGTGTATTTCCTTGTATGACGGCGGTGATTTTTCTGATACTATCAATTGCGCATAATCGCATTTTATTTTTACAAGCCTATCGCCAGAGATTAATCTAATCTCTTTCAGAAGTCCGTCTTCTACATCGCAATCGATACTGTCTGGTTTAAAATCTATCAAATCTGATAGATTCATTTTTGAAAATTTCATTTTCTTATCTCCTATAACAGCCCTCTTGCGAGGGCTTTGATTTTTACTGAGTTTGTATACAGCGGTAGTTAACGAATACGTCAAACCCATTTCTTAAAAAGTAACGATAACGCTTAATAAAATCTTTCATATTTCCCTTTTTAGATAATTTGCTGGCTCATTAGAGAAAAGTTGCTTGAAAATGGATTAATAGCGGAACAAGCAAGCGTAAAAAAATGTTACATCAAGAAAAAAATTCATCACAAGATTATAGCGAAAAAACATAATGTAAACGCGTCTAGTTTTTCTTCGTGTTTTGGTGCTTTGAAGTTTTTTAAATCAGTATTTTTGTCCATGTCCGTCTCTGTTATTAAATAAAGTTATTAATAATGCGCAAGCAATCAGCACAAGCGTGCCTGGTTCATTTACTCGGTTATTGCAAATCTTTGGGTTAATAGTAGTGGTTGGGTAAAACGTATTTAGCCAGTTAATAATCGGCGGCGTGAATGTTAGTTTGGTTGTCGGGGTGAATTGGTTTATCACACGCGAGTAATCCAGATTTGGCCATACGTCCATTTCATCGATTATTTCGTTTAACTGTTTATCAAGCTCGCTGATTTGGTAATCCACGTGGTCGCTGATCTTGTCCTCGCTTAAGTCGTAGCTTGGAAGATCGATTGCGTGGCCGTAGGTATAAGGAGCATAGCTAATAGCATCTTCATTCACGCAAATCTCTGTTTCTGTGCTATTTAGTGCAAGCACAAGCGCACCTATTGCCACCCCAGTCAAAACAGCTCCAGCTAAAATCTTATGATCTTTTTTCATTACGTGATATTTTTTATCTTATATATTTAAATAACTTATCCGTTGCCTTTGCCGTCGCCGTAGCCGTTGCCGCTGCCGTAGCCGCTGCCGTAGCCTCTGCCGTAGCCGTAGCCGTAGCCGTTGCCGCTGCCGTTGCCGCTGCCGTAGCCGTTGCCGTTGCCGTAGCCGTTGCCGCTGCCGTTGCCGCTGCCGTAGCCGTAGCCGTAGCCGTAGCCGTAGCCGTAGCCGCTGCCGTTGCCGCTGCCGTAGCCGTAGCCGTTGCCGTAGCCGTAGCCGTAGCCGTAGCCGTAGCCGTAGCAGCCGCTATCGTCTATACTTATACAATCATTCAGCCTTGGCATTTTCTGCGCCCTCAATAAGCCTTATTGCTTCATCAGAGCAAGGAATTATTTCAATCGCTTCAAGCCAGACAGAATCAACAGGCTCCGCTATCTTTGATTTTTCTTGTCTAATTCCACGCACCGCGACAGAAGAAAGGCTTATCCCTTCTTTTGCCCACCATTGCCACATGCGGCGCGCATTCTTCAGAATAACTTCATTTTTTTGCTTTTGCTCAAGCAATCCAAACCAAACACCGGCGGAATAAGTTCTAATAATTACTTTCTGACCAACCATGCAGCCAAGTCCAGCCGATCCATTTTCAGATGAGAATAAATTATTAATTTCTTTAATCTGCTTTATTGTTAAGTCTTCAATGTGCATTTTTTATTCCTTTTCTATTTAAGTTTATTTGCCACTTGGCAATGTATGCAGCCTCTACAACATCAAATCCGTTTCTAAGAAAGAAACGATAACGCCTTACAAACTCTTTCATAGCTCCCTCTTTATATAATTTCCTGGCTCATCAACAAAAGTATTTGCTTTCCTGTATTCGCATTCATTTTCAATCCATGCTTGCAAATCTGCCTGGGTTTCTTTCTCCAACTTTGCATAAAGCTTTGGGAAGCAGTCGTCAAGACTGCTAGCTATTTGCTTAATGCTTATAGGAGAAAATTCTTCTATAAACAGCCCAAATATTTCTGGGTGTTTTTGTTTTAACTTAAAGCCGACAAGCTCAAGCTCCTTGTCGGTTACTTCTTGCCAATCGATGTAATCTTCCCAATTCATGATTCGTTTCATTTATTAATTTATTATCATGTTCATAACAATACACGTGATAATTCACATTGTCAATACATATCTTCATAGATATTGGTAAATTTTTTTAGAGTGGGCAGCTTTTATAAATTGCGACGCCGCAAATGTTATTGCAATTCTGTATGAACTTATGTATTATTGCTAATTATGATATTCATAATTAACGTAATAATTCGGCAATTAATTAATGGAAAAAAACGCTTCTTTTTATATAAGAAAAATTCTTACGGCTGGAATATCTCAAGCTCTTTTAGCTAAAGAGCTTGGAGTAAGCCAGGCCAGTATTAGCAGGGTATTGACTGGGAGCGTTAAAGACCCAGGGTCAAGCTTGTTGATGAAACTGCAATGCCTTGCTGAACAAAAAGGAATTAAATGACTACCATGCCTCTCCCGAGGCCTTTACCACAGGCGGTACTCTCCTCCCTTGGCCGTCTGTGGTTTTTTTTATTCAAGAATTCAAGCCCTCCTTAGCTTGAGAAACGTGCAGTCCTCCCGTTAGACGGGCATTGGCAAAAGCTAATCACGTTAAGGATTGAGATATTAACGCTGCGAGTTCTGTAGCCAGGCTCGCAGCAATTTAATAAAGGTGTAAATCTTGGGGTCAATATCACTTTGTGATAGTGCAATACAAATGACAATCATTAGAAACAAGCGAATAAATAACTTCACAACGATCCAAAACAGCTTAATAAACGATCAAAGACTAGGCTGGCATGATTTGGGCATGCTTGTTTATTTGTTAAGCAAACCAGACACCTGGAAAGTGCGCGTTGATGTTTTAGTTAAAGAGCGCAATCTGGGAAAGAATGCGGTTTATGAAATACTTAAAAGGCTGCGTGAGTATGGTTACGCGAGGCTAGTCAAATTCGCTGACGGATCAACAGAATGGTACATATACGACAACCCAAATCTCCAAAACCCAGATCAGGAAAATAGGGATCAGGCTGACCCAAATCCCGAAAACCCAGATCAGGCTAACCCAGATCAGGCTAACCCAGATCAGGGTTTTAGGGACGTATTAGTAAAGACTGATGTTAAAAAAAGACTTATTAGTAGTAAAGAAAGATTAATAGTAACCACCGAGGAAAAAAAATCTCGCAATACTGATCTTGATGATTTGCTTTCTGACGTGACACAACAAACGAAATCCGATTTTAAAAAACTAAGATCGGCCAAAAAATCACCTATAACACAACGAGCAATCGAGGGCATAAGGCGTGAAGCACAAAAGGCAGGCATTACCCTAGAAAACGCATTGATTGAGTGCTGCGAGCGTGGTTGGGTAGGATTTAAAGCTGAATGGTATATCAACTCAACTATGCAGCAAGCAAGGGCATCTCCAAAGCCGATCAATAAAGCTGAAGCGTTATTACAAAACAATCTTAACGTTGCAAGAAACTGGAAACCGCCAGAATTGAGGAGCGAGAATGAATAATAGTGATTACGAGAAGTTTCGTGAAGGAATAGCAGGGGTTTATGGATTTTACGATAAAGACATAAGCGATTTTGCTTTCGACCTTTGGTGGAATGCTTTGAATCGTTACGATCTTAAAGCGATTATTCAAGCTTTTAATCGGCATGTGGTTAACCCAGAAGCAGGAAAGTGGCTTCCCAAACCTGCTGATATTGTGAAGATGCTTGAAGGATCGACTCTTGATAGCGCAATGGCTGCGTGGACGGTAGTTGATAAAACGTTGAGAGAGAAAGGTACTTATATCGATGTGGTTTTTGATGATCCGATTATTCATCGTGTTATCCATGACATGGGCGGATGGGTGAAATTCGGCGAGAAAAATGAGGATGAATGGCCTTTTGTAGCAAAAGAATTTCAAACTCGTTACCAATCGTTTAAATCAAGGAATGAGATACCAGATCACCCTGGTGTTTTGGTTGGCATAGCTAACGCGCACAACAGACGTGAAGGTCATGAATTGGAGCCTTATTTAATGATTGGAAACGTTGAAAAATGCAAAGCAATTGCTGAGAAGAAAGAGAGCAAACCGATGATTCAATTTACAAAAGCAAGTAATGCGTTGAATAAAGATTCTATTTCAAAGCAATTCGCAATTTCAAACTAAAAAGTAGATTTTTAATAATGAAAGAATCTGAAAAACAAGCTCTTCTTGCGTTAGATCAGTTGCTTGATCTAACAAACGAAGATGATTGGCCAATGATTCATACCACAGTTAGGTTTGATGTTAAAAATTTAAAATACGGTAGCGAGTTTGAGGCGGCTTATAAAGATTTGGTTAGTAGTAAATTAAAAGAGCGCGTACGCAATAACAATGGGTAAAGAAAAAATCATGCTGCGTGTTGCGAAGGGTTGCCTAAAGCCTGCTGATTCTTATTCAGAATCGATTTTGCGCGCCAGAAACTATAGCTTTAATGATTTGATCCATGCTGATCTTAAAAAGCTACGCAATCCACGTTTTAACGGTTTAACGCATGCGCTTGGCGGTTTGATAGTGGATAACATTGAATCATTCGAAGGATATGACGCGCACGGCGCTTTGAAGCGTTTGCAGCTAGAAGCTAATGCTGGATGTTATGAGTTAAAAGCTTTCATAAATGGCAAATGGGAGTTTTGCAGATTGCCTGAAAGTCTTTCTTATGACTCTATGGGTGAGGAAAAATACCAAAACGTTATGAAAAAGATATTCGCATTTGTTGCAGAGAATTACTGGACAACCGAGACACCAGAAGAGATTGAAAGAATGGCTTATGAGCACATGAGGAATCAATGAATAACAAAAGAAAATATATGTCCGCCGTGGCTTCTACTGGCTGCGTTATTTGCCGCGAATTGACGGGTGATTATGTGCCTGGGCAAGTGCACCATGTAGCGGAAGGAAGCGGAGAGCGTAGCGATTACATGACTGTGTGTTTGTGCGTTGATCACCACACTGGGGCAGAAGGAGTGCATGGAATGGGTGTTAAGGCGTTTTGCAGAATTAATAGATTGCCTAATGAGTTTTATTTGCTTGGGTTGCAAGCTAGGTATCTTGTCGAGGATGGGGTGGTTAAATGATGATGATTTATGTTTTAACTTTGCCGTGGTTTCTGCTTGTTGGCTTATGGTATATGGATAGTTTACCTGCTGATGAGCTTCCATCGCCCATCGCGATGACTGCTTTGGTTATGCTGTGGCCAATTACAGCGGCTATATTGGCTGGTGTGCAGTTAGCTGATTTTTTTAATAAGAAACAAAATGATTGAGTTTTTAATGTTAGTCGCCTTTGTGTTAGGCGTTTCGGCTGTTTATATATCAGTAAAAATCGAGGTTATGAAAGCAACTAAACAGGATATAGATAGAGGTTATAAGCAATGCGACGATTGCGAAAAGTTGCATATTTTTAACGCTGGCACTGATTACGACGCTGATGAATGGGTTAAGTGCTCGCGTTGTGATTGTTGGGTGGTTGATCAGAAAATTATTAATGATGGCAATGAGGTGTAACTAATGTTTCACGCTATGGATTTGTCATTATACAAAATTGAATATAAGCCTCCCGTTAAAAACAGTAGCCATATCTTCAGCGTTGAAGATGTAAGACGCATAAGAGAGTTAAGAAAACAGGGGTATACGACGAGAGAAATAGCGAAAGAGTATGGCTGTGTTGTTGATACGGTGAGAAGCGTTTTTAAATGGGTAACTTATTCTAATATTGATCCGCATCTCAAAGAAGAATATCTAGAGAGCTATGGCCTAAAAGCAAAGTTGTGTGAATCTGATGTTAGAGCAATTAGAGACATGAGGGCTTCGGGCGTGAGCGTTAGTGAGATAGCAAGACATTACAGAATTAG
Organism: uncultured Candidatus Saccharibacteria bacterium; assembly: GCA_964473815.1. Taxonomy (GTDB): domain Bacteria; phylum Patescibacteriota; class Doudnabacteria; order UBA920; family UBA920; genus UBA920. The sequence continues at coordinate 3,704 of CAYYQK010000006.1, read as the reverse complement.
CCCATTAACCATAAGCAATATTACTAAATGGATTATGTTTTCTGGTATAGACAGCCATTTGAAAGATCAATACGTGCAATCATACAAGAAAAATGAGCGCGCTAAGATGTACATAATCGATGAAGAAACCGCTAAAAAGATTGTTGATATGAGAGTGGAAGGGATTCCTTTTAGGTTGATATCAGAGGTTTTAAATTTGCCAAAGCATGTATTAAAAGAAAGCTGCTCGCTTAGGCGGAAAGAGTGTAGGCATATATTCGAGAAATACCAGCATTTGCTGAAGAAAAAATGAGTAAAGATGAAATATTGCAGAAATACGGGAGCGAATCAGAAGAATACCGACATTACTGTGAAGTGCAGTATGTAATTAAATTAAAAAAGGTTGATCGTGATGAGTATTTTAGAAAAATTGAAGAAAGACGTGGGGTCGATGCAAGAAATAAATTGTGGGGTGATGCTTACGCAGAATGGATTATCAAGAAGTCTAAAGCCGATTGATATTATTTTATGCAATAAAAAGCGGCTTAATAAGCTTTGCGCAGAGCTTGAGATGGAAATACTCAAAAATACTGATATAAAAAAATATAACAAAATGCTTGAAGAAATCGAGATATTTGGGGAGCGGCAAAAATACAGAAAGCGATTAACAATAGATCAGATTAGGGATGTAAGAAACAGGCGAAAAAATGGCGAAAAGGTAGATAAGATAGCTGAAAGATATTGCGTGTCCGGATCAACAATATCAAGTATTACGATATGGGTTAGCTATGCTGATATAGACCCGCACCTCAAAGATTCGTACATCGCGGCATATGGCGAAGATAAGCCAAAATTGTTTGGTGGTGATGTTGTGGAGTCTATTAGGGATTTAATAAAACGAGGTTATAAAAGAAGTGTTATTGCTAAAAAGATAGGTATAGACCCTATATTAGTCACGAAAACCATGGCTAACTTTGGGATTACGCGCAATGCAGTTTAGCAATGGCTTTATTTTCATGATTGATACAAAAGCAATCCCTCAAGATAGGCCTAGGGCATGCCATAGAAATGGCGTTACATGGGCATATAAAACCAAGCGTAATAAAGATTTTGAAAAGTATGTAGCTGAGCATGTAATGCGTGTTATGGACTCACAGGGGATTATCATGATTGCTGACGGCCCTGTTTATTTAGGCGTAGAGGTTAAAAAATCTATTCCAAAATCCTGGACTAAGAAAAAAGCTCAGGCAGCTTTGAATGGGGAAATATTGCCAACATCAAAACCAGACGCAAGTAACTATTATAAGCTGATAGAGGATGCGTTAAATGGCATTCTTTACGCCGATGATTCTCAAATAGTTGCGCAACATTCAAGCAAAATTTACCACGAAACAGATATGATTCTAATAGAGGCCAGATGGTGACAAAAGTCTACCCTGTTGTATGTGAAGATGATGAGGAAATAGAAACAGAAGAAACTGGGATAACAATGGCGGCGCTGCTTGGTGATGATGGCCTGGTTATAAGGCTTATTGAGAATGAAACCGGCAATATAATTCATTTAAATATGCCAGAGTTAGAAGAGATTGTTAAACAAGCAAAGATAGCAGAGCTTTTAGTAAAAAATTCTGAATATTCAATGCATTAATGTGGTATTATAGGACACCTTCATAAGAGGTTCACATATGGATATTCATATCGAAAACTTTCATCTGCATCAGTCTTGCCCTGGTGGGGAGATATTGAAAGTCGTTAAACGGCAAGAATTATTAATAGGAAATATCATGTCTTTACTATCTGACTTAAATCCAAAATTGCAAGAGATCGCTAACGCGCAAGCTGAAGCACACGCAGAGATTACAGAGAAAGTAAATGAGTTGAATGCCACAATAGAACAATTAACCGCTAACGTTGCCGCATTGCAAGAGCAATTAGCGCAAAATGGGAATCCTGAATTGCCTGCTGAAACGGTTGCGCTGTTGGATCAGTTAAGCACTCAAGGCCGTGCATTAGCTGATATCGTCCCAAATCCAGTTGCAGAAGAGCCTTTAGCTTAATTTTATTTATAAATGCAACTCTGTTGCATATGAAGAAATGGCTCAGATCAGCATAAAAACAAATATTGCTGACACAATAAGGGAGCTTACTGCCTTACAAAGGCGGCAAGTTCCCTTTGCTACTTTTTTGACTGTCAATAAGTTGGCAGAGAATTCAAAGAAGAGCTTCGAGATTAACGAAATACCTAAGCTCGATCGCCCTACTCGGTACACTCACACAATGATGTTTGCTGAGTATGCAAAGAAAGGCGTGCTGTCTGAAGCAAGAGCTGGTGGTAACCCTAATATTACATCTAACGTAAGAGTTAAGGACAGAGGCCTGCTAACAAAGCGAGGCGGCAATACTCCAAGAGATGTAATGCAGCACCTATTCGAGTCTGGCGAGCGTAGGGGTAAAGGTGTAGAAGGATACTTCATTCGCGCTGGATATATGCTTAGAGGTCAGTTTGCAGTGCCAGCAAGCGGTGCGCCAATGGATCAGAATGGAAACGTTGACAGGCGGTTTATAGTACAGCTGCTGTCATATTTAAGATTATTCAATGAGTCAGGCTTTCGAGCTAACGTTAAAGATCGCGGCGCGTTTAGTAAACGATTTGCATCACGTAACAAAACAACCAGGCAGGCGGGAAAGTTCTTTGTTGTTAAATCAAATCAGATAAGTAAGCTGCATCCTGGAATATGGGCGAAATTATCAACAGGATTTGGTAGAGGTGTCAGGCCTGTCTATCTGTTTGTTGATTCTGCAGAGTACAGGCAATTCTTAGATTTAGATACAACCGTCAAGAAAGTAATCGATAGAGACTTTAACTTCGAATTCAACAAAGCTTTTGCTCAAGCATTAGCGACAGCCAGGCCATGATACCAACACTACCTAACGAAATATCAGCACAATTCCATAGACGTCTTGACTACTATAAGAGCCTAAAGGCTAGCAATCAAATAAGTAATGTGCAGTACTTAGAGAAGCTAGCAATTCTTAAGTACGATATAGATCGGGCTGTAGATAATTTACATAAGAAGCATGACGAATACTATATTAGATAATCATAAAGGAAAATGATAATAGAAATTATCAAAATAAGTGAGTACCAATATGCGATAAGGAAGAAGTCAATTCTTTCACCTGATGTTTTTTTAGATTTTGAAGAATACAAAAAAACACATGGAAGTAAGATAAGGTGGATAAGTCCTGTTAATGAATTTATTTATTCTTACCCAAATAAAGAATATGTAGAGAGAGTGTTTCGTCAGGTGTGCAACAGAAATAAATTGTCTTCTTGTCGATTTGGTGACAATGAAATTGTTGACAGAAAATATTTGTCATCGTTTTTTTAAAATGTTTGTATAAACATATGAATAAGAAAGACATAATAGTAAGTCAGTCAGAGCAAATAGTTAAATTGAATAATCAAATCGATAGATTAAAAAAAGAAATATATGATTTAAAAAAATGCTTTGTGGATGATATGAAATTCGTGAATGAAGCTATGGAAGAGCTTGATGTTAAGTTTCAGAATGGCGAGCTAACATCAGATAAGCATGCAGAAATACAAAAGAAAGTATCTCTCAGGATGAATCCTTATCGCTACTGCTTAGACAAAATAATGATTGATCATAAAAAAAACAACGGGTCCTTCCTAGAAGAAGAGGCGCGGGGGGAATGAAGGC
>CAYYQK010000005.1:3207-67892 GCA_964473815.1 uncultured Candidatus Saccharibacteria bacterium | reverse complement strand
TTGACACCTTACTCGCTTTCCAAGCGAGCGCACTAGACCACTATGCGACCTCTCCCTATTTCTAAAATTAGAATAAACCTCCAAAATACAGTTTATTTTAACACTTATTTGCCCTTTTGTCGAGTTGCTAAAGCAGCCCTTTTACTGTTAAATTAAAGTGATATGGCAGATAATACTTTACAAGATATTAAGGATAGACTCGACATTGTTGAGGTGATTTCATCGTACATTCCTGTAAAAAAGTCAGGGGCTAATTTTAAAGCTACCTGCCCTTTCCATAATGAAAAAACTGCCAGCCTGATGATCTCCCCGCAAAAGCAAATTTGGCATTGCTTTGGTTGCGGCGAAGGTGGTGATGTGTTTGGTTTTGTGATGCGCTACGAAAATTTAGAATTCCGGGAAGCATTACAGCAACTTGCAGCGCGAGCCGGCGTGACTTTACCCGAAAGAAGTTTCGAAGCCAAAGAAGATAAAAAGCAAACTGAAGATTTAATTCGCATTAATAATTTTACTGCGAAGTTTTATCATGCGCAGTTAAACACAGAAGCCGGCAAACTAGCTAAGCAATATTTAAATGACCGCGGTCTTAACGACCAAACAATTGCCAAATGGGAAATTGGGTTTGCGCCAGACAGTTTCGATGCGCTCTGCAAAGCATTGCAAACCAAAAAAGTAACATCACAAGCAGCGCTTGCGGCGGGCGTCGTGGCCAAAAATGACCGTGGGAATATTTTCGATCGTTTCCGCAACAGAATAACTTTCCCCATTCGCAATTTTTATGGTGAAACCGTCGCATTCACTGCACGCGTGATGCCGAGTGCGGAGACAACTAAAGACGGACAAACACAAGCCAAGTATATCAATAGTCCAGAAACAGCAGTCTATAATAAAAGCAAACTTTTGTTTGGGCTCGACACCGCGAAGCTCGCAATCCGTAAAGCCGACGAAGCGGTAATAGTAGAAGGTCAGATGGATTGTATTTTGGCTCATCAGGCAGGATTTGAAAACACAGTTGCCACAAGCGGCACGGCTATGACTGATGACCACTTGCGTCTCATTGGCCGAATGACTAAAAATTTAAAGTTTTGTTTTGATGCAGACTTAGCTGGTATTCAAGCCCTGCGCCGCGCAGGTGAAATTGCTCTCGCTATGGGCTTCCGTATCAAAGTCATCGTATTAAAAGATGCCAAAGACGCTGGCGAACTAATCCCAAAAAACCCCGGCTCATGGCGCAAAGCAGTTGGCGATGCAGTTTGGTTCATTGATTACTATTTGGACTTGGCTGAGCACCAACATCAGTTTGGAAGTTTAGAGCAAAAACAATATTTAACCGAACAAGTTGTGCCACTGCTCAGATACCTTTCCAATCCCTTGGAGCAAGGCCACTACATACGTTTAATTAGCGAACGATTTGCAGTTACCGAAAACGAACTCCGCGCTACATTAAAACCGTTAGGGCAGCCGAACATCAATCCTAATCAACAACCAAATCGTCGCGATCCATTACCAAAACCGGTCCAAGTTACCCAAGAAAGCATCCACGAAAAGGAGATTTTGGGAGGCTTAATGACTTACTCGGAGTACCGCGCGTTCGTCGCTGAAGAGGGTTTGCCCACAGAATACATTTCCCCGCCTCTCAGACCACTCATGAACGCCAAACTCATCAATGAACCGCTGCCAGAAGTAGACCGAACCCCGGCCAATGAGGCACTTGCCAACGAAGCTCAGTTTATGGTAGAATCTAGTTTAGAAAATCTAAACGGCAATGAGCTGGCGCTAATGCGTGAGCTAAAAAAGAGCTTTTATCTATTTAAGAAGGCTGGTATCAATAAGCAACTGCAAGATACCACGACAGCCATCAAGAAAGCCGAGTCCCTGCACGACGATTCAGCGGTAAAACAATTTACCGAGAAATTTACTGAATTAAGCAGTGATCGATATGCTCTCGAGCAAAAACTCGAAAGTTAGAAATAAAAATCATTTTAATATGTAATTATATAGCAGAACAGACCTGCGGGTTTCTGTTTTGCCACGTTTGTTTTTGTTAGATGTTTGTTTGGTTAGTAATTAATATTTTTAATGGCAAAGAATCTCAAAAAATTGAATAAGAAGGCAACCAAGCCAGCTCGAAAGGTGGCTGTTTCAAAGCGTCCAAAGACTGCGGCAAAGAAGCCGGCTCACAAGCCTGCAAAGCCGATTAAAAAAGTGGTCGCTAAAAAGAGCGTGAAGAAAGTAGTTAAGCCGGCTCACAAGCCAATTGCGAAAATAAAGAAGCCACTTCTCGAACCAGCAGAACAGGCTAAGCTGGACGCACAACTCGCAGAGTTGATGCACAAAGGTAAGGCTCGCGGTTTCGTTACAGAAGCCGAAATTTTGCACGTGTTCCCAACTCTAGAAAATGATATTTCTACAATTGAACACGTTATGGATGCTTTGGAAGCGCAAGGGATTGAACTTGTTGATCAGGAAGTAGCCAGCGTTTGGGAACAAAAGAGTGGTGGTGAAGAAACAGCGCAAGAAGCTGCTGGTAAGAAAAAGAAAGATGAGCTGCTCGAAGGTTTTGACCTTGGCGATATTTACGATGACAGCATTCAAATGTACTTGCGTGAAATCGGTAAAGTGCCACTTTTGAAGAGTGAAGAGGAAATTGAACTCGCAAAAAGAATTTTGAAAGGTGATGAAGCCGCTCGTAAGCGTTTAACCGAAGCGAACTTGCGTTTGGTTGTATCTATTGCGAAAAAGTACATGGGCCGTAACCTTGGTTTGCTCGACTTGATTCAAGAAGGGAACTTAGGTTTGTTCCGCGCTGTAGAAAAGTTCGATTGGACCAAAGGTTTTAAATTTTCGACATATGCAACTTGGTGGATTCGTCAGGCTATCACTCGTGCTTTGGCTGACCAGTCCCGCACCATTCGTATTCCAGTGCACATGGTAGAAACTTTGAATAAGTATGCCCAGGCTGAACGTTCTCTTGTACAAGACTTGGGACGCGAACCCTTACCAGAAGAAATTGCTGCCGAAATGGGAATCGACGTAGATAAAGTCTATCATTTAAAGAAAATTTCCCAGGAAACTGTTTCTATAGATGCCCCAGTAGGCGATGACGGTCCAGATGACGAAGGTTCTTACCTTCAAGATTTCATTGAAGATGAAGATCGTCCAAAGCCAACCGAACAAGCAGGCCGCCAGTTGTTAAAAGAATATGTGCAAAATATTTTGCGCGACCTAGACCCACGCGAACAGAAAATTTTGAAGATGCGTTTTGGTTTGGAAGACGGCGTGACTCACACATTGGAAGAAGTGGGCGAAGAGTTCGGCGTAACACGCGAACGTATTCGTCAGATTGAAGCTAAAGCTCTTGAACGCATTAAAGAGCACGGCGACATTCATAAGTTGCGAGATTACTAAGTTAAATAGAAAAGCGAAAGCACCGGCAGGAGAGTCGGTGCTTTTTAGTTGTCGCGGCTTGCGACACTGGAGTTGTCGAAATGCATTACGATCTTGTAGATCAACATTCCCAGGATAATGAGTATAGATCCGATCGCGGTGAGGAACATTGACCGATCCATCAGGATTTGGACATCCAGATGCTTTTTATCTTTGAACCCAGCATAGACTTGCCACAAACCGTAAATTGGCAGGATAACACCAGAAACAAACAAAGCGAAACTGAGGTAGAAGAACGACACCTTTGCAAACCAATAGGTTTTCATGGCAGTAGCCTCCTTTGGCCCTATTTTGCGCTTATTTTTGCGAAATGTCAATACTAAAACCGCGGACCCAGCCTTAGGTTTCCGCGGTAAACTTTTCGTAGTTTTGTAAATTTTCTGTTGACTCATAGTCGACTTTATCGACTTTGGCGCCTTTCGGACCAACGTGACACCATTGCAGGAATCTTTTGAGTTGGTCGACTTCGCCTTCCACTTCGATGACAACTTTGTTATCTTCGTAGTTTTTGACTAGGCCGGTTAGCTCGAGGTCTATAGCTTGTTCAATAGCGGCAAATCGGAATCCCACCTTTTGGACTTTGCCGTGAATTGTAATGTTTACGTGTTTGTTCATAGTTATTTCTGGAGTTCTTTGAGGTCAGTCAAAACTTGCTCAGCGTGGTCTGCAGGTTTGACCTTCTCGTATATTCGCACAATTTTGCCACTCGGGTCAACTAGGTAAGAGTTGCGAATGGTGCCCATGTACTTGCGGCCGTACATACTTTTTTCTTGCCACACACCATACTTTTCGACCATCTTTTTATCTTCATCTGCTAACAATGTGAAGGGAAGTTTGTATTTGGTTGCGAATTTTTTGTGACTTGCTACTGAGTCAATGCTCACACCTAAAACTTTGGCCTTGAGCTTTCCAAATTTGGGGAATGTGTCGCGCAAGGCGCAAGCTTCGGTGGTGCAACCGGACGTATCATCTTTTGGATAGAAATAAATTAACACCCACTGACCTTTGTAGTCAGCAAGTTTGTGCATGTCGCCATTTTGGTCTGGCAATTTGAAGTCAGGAGCTTTTTGGTTTACTTTAATTTTCATATTATTTCCAAGTTACATTGTTAGTTAAACTTTTTGGCATGAGGATGATCCAAGTTTGGCCAGGTTGGAACTTCATTGTTTGGTTGTTTGCACCCATATACTGAGTGAAGCCGTCTTTGTAGCGCCAGGTTCCTTCGGTGACACCGCCGCCGGTGAACAGCAAGGCGCGACCATCTTCGTCTAGGTGCAAACCAAGTCCGTTTGCTGGGGTCATGGGTACAGAGTAATCATCAACAAATTCTATAAGCACATTGCGCGGCGCAATTTGTGTGTTATTGATTGCATCCACGAACGGCTTGGCGCCGTTGATTCTGTTGTAGAGGCCGGTGCTAGGGTCGAAGTCGAATTCAACATTGAAGGCAGGGCTGAAGAATTTGGCGTTAATTTGTGTGACGGTAGTTTGCAGTTTTTCGGTTGGGATGGTTTCGAAATCGCCGAGATGGCGCTGCTCCCATTTGTCCCACTTCTTTTTGGTGAGCAGCGTGCGCATTAATTCTGTGGTTGTGTAGGCGTTGTGTGGGGCGACGCGTTCTTTGCTGCGGTAAAAATAATCACCAAAAGAAAATTGATTAATGTCTGTTAAGTTTTTGTAGACGTCTGAGTCGAGTTCGCTAAGGGCCAGTTCGCTGCCGCCCACGTGCGCGAAGGCAGCGTGCCACTGGTCTGCGATGTTGTTAAAGTAAGGTCGGGCTGAGCGAACTGGCCCGATCTCTTTTGGAGTTTGAGTTTGAAAAATAGCCAACAGGCGAGTAATACCACCTTCGGCGAGTGTTTCGTACACAATGTCTGCGAAGTACAATCCGGACTGCGGGCGGGCATCAGGGTGATTCTCAATAACCACAGCCAAAGGTCTGGTAGTGGCTACACCTTCGTTGACCGGTAAACCGTTTATTGCTGGAACATCAGCCTTGGCTTGTTCTTGCTGTTGACGTTTTACTTCCTTTTGCTTGTTTTGATACTTCCAAAACACTACAGTTCCCAATGAAGCAATAATAATCACAATAGCAATGATAATTTTATTTTTCATAATTATTTTGATTAAATTTGATCAATAAACTTTTTGAAAATTTTGAAGTATCTCGGTTCAAATAATAAAGAAGTCCCTTGGTGCCCACCTTTGTTTATAGGGACAAATTTACAGCCTATTTTTTCAGCAAACTTTTTAGATAATCCGTAAGGGCAACTTTTGTCGTCTTTTGCGTGGAAAATAATAATTTTTTCTCCAGGGATGGTATCACTCTCGTACATTGGATTGTAAAATTTTCCGGTTTGAAGTTTTTCCCAACCGTTTTTTGCGACTCTGTATCCATTCCCAAATGCTTCGGGAAAAAATTTCTTCATAAAACTAATTGGTTCATCGCTACCTAATTTTTTCCAATCTATAACAGGAGCGAAAACCACTGCTTTACTAACGCGCTCATCTTTAGCGGCAAGAAGTTGGGCAGGTCCTCCGAAACTACCGCCAACCAAAATAATTTGATCGGGATTTAATTTGTACTTTTTGTTATCCCACAAATCTTTGAATCCATGAGAAATAGCGGTGATTGAATCAAGAACGTCTAGATGAGGGGACTGTTGTAAAAATTTACCATCGCTTTCCCAAGTTCCACGATAGCGAGGGTGAAAAACCCAAAAACCTAATCTGCTAAATTCAAGCATTAGGTTGCGTTTGTTTGGAATTGTAGGGGCGCCATCACAAAAAATAATGACTCGCTGCTTTTTGTTTTGCCGTTGTGAAGGCATAAACTCAGCAACTATATCTTTCCCTAATCTTGTTCTATGTGTGTGAATTTTTGCTAACGGCATTTACGCTAACGGGTTAGTTTTTAAAATTTTTACCATCTGTACAAGGTTTTTAGCTGTAACTTCAGCCATGTGAGGAGCGGCTTTGCTTTGCAGCCTTTGTTCACGTTCATTTTTTGGATCATCACCAACTTCACCGACCCAGTAGCATCCAGCTTGAGGGGGAATAGTAAAGTTCATGAAGGTTAGCACCTCTAATATAGAGGCGATGACTTGCTGGGCGCCGTCTTCGCTGCCTGTTACTACTACGGCTGCCACTTTGTTTAGTAACTCTTTACGACCACCGGCAATTACTTCTTCATCGAAAGCGTCCATGCGTTCGATGGCGCGCTGCATCAAGCTACTTCGTTGTCCCCACCAAACTGGCGTTGCAAAAATTACTATATCTGCTTCGCGAATTTTGTTTACGATTTCCGGCCATTGGTCATCATCGCTTTCTTGAAAACCTAAACCAACATCAATTTTGTAATCTGCTAAACGAATAATTTCGGCATCAACTTCCTCGTCGCCAGCATATTTTTTCATATTGTCGATAACTAACTGAGCGAGCTCCTCGGTATTTGATGGCGCTGCATTATCTTTGTGCTTCAATGAAGCATTGAGAATTAAAGTTTTGATCATAAATTTTTAAAATTATCACGATTGTTTTCTTTATTCTAACATCGTTGACAGACAATGCAAAATTTGTTATTTTTAGATCTGTCGCTAATTTTGGCGGCAACATCCCATGTTTAATTACAACCCACGGAGGACAGATGCAACGAAAACAAATTGCTTTATTACCTATGGTCGATGATTCGGTTCAGCCGACAGCAATCATTTATGGATGTATGGATAGACGGCTGACCTTGGCCCACAGGAATTTCGCCGAGAACATCCTGGGGCTCAAACCCGGGCAGTACTATCCTCACAGGGTAGCAGGCTCAGTTAATGACCTGATAAGCCCGAATGAGTCGGTGAGGTGTAACGCCATGAGTGCCGTAAAAATAATGATCGAAAACGGCATCACCTCATTTTACTTCCTCAGTCATACCGGCTGCGCCGGCGACATGGCCAACAAGAACACGTTTAGCCACCCGGATCACGACTGTGATTTCCAGGAGGAAAAACTCACAAGGGCCGTGGCGAAGATTAGGGAGTTCTCTGAGGCGAATCTAACGCCGGTGCTTGCCAAAGCTTACGTGTTAGATCTTGTAAACGCCGCAGAAGGCGGCATACCGCTGGTCGAACTGGTTTCGGACAAGGAAATGGAGTGGGACGAGCTTAACTCGGCTTACCCGTTACCGATTTCACACGTCGATCAAGTCAGCGGCGCGTCGGCCTGAACTTCGAAATATAGCAAAATGCTTTTTTAGAGCCTGTCTTGCGATGGGCTTTTTTTATTGACTCAAACCTAAAAATTCCTTAAGATTTGATGGAACACAACTAATAATTTTATTTTTTATGTCTGAAGAACAAGCGTTAAAATTTGTAGAATCTGCCAAACTTCCAATTTCTGAAACTAATAAACTGGCTCGCTGCGTTGATGGCCGTTACGAAAACATCCCGGACATGCCTTTGGCTGCTAAGCCGGGTGGCGATGCCGGTGATGTGATGGCTTTGTTTGCTGCTTTAAATTTGCTCGGCCAAAGTTTAGCTAGCGATGAAGTTGTAAAAATTATTGCTGACAGTATTGGTGGTGAACAAAATTTTCGTTTCCATACTGATGAGCATGCTGAAAATTCTGTTCCGGGGCTCGGTTGCGGTCATTTAAAACAAGCGAAATTTTATCCGGCTGCTTATGGTTTGCAGCAAGAGCAAATTGATTCAATTTTTGAAGCCTTGCCTCACTTAATTAAAAAAGGTGCACAGCAAGAAACTGTACATGGGGATCACGCCGAGCAGGGAGTAATAGTTATAGACTCAGAAGATTACGGAATAAAACCATTATTGCGAAATGGCGAAGAAGTGCAGGAAGTATTTGTGTATCAAAAAACTTTACATGACGACCAGCTTAGCAAAATTGCCAAAACAACTCAAGCTGTTCTTGCTGAACAAGGAGTCGTTGTAGAAGAACCGCAAGTTCGAAAAGCGTTAGATGATGCGTTTGGTAAGCAGTTAACAGAAACTTTGCAGCGATTAGCAAAAGACTTGCCAGTTTATACTGTCAAAATTTCGGCTAACGGGGAAGTTGAAATTTAGAAAAATCTTTACTGTTTCCGTAAAGGTAGAAAATTTTATTGTTTGATATAAAGACCAGGCCGTCACCAGACTGCTTGGTTTTAAATTGTAAAGCTAGATTACTGTCAAAATTTGTTTCCGTAATTTCTGATACATCTAGACTTAGTTTTAGTTGCGCATTTAAAGTGGCAAGAGTTTCATTACCTGCTTCGTAAGAGGAAACAGTAAACGGTAGAGAGTCAGAGCCTGTGGTGGGCGCTAAATAATTTGTCGCGACTTTATCATTTGTACTTTCACCGGCAACAGTACCCTTGTCATCGGGAACAGTCGCACCTACTTTTACACCAGATTTTTCCGGTGGTGCTTGTACATCAGGGGGTAATGCTTCGCCAATATCTGGGTGCAATTCTTCAATGGTGGGTTTCGGATTATTATCATTTTCCCGACTGTTTTTGTAAACCGCATAAGTCCCCAAGACGAGGAAACACAGCAAAATTACACCAAAAGTGCGTTGTCCTGCAGGGGTAAAATTAGTCCAGATTCGTTTGATTTCGTCGATTATTTTTCTCATAAAGAGGCATACTTAATAAATAAGTATACGCTCCTAATGTTGACCGGTCAACGCCTTACCGCCAGCTTGTATCCGCGGCCATTGATAGTATGAATTAGTTTCCGCTTCCCTTGAGCTTCAATTTTTCTTCTTAAGTTTAAAATGTGTGTTTCTAAAGTGTTGGAAAATAAATCAGCATGGATGTCCCAGACATGCTCAATTAATGCGGTGCGGGGAATGACACGGCCTTTGTTACGCAATAAATATTCCAGCAAACCAAACTCTTTGCGGGTAAGGCGAACAGATTTGCGCGCACGCGTAACCTCGTAAGCATTGATGTTCATTTGCAGATCATCAACCCGAAGAACATCATCAGCGATATTTTTTGGCCTGCGCATTATTGCACGTACGCGTGCATTCAGTTCGACTAAAGAACAATCTTTGCTTACGCAGTCATCGGCACCGGCATTAAGCATTGCAACTTTACGCGGCGCTTCGGCATGATCGGAAATTACCACGATTGGCATAGTCTTACGCAATGAACGAATGTGTTTACAAACATTAATGGCGCGTTCTTCTTCCTGATCATCAATTAAAACTAAATCATAATCTGTAGTGCGGGCCCAGAATGAACCTTGTTCACTTTCCAGAGCATGGTCAACACTGAACCCTGCAGACCTAAACCCGCGTAATAATTCTGAAGCCGCAACTTCATCGTTAGAAATAATTAACATTCGCATACTTGTGTTACTCCAAGCAGTGTCATCCTACACCCGATGACACAGTTAAAAAATATTGGGTAAGGAATTATGATAAGCATATCTTTTCCGCATGTCAATGCGGAAATGTGGACAAGCAGGGGACAAGTTTTCCTTAAGAAAATATAAAGGAAAGATAAAGAAAAACTTAAGAAAAAATAACCGGACTTTCGTAAGAAAGTCCGGTCTCAGTCGACACAACAGGTATTACCCCAACAGATATGCTACCACAAACACACCAATAATCCCGGCCGTCTTTTTAGCCGACGGGAATCCATCACGTTCCCAGTTTACAACTATCGTATAAATGGTTGGGCTCAACATTTGACACAACAGTGTAATGAGAAAAAAATTTCCAGCCTCTGATTTTGTGGCGTGAGTGATCGCATATGCAAACGATGCAAGCGCGACCCCACCAACCAAACCAGCAGCAAGTGAATACCGCCACTTTACTTCGCTTAAGTCGCCCACGCCGTTGATCAGAGTAAGTCCGCCAACAAAGCAAAGCACAATAAAGCAATAAACCGTAGCCGATGCGTAAGAATTCAGCCCTGATTCTTTGTTGATGAGCGGCCAGGACCCGAATAGCAAACCAGAAAACACAGCATTAAAAATCAGATTTTTGAATATATCCATTTTCCCTCCCTCTAAGTTTTGATAGTTTGATTTTGATGAAAAATACCACAGAGAGTGGTATTTGTCAAAGAGCAAAGCGTTCAAAATGTATCTGTGATTTTGGCACGCCGAGTTCAGATAGCGCAGCGCGTATGGCCTTTAACATTGGCGGAGGACCACACAAGAAAATATCTCGGTCCTTAATGTCAGGCACAAGTCGGGCGAGTATATCTTTGTCGAGACGACCATATTCCTTGTCAGGAACTTTGGTGTCTGAAAAAATATCAATTATTTTAAAATTATTTTGCGAACTTAAGGCGTCTACTTCATTTCCTAAAATTCGTTCACTCGGCGACTTGTTGCTGAACAATAATATTTTGTCTGGATGCCGCGTGCCCATATCCTCAAACATGGAACGAATTGGAGTGATCCCAATTCCGCCGGCAATGAACAACAACTTTTCTTTGGTGGCGAGTTTTTCGGTGAAGACACCGTGCGGCCCATCAATAATAACCCGAGTGCCAACTTTAATTTGTGGCAACGTTTTAGTAAAATCTCCTAGTTTCTTCGCGGTCAATCGAATTTCATGTCCGTTAGGTGCCTCTGACATGGAAAATGGATGTGCTTGCAACCAAAATCCATTTTGCAAAAAACGGAAAATCATAAATTGTCCGGCATCAATATGAAATTTTTCCATATTTTTTCCAGTAATATATATAGAGGTCGCCAGACCCAAGTCTTCAACACGGCCAACTGCAAACTGATGCTGCAGGGTTAGCAAAATTGGCCGAGTAAAACGAAACCAAATTACGTTCAAAGCAGTTAAAATATAAATAGCAATCCAGAGCGCTGGCCATTCCCAATATTGCGAAGTGCTAGTCTGATATTTTACATGCAAAAAAATGAAAAAAATCGCTACGTAATTGAAAACATGAACATAATACCACCACTCATATTTTAATTTTTTGCGAACGATGGTTAATGACAAAATAATAGTGGCAAGAAGAATTCCTACCCCAATTGTAGCTTGTAAGATTTGACCAATATGACCACTTAAAAATTGCAAATACTGTCCAACAAAACTAACCTGAGCAAATTTTGAATAAGCCCAAATAATTATGATTGGGTGAGCTAGAATTAGAGCCAGAATAATTAAACCATTTGTACGATGCAGGCGCGACAACTTATCTAAACCAAAAACAGTTTCAACCCATTTTACCCGACCAATCAGGATTAATTGCAATGGCAATAAGAAAGCCGCCGTTAAACCAAGCAATCGTCCTAGAACTATTAAATCACTATTAATGTCACCGGCAGCTAACAAATCTTGAGCCCCATGCCACCATGCGCCAATAATTCCGATGGTAAATCCCGCCAGAACTATGTACAAAAAGACCTTCTTCATAAGCTTATCCTAACATGATATAATTGATTTATGAAAAACTTTATAAAAGAAAATGCTTTATATGGAGCATTTGCGATTGCCTTAATAGCTACGTTAGGGAGTTTGTATTTTAGCCAAATCGCGCATTTTCCCCCGTGCGTTTTATGTTGGTATCAGCGGGTGTGCATGTATCCTTTAGTGGCAATTTTGGGCTTTTCTATTTATAAAAAAAGCCGCGACATGATCTTGCCGGCATTTATTTTATTGCCAATAGGGTGGGTAATCGCTGTCTATCACAACCTGCTTTATTACAAAATTTTACCAGAAGCTGCAGCGCCATGTTTAGCTGGTGTATCTTGCACAACAAAATTTATTGAGTGGTTTCATTTCATTACAATTCCATTTTTGTCATTCGCAGGGTTCACAGCAATTGGTATCGCATTAATTATTTATTGGAAATCTTCCAAAGGAGCTGAATAAAATGTCTAAAGAAGCAAAAATTATTATTGCCATTGCGATTGTAGTAGTGGCAGCTGGAGTGGCCTTGGCTATTTTTGCCAATCCGCGCAGCGCTGAACCTGGGAAGGCGGTAGATTCGCAATCACTCATCCGTGACACTAGCCACATGACAAAATCTTCCAGCGCAAAAGTGAATGTAGTTGAGTTTGGAGACTTTGAGTGTCCGGCTTGTGAAAAAGCTTACCCAGAATTTAAGCAATTAATGGAAGAGTATAAAGATAAAGATGTGAACTTTGTCTGGCGAGAATTTCCGCTGGAAAGTATTCACCCTAATGCCCGTGTTGGTGCAGAAGCAGCTGAAGCTGCAGCGAAGCAAGGGAAGTTCTGGGAAATGCATGACCTGTTGTATGACAAACAGAGTGAATGGAGTACTATGCCAGACCCTACAGATACTCTAATTGCTTACGCAGGAAGCTTGGGACTTGATACTGACAAATTTAAAGTGGAAATGTCTCAGCACCTGTCAAAAGATATAATTAATGCTGACTTAAAAGATGCTGACTCGCTTGGTTTAAACGGTACCCCAACTTTCTATGTTAACGGAGTTAAAGTTGATAGCCAAAGCGTGCCTTCAAAAGAAGATCTAAAAAAATTGATAGACGAAGCCCTTAATAAATAATTTAAAAAGTATATGGACAAAGGATTCAAAACTTTTATAATGCGGGGGAATGTGGTGGACTTGGCGATTGGTGTGGTCATTGGTGCAGCGTTTACTTCGATTGTAAACTCATTGGTTAAGGACATCATCACCCCGGTTATTGCTGCCATTTTTAAACAACCCGATTTTTCTAATTGGGTGCTAACTATCAATGGCAGTAAAATAATGTATGGTAATTTTCTAAACGCAGCCATCACTTTCTTAATTGTCGCTTTAGTAGTTTACTATTTTGTAGTCGTACCAGTTAACAAATTGATGCACAGCGTTGGTAAAAAACCACTCGCATCTACAATGCAAGAAGATTCTGAGGAAGAACCTGAAGAGTCAGAAGAAGAGAAGGAAGAATAACAGTTAATGCCACAAAAAAAATTTAAAGTTCCGCGCCGGCCAAAAATCAAAGAAAAAGACCAGCGCGATAAATTAGAAGTCAAAAAATCTATTGCCGGCCTGGGATTATTCGCCACAGCACCTATCAAGAAAGGGAGCTTTATTATTGAGTATACCGGCCCATTATTAAATGATGACGAAGTTGACCGCAAGGGCGGCAAGTATCTATTTGCTCTGGGTAAAGACTGGACAATTAGTGGTGACGCACGCGATAACATTGCGCGATACATTAATCACTCTTGTGTAAAGACAAATTGCGAGCCAGTGCAATACGGGATGCGCATAAAAATTCGCTGCACCCGCAATATTAAACCAGGCGAAGAATTATTCTACGATTACGGTAAAGAGTATTGGGATGAATTTATCAAGGGAGTTTGTCAGTGTCCCAAGCATAAGGGTACGAAAGGCGAGCAAAAGTATCGGGGTTAGTTGAAAAAAGATTAAATTGAAAGCAGCGCTGTGTAATGCTAGCGCTGTTTATTATTATGAAATTCAGGAAAACTTTATCTAGACTTTAAGTTTTCTTGAGTATGATCATGCTATGTTTAAGAAATGCGAAAAGATTTTGACAAATGGAATACTCTTAAGAAAAAGTTGCATTATACCAACCGCGTTAGCCCAAAATTTAGAGAAAGAGAAATTTGGTGGTGTTCACTAGGTTTAAATATAGGTTTTGAACAGGATGGGAAGAATAATTTGTACGAAAGGCCGGTTTTGGTTTTGAAAAAATATAGTGCTGATTTGGTTTTAATATTACCTTTGAGTTCTAAAAATAAAATAAATAAGTACTATTTACCCACAATTCATAATAAATTGAGGACATCAATTTTATTGTCTCAAGCCCGAGTTTTAAGTACAAAGCGGTTTTTAAGAAGAATAAGAAAAATGAATACTAAAGAATTTGAAAATATAAAATTTCAATTTTTTAATTCAATAAAAACGGAGCCCGTAAGGGCTCCTCGAGTGCCATATGGCAATTTGTAAATATAGCTTAATGTATATTGATGAAGTTGTCAATCTAAGCTCGTATCAACTTTACTTTAAAGAAATGTTTTCTAGTTCGCGGATTCCGGGTGTGTCTATTAAGATGCCACCGTGAGGTAGAATGAACATTTCGCGGCGCGTGGTGGTGTGGCGACCTTTGGCATCTACGAGTCGAACTTCGCCAGTGGCCTGTACTTTGCTACCAATTAGCGCATTAATTAAAGTTGATTTGCCTGCGCCGCTTGGCCCAACGAACGCAATTGTTCGTCCTGGTTCAATAAGCGCTTCGAGTTTGTGTAAACCTATAGTGGTTTTTGCAGACAGTGCGTGCACTTCCAGACCAGGCGAAAGTTGTTCGGTCTCACGGACGAGCTTACTACTTAGTTTGGCTTTGTCAGTTTTGTTTAAAATTACAATTGGTTCCACTCCGCCTTCATAAGCCATAGTAATGTAGCGGGAAATTAAGGGCGCGTTGTAGCTTTGGTCTAGGCCAAAAACAATGAATAGCAAGTCCACGTTGGCGGCAATAATTTGCATTTCTGGTTCACGGTACAGTTTTTTCTTTTGAGATTTTTGATAGATTTTTTTGTCAGTTTTGGATACTTTATCAAATTTATCTTTTTCACCAGCAGCTTGCCGACCAATAATTGAATACCGTGGTAAAACCTTTTCGATGACGCATTTGTCTTCGCCTTGAAGTTTTTTGAATGTGACCCAGTCGCCAACTTTGGGGAAGTCGCTTTGAGTTTTGGTGGTATGACGAAACTTTCCCTGAATGATTCCGGCTAGTTCGCCATGTTCAGTGTGTAAAACAAAATTGGTTTTGTTCTCAACGCCAATACGACCCACGTTGTCGTGGGTCTTTGTTTGCGCTGCATCTTTCTGTTTGCGCGAATATCTGTTCCAGCCAAGTTCATTCAAAGTCATGTATATATTGTAGCATTTTAATAACAAAAGCCGCTCCTTTCGGAACGGCTTTAAATTTTGCGTTAAGCAAGTAGCTTACCAGTTGTTACCACCGCGGTCGCCACCGAAGTCACGGCGTGGACGGTCTTCTTTTGGACGAGCTTCACTTACAGTAAGAGCGCGACCTTCGAATTCCTGGCCATGGAACTTAGTGATAGCAGCTTGAGCTTCTTCAGGAGTAGACATTTCTACGAATCCGAAACCTTTGCTACGACCAGACATCTTATCTGTGATTACAGAAGAAGATGTAACTGTGCCAGCTTGAGCGAACAAATCACCCAAAGAAGCATCAGTGGTAGAGTATGGCAAATTGCCAACGTAAAGTTTGTTATTCATACTATCTTTCAAATATTGAGCAAGGCGACTTTTATTATAGGCTCGATATTTGGTACCACTTACGTTGACACAAAACGAGTTTCACTTGCATGCTTAGTTTAGCAGTTTTTGGCGGTTTGGTCAATGCTCAAATCTTGCGGCTGTCATATGCCCAATGCAGGAGTGCTTGGCGTTGTCTGCGGCGGCAAGAGAGGTCGCGAACATGGCAGTGCTTCTTAATTTGCCCAATGTGACGGCGAATAGCGCGCCACCTTTTGATTTGAATGTCATCGTAATTTTCAACACGGCGCCCCATATAATATCGACAGTACCATTGAAACCAACCCCGCGGGTCATGATGTTTATTGATCCAACCTTTGCGTTCCCACTCACTCAGTGGCTGCGACGCGTTAATTTTAAAATAATTTAATTCTTTGTCATGTGTGTCGTGGTTGAGTTTTGCATTTTTAAACCAACTAGCAGGAAATTCTTTTTTGCAGTCCGTCATATATTTTCCGCCGAACACACCCAGCTCTAACATTTGCTTTGGCGTGAGCTCGGGTGCAAAATTGTCTGCAAATTGCCGACCTACAGGCGCGACTAACTCATAAACATAATTTCTTTGCATCAGATCATTGACATTGACGCGCTTGAAAACTTGTTTCTTCATAGTTGTAGTATACTATAGTTATGCGTAACAAAATTCCAAAAAATCCTCACAACCCCAAAGACCAGCACATGCATCAGGTTTGTGCTGTTTTGCCAGCCAATGTTAATGAAGAAGATATTGCCTGGTCAACCGGACAGTTAGAATCAATTTTTAGCATTGCCCGCGGGGGATTTTCGTCCCGCCGGATGATAAAAATCATGAATGAGTTTGTAAATGGCTACAAATTTATTCGTCATTACCGAAAAGCTGTCACTGTCTTTGGCTCAGCGCGCGAAACTTTAGACAAAGGTGTTTACAAAGAAGCCTATAAGCTCGGCTTTGAGTTGGCCAAGGCCGGATTTGCAGTAATTACCGGCGGCGGCCCAGGAATTATGCAAGCAGCCAATGAAGGCGCTCTAAAATATGGTGGTGAATCAGTTGGTTTAAACATTCAACTGCCGAGCGAGCAACGCATTAACCCATTTGTAAACGAATCAACCTCGTTCCATTATTTCTTTACTCGCAAGGTAATGCTGGCTTCTGTATCTCAAGTTTACGTTTTCTTCCCCGGCGGGTTCGGCACCATGGATGAGCTGTTCGAAATGCTCACTTTAATTCAAACCAAAAAAGTTGCGCCGATCAAAGTCATTTTAGTGAACAGAAAGTTTTGGACACCGCTTAGCGACTGGATCAATAAAACTATTTATGGACACAACAAAGCCATAGGCCGACAGGATGTAAATCTTTTCCAAATTGTCGACAACGCTGATGAAGCCATGCACTTGGTTAATAAAATGTTAAAGCAGGACAAGCTAAAACATTCCCGCGAAACTTTGCATTTAGGTTTCCACCGCGAAGGAGTTATTATGACTCGTCATTCAGCCCGATTATCAAAGCAGAAACCGAAGAAGAAAAAACCCGTTCGTCGCAGCAGCATTGAATAGACAGCATAACTTTATGGATTCCGAAACCAACAAACGAAATGATGAACATGTTTGGGCCTCAGTTTTCGTGCGCTCAATAAACAAGCAATACGGTTTTGATTATGACCTGGTGCCAGAACGTACAGAAAACTCTCCGGTCGATATGTACGCAATTTCCAAGAGTGGCAATCTCCCAGAACTAAAATTGCAACTTACTCATGCTGTAGAATTGCCCTTTATGGCCTATGAACAAACCCAAAGCGCTGACTACACCGAAGAGCCCACTATTAACGCTATTGAGCATAAAAATGAGCGGCTGACTAATCAGGGTGAGGATCTGTCGCAGATTATCCTTGTGGTACAAGGGTATATGAATCACAAAACTGCTCAGCATGTGTTTAGTGATGACAAATTTGAAAAATATGCAAAGTATAATTTCAAAGGAATTTATTACGTTGCTCCATCGATGATGTCAGGTGATACAGATGAATCTTTTCAGGATGGTTACATTATTCCAATCAAAGATGCATTTGAAAAAGGGTTTAACAATGCCGCACAAGATTAAAAAATCTGCTGCGGCTTTTTTGCATCTGAGTAAAGCAGATCGGAAAACTTTAGCACGTTTAAATTCTCCTGCAAAAATTCAGGATTATCTCAACTCTCTTCCTATGAATTTTTCGGATGATGATCCCTGTTTTTGCGTACAGCAAGTGTTGCATAAACAAACAGCGCACTGTTTTGAAGGCGCTTTATTAGCCGCGGCAGCACTGTGGTACCACGGGCGCAAACCGCTATTGCTCGACCTTACTACCACACCAAATGACGAAGACCATGTTGTAGCAATATTTCGTGGTGGTCCGAAAAATAAGTTTTGGGGCGCAATTAGCAAAACTAATCACGCAGTTTTGCGTTACCGTGAACCAGTTTACTCAGGCGTGCGGGAACTAGCAATGTCTTACTTTCACGAATATTTTTTGAACTCTACAGGGCAAAAAACATTGCGAACTTTTTCAAAACCATTTGATCTTTCCAAACCGAGTATCGCAAGACTAAATTGGTTAACCTCTCAACAGGGGATTATGGAACTAATTCAAAAACTGGCCGATTCCCCACATAACCAAATTTTAAGTCCGACACAAATTAAAACTTTACGAAAGGCAGATAAAATCGAAATTAAAGCCGGTAAGCTCACCGAATATTAGTTGAGCTCTACTGATTCACGTTTGAGCAACCATTTTTTTAACTGCTCACTAGATAATGGCTTAGCTATTAAATAGCCTTGGGCGTAATCACAGCCCATCATTTTTAAGAGTTCGTATTGGCCTTCAGTTTCAACGCCCTCTGCGCAAATACTTAAACCCAAACTTTGTCCCATCGAAATAATCGCGCGAATGATAGTCGAATCTTGTGGGTCAGTAATGGCGTGCTTTACAAAAGACTTATCAATTTTTAATTTTTGAACAGGGAATTTTTTCAAATAACTTAACGATGAATATCCTGTACCAAAGTCATCAATAGCAATAGACATACCAGCTTCTTTTAACGCGTTTAGTTTGTTGCTGGTGCGGGCGATATTTTCCATTGCCACGCTTTCGGTAATTTCCAGTTCCAAATTCTCCGCTTTAAAGCCCGTCTCCAAGAGGGCAATGTTGATTGTATCAACCAACTCGGTTTCTGCAAATTGGCGACCAGACAGGTTTAAACTGACCTTAAAGTTTTGCCCTAAGTCTTGTAGTTCTTTACCTTGTTTGCAAACAGTATCTAAAATCCATTTTCCTAGAGGGACAATCATGCCAGTTTCTTCTGCCAAAGGGATGAAGTTAAACGGCAACAATGTTCCCAGCTGGGGGTGATTCCAGCGCACCAAAGCTTCCACTCCAGCGACTTCACCAGTTTGCAAATTTACAAATGGTTGGTAATAAACCTGCATCTGGTCATTAGAAACCGATGTTCGCAAATCTTGCTCTAAAGACAACTGCGACACCGACTGCATATTCATACTGTAATCGTAAAATTGATACCGATTACGGCCTGCGTCTTTTGCACGATACAAAGCTGTGTCCGCGTTTTTTAACAAGGAGTAAATATCCTGGCCGTCATCAGGGAACATAGCAATCCCCATGCTGGCAGTCACGTGTAAACTGTGATCTTGCACGCGGGTAATAGGCGCAACAGCTTTTAATATTTTTTCAGCCACTCGGGCAATGCTTTGTGCGGTATGAACTTCGTTTACAAGAATAATAAATTCATCACCACCGAGACGCGCTACGGTGTCAATTTTACGCACAGCACCTTTAAGGCGCTGCGCCATTTCTTTCAAAATCAAATCCCCAATACCATGCCCAAGCGTATCATTAATCGTCTTAAACCGGTCTAAGTCGAGGAAAATTAAAGCGATTTTATGCCCGTTACGAATGGCCGAAGACTTAGTTAACTGAAAATGATCATCTAAAGCTTTACGGTTAGCCAAGCCTGTTAGAGTGTCATGTAAGGCGTGGTAACGAATTGTTTCTTCCGCCTCTTTTAGTTCTGTTACATCACGCATAATTTTTGAAAAACCCTGAAGCTCACCCTTTTCATCCCAAATAGGAGTGGTTGTTGCCACTGCAAAAAAGGTGGTGCCATCTTTGCGTACCCGAATTCCTTCCTGCACCACAGTGCCTTTAGATTTGGCATCTTCAAGTTCTCTGAGATGTTCACCTTGCTTTTGGCCTTCTTCGGTAAAAAAGATTCGGATTGGCTTCCCCATAATTTCTTCGGCTGAGTAGCCAAGAATATTACCAATCCCTTCGTTCCAACTAGTTACGCGCCCTTCATTGTCCAAATGGAAAATTGCGTAGTCTTCAACTACTTCTACAATTCGGCGAAACATTTTTTCACTGTCGCTGAGTTTTTTAGTTTGTTTGCTCAGTTGTTGCTCAAAGGTTCGGCGAAGGTTATGAAGCTGGTCTTCATTTTTTTTGCGCTCATTAATATCGAGGGAGATGTTTAAAATTAGCTTAACTTGTCCCTTGTCATCTCGCTCGTAAACCGTTCCTTCCGTGCGCAACCAAACCCACTCGCCATTTTTATGGCGCAAGCGGTATTCAAAACTCACAAATGGTTCATCTTCTTTTTTTGTTTCAGGTCGGGAATTTGCTTCTTCTAAAGCACTTTGGTTAGCTGCCATGGTTTTTTCTAAATCATCCGGATGCATCAGTGAAACCGCAAATTCTAAGCCGCCATTAATAAAATCCTCAGGCTGATACCCTAGAATCTTAGTGATGGCTCGGTTCATATAAAGATATTTTCCAGTCTGAATATCGTGGATTGCAACGATGCCAGGGGCGTGGTCGGCAATCGCGTTCAGAAATTGCTCCGTATCCATATTACTTACATTATAAACCAAATGTTAAAATTAGATGATGGGAATTTCAGATGATTTTCATAAGCACGTCATACCCTATTATTATGAATAACACCAAAATCCGCGCTTATAGCGATATGCGGCACGCATTTGCCTGGCTCACGGTAGTCTGGATCGGTTATGTAGCCCTGACTTTGCTGGCCCCGGCGGCTGAAGCCGTCAGTCGATATGGTTTAACGCTTGCTCAGACCAATTTACTGCGCCTGACCATTGTAGTGCCATATTTTTTGATATGGTCCGCGGCCCTGTTTGGCGTTGTTTGGTTTCGACGGTACAGCAGGCTCATAAAAGATGCTCCGGAGCACAAAGGTTTTCTCACTATTACCTTAGGGCTATTTATGCTGTTGTTGGTAGTTGTTGTTCCTTCTGTAATTGCGACAATCTTTACTTATTTCCCTCATTCACATACTGCTCAAATTTTTAATATTATTTTAAGAAATTATTTGACCATTGTATTGTATGGAACTGGTTTTTGGTATTTGTACCAGGCATCCAGAAGCCTGATCCATAGTATTGGGGGAGTGGAATGGGCTGGGGTGTATCGTCCTGTAGTTTTGGCAGCTCTGGCAATTTTAACTTTTATTTATGTCTGGTTAGTTTTCCAAAATCCGTTCCGTAGTATTTCAACAGATCCACTCATTCAGCCAACTTATGCTTTACCTGACTGGTTAATTGTGTTGACTGTCATAGTGCCGTATGTGTTGATTTGGTTTTTCGGTGGTTTAGCAATTTTGAATTTTTGGTCCTATGCAAAAACTGTCACAGGCATTATTTACCGAAAAAGTTTTCTATCACTAGCAACTGGTTTAACTGCCACGATTTCGTTATTGATTGGTTTGCAATTTTTAAGCCAAGCTACTCAGTCATTGAATCACGCTACAATTAAAATCGTTTTAATAATCATTTACCTGATTCTGTTAGCAATCGCAATTGGATATTTATTGATCGCTAGGGGAGCCCGCAAACTGGTGGAAATCGAGGAGGTTAAATGACCCCAGAAGATCATTTATATGACCAAATTTTAGAAATCGTAAAAGACTATTTAGGTCCTGCCGCGGATCGCTTTTTGGCGCGGCAGACTACCACTCACCTACGTAAAGAAGTTAAAAAGATCGATAAAGGCGATATTCACATTTTAGCGATCCGCATTCGCAGCGGCTTGTTAGTTTTAACTAAAGACGAAGCTGTGGTCGATGAAGCCTTCCGGCGTATTGCAGCGATTGCCGATCAGTGATACTATATCGAAGGTTAAAATCCTCCGATCATAGAATCACAAATGAGACTCGAAAGTGAAATAAAATTAGACTATTCTGATGTATTGCTACGCCCCAAGCGAAGCACTTTAAACTCACGCAAAGAAGTTGATCTCGAGCGTGAGTTTCGTTTTTACCACTCACCCAAGCGATGGAAAGGCGTACCGATTATGACTGCCAATATGGCTACCTGCGGCACCTTCGAGATGGCGAAGGTTTTATCGCCGCACAAAATGATCACCACTTTCCATAAGTATTACAAGGTTGAAGATTATAAAAAGTTTTTCGAAGACTTTAATGATCCCGATTACATTGCATACACTTTAGGGATCCGCGACGAAGATATTGAAAAACTTAAAGAAATGTTGGCAGCAGATCTAATGAAACACTTTTCTTTTGTCTGTATTGATGTCCCGAATGGTTATTTGGAAAGATTCATGGCTGCCATTAAGGAAGTCCGTGCGCTTTTGCCTGAACATATCATTATTGCCGGTAATGTTGTAACCAACGAAATGACTGAAGAAATTATTTTATCAGGCGCAGACATAGTAAAGGTTGGAATTGGCCCTGGTTCGAGTTGCACAACCCGTCGCATGACCGGGGTTGGTTACCCTCAACTCTCTGCAGTAATTGAATGCGCAGACGCAGCTCACGGTATTGCTAACGACCAGGGCGTGGGGTTAGTTATTGCGGACGGCGGCCAGCAATATCCGTCATGTATTGCCAAAGCTTTCTGCGCTGGCGCAGATTTCAATATGTGCGGTTCGCTATTTTCCGGTTTTGATGAAAGCGCCGGCGCTTTAATCGAAAAAGATGGCAAGAAATTTAAAGAATATTTTGGATCCTCTTCGAATAAAGCGTTACAAGAATTTTATGGTAAAAAAGAAACTCATCGGGCAAGCGAAGGCCGTTATGTTTTAATGCCTTACAAAGGACCGATTGCCAATTTCTTGCAAGATCTGTTTGGTGCTCTGCGTAGTACTGGAACTTACATTGGCGCTCGCCGATTAAAAGAATTTTCTAAATGCGCGACATTCATTCGGGTAAACAAACAATTGACCACTTACCTGGAGAACTACGACCAGGGAGAATAAAAAAGCCGACAGCAATGTCGGCTTTTAAAATTATTGAAAACTATTTTGCGGTAGCGGCTAAAGTTTTGCGATAGTTGTATTCGTGAATAGTTAGATAAATGCAAATCGCATCAAACAAAATTAACCAGTAGAGAATTAGCGATGGGTGATTCATGGCGCGGTAACCCAGATACAGCATGGAGGCACCAAAGAAGCTAATAGAGACCCAGAAGGCCCACAGTTTTTGTTTGTACAAATAGTAGGCTAAGAAAATATTCACAACCCCATGGCTTAATATATATATGCCGGCAAAGTCTTGGGTACCGCGAGTCATGTCGTGTTTAGCGATTCCAGAAAAAGCGTGAGCAACTGTCACATGGCTGAATAATAACAAACCAAGCCCGCTGATTGTTTCCCAAGTACCATTAATAGCCTTGATAATCACGCTGGCTTCGAATAAAGTGTGCAAAAAGTTGCGTTTTGGTTTCAATTTAGACTTCATCTTTATTATTATAGCACACTCTGACAAAAAAATCCAGTTTTCGCATGAGTAAGCGGGAAAATTTCAAGTTACTTTCACTAATCAGAGGCGTATAATAAATATATGGATACTACAGCTGAAACCAAAGATACTAATATAAAAATGAGTTCGTTCTGGCCCTGGCCTCTAGTAGCCGGCTTTTTGGCGGTTATATTTGATTACTTATTTTTCAACAAAATTTGGGGAGTGTCGGTAACTATTTATGGTGTGCTTGTTTTGGGGATGCTGTTTTGGTTTACGCGTAGTCGTCAATTAAATTTTAAACCTGCTCAGTGGTTTGTACTCCCATATTTGATTTTTATTTTTGTGCCCATGCTGCGCGCCAATGGTTTTGTAGACTTCTTAAATGCATTGGGTGCCCTCGGTATGTATTTGCTCATGGTCCGAGCAGTAACTTTAGATAATATTAATAATTTTTCGTTAGCTGATTATTTTTTTACTGCAGTACTGTGGCCATTTAAATTTTTGGGCCGCGGATTTGGCGCATTGTTTAGTTTGCTGCGGGGCGCTCAAAATGTACAACTTGGGAAAAGCCGACAGGTACTTATCGGAGTTCTAACTGCTTTACCAGTGCTAGTATTTTTTGGAATTTTGTTTGCTGCTGCAGATTTAGCCTTTCGTCAGTTTATTGCTAACACTTTTGCATGGCATCTTCCTGATACACTAATCCCGCAAGTTGTAGTTATCATTATAATTTTTATTTTGTGCATGGGTTTGTTTGCCTACCTATTTAATCCTTCAGATAAAATCAGTGGGGAACTTTCTGAATTGCTAAACATAGCTAGCCCGCTAGGAAATGAAAATGGTGAAAACCGGAAAATAGAAATCGCGGTGTTCTTATTTTTGATTGCTGCTTTGTTTTTATTGTTCATCTTGTTCCAGATGCATTACATGTTCGGAGGCGCAATAAATATTTCTTTTGCCGGATACACCTACGCCGAATATGCCCGCAAGGGTTTTTGGGAATTGTTGATCGTGGCTTTTAGCACGCTATTGATTTTATTGAGTGTTGATCACTATACTAGCAAACTTGCAGCTCGTACAAAATGGTTTATATTGCCGGCATTGCTAATTGCAGCAGAGGTTATGGTGATCATCATTTCAGCATTCCAAAGACTGGCCTTATATCAGGCCGCATATGGTATGACCGAAATGCGTTTGTATGTTTTTGGGTTTATTACTTTCCTTGCTGCAATTTTTGTGCTGTTGGCTATCAAGTTAATTCAAAACAAACCACATGCATTCTTTGCACTTGGGACAATAATAATATTGATTTGTTTTTTTGTTGGAATGGATATTTTGAATCCGGATAAATACGTAGCTCAGAAAAATCTTACGCAGTTTGCTGGTACCGACAAATTGGACGCGAAATATTTACTGTCTTTGTCAGCAGATGCAACACCGGTAATTTTGGAAAAGTTTAATCCAACTACTGAAGAAGATAAGCAGTTGCAGCGCGATTACATCGAAAAGTCTAAACAAAAACTGCCAAAAACTGAAAGTTGGCAGTCCTATAATATTGCAAGAGAAAAAGCGTTGCAGTTGGCGCGGCAGCAATAGCTGGCAGTAGCAATAGCTACTTCGTGCCCATGGCCATGGCGCACGGCTCGGTACCAACGGAAACTGAATGAGTAGTTCCGGCAGGGACTTCAAACAAGTCTCCTTTTTCGATCACGTCTGTACCATCTTCATCGGTTACAAACATTTCTCCGGTGAGAATAATGTGACCGGTCATGAGGTCGTGAGTGTGTTGGCCGAGTTGGTGGCCAGCCTCAAAACGCACGATGTGAACATCGGTGTATCCCAGTTGTTCAAGTTTGGTAATGGCTTCTTGTTCGGTCATAGTTTTAGTTTAGAAGATTTTGAGGATCATTAGCAAGGCCATTATCCCCATGACCACATCTTCTATTAAACTCACCGTGGTGAGTGGTAATTTAATGTAAGTGCCGAGGCAAGCGCATTTGATGTTGCTGTGGCGCATCAGTTCGCGAAGGACTCCAATTGAACCGATTGCCATGAACACCAAAGTGACCCCTTCTGTGTAAGGGATTTTAAATAAGTAACCAAGTGCCATTGCTAATTCTATGAACGGGTAGATGTAAGCGTAAGTAATTGAACGTTTGGCGATGACATCGTAGCCAATGTAAGAAGTGGCAAAGCCGAGCAGGTCGAGAAATTTAAATAACGCGAACACCAAGAAAAACATTCCCATAAATTTTGGGAAGAAGTTTTGCCAAGAGAAAGTTTGTCCGAAAGTCGAGACTGCGTATGACAGAAGAATAATTCCTAAAATTACTCCGCAAAATTTTAGGTACTCTAAAGGCGTGGCCTCGAGCTCGTGTTGCGAGTGATCGTGATCCATTTTGGATTTAGATTAGTGGGCGAAGTGTGCGCCTAAGTAGTATGGCCAAATTAGAATGGCCAAAACACCAGCCCAGAAGGACAAGTGCAGAAAGCCGATGGTGAATAACCATGCAGCAATCCAGGTTGCCCCTGAAATTGTGTGTTGCTCAATCTTAATTTTCATACTTTTATTATACGCCTGCCGCGGCTTCCAAGCCAGCGACATCAATTTTTTTCATTTGCATCATGGCCGCGAGAACACGGTCTGCTTTTGCTTTGTCTGGGTCTGTGAGAAGTTGGGGAAGTGCTTTTGGAATAATCTGCCAGGAGAAACCAAAACGGTCTTGCAGCCAGCCGCATTGTTGCATTTCTGGATTACCACCTTCGCTTAACTTTGTCCAAAAATGATCGACTTCTGCTTGATCTTCGCATTCTACGTAAAGTGACATCGCCGCAGTTGGTTTAAAGATTGGACCGCCGTCTAAGCAAAGAAAGCGCTGGCCATCGAGTAAGAATTCAGCAGTAAGGACTTTGCCTTCCATGCCTTTCATCGGGCCTTCCAGTGGACCATCTGGGTATCTTTTAATGCTGGCAACTTTTGATTCGCCGTTTGCAGTGCCAGGACGACTGGCGAATACACTGGTGTAGAAGTTCATAGCTTCTTCGGCCTCGGTATTAAACCACAGAAATGGAGTAATTTTTTGCATATATTTTATTTATTTAACAGTTGCAATTTAATTGTAAAAAGTTTATATTAGTATATCCTGAAACGGATAAGTAATGAAGGAGGTGTATTATGTCTGATGTTCCGAAGATAGGCAATTGGGTTCGCAGAAGACCCTTCCCAATAGCGGATAAAGACCCGTTCGACTGACCAGATCATTCATTCGGCCAGGTGGTCGAAATTGACGATCGCTTTGAGATGTATACTTTACGGATGTTTTGCCAATGCATGACCCACGCTACTCAAAAGAGATTGTGTAAAAGTTATAAGGAGAGCACATGTAAGCGATCCTTCCCCAAAGAGTGGTTCATGGGCGAGTTCGACATCATCTCAGATGAAGCTGAGCTTGAAGAGATGAAGGCAAGACACATCAAAAACTGGGGCGAGAAATGAATAACTATTTGTGTTCAGGACTCGCCGCTTTTTATTTTTTCTATAAAATGAGTTACAAACCTTGCTGCCAGGTTTTGATTGCTTCGATTGGGTGAATCAACATGATGATGTTGATGGTCAGGTTGTCGCGAATTACAAGTGCGAGCATTGTTTCGATGGCGATAAATAAAATGAGTGACATCCACCAGCGCACACGCGAGGTAATAAAGAAACCGATCGCTGCGGAAATGACGTCACCCACAGAATTAATTACTGTGTCACCGTAATAATTGAGTGAAAATGTGGCGGTGCGGTAACGATCAATAATGTAAGAAGAATTTTCTAAGATCTCCCAGCCAGCGGCTAGGCCAATGGCGATTAAAAATTTTGTTGTTAGAGTGAGTTTCTTTTTTCTGTCTATTAACCACAGGCCAAAGTAAAAAAGAACACCATGTAAGACATGTGTGAAAGAGTACCAGTCAAACAAGTGCTGCGAGTCGCCAGAATCATTAACGATGCCGTGCCACACTTTAATGTATCCGCAAGCACAATAGGTGAGGCGGCCTTGGAAGTGTTCGATCGCGGCCATTACGATCAGAATAATGGCAAAGATAAAAAATGGCCAAAAATTTTTCTTATTCATGACTTTATTATATCAAAAATAAAAGACGCCGAAAGCGTCTAATATTTCTGACTTAATTTTGCGGGCCCATGCCTTTAGGTTGTAGGATCGCAATGCGATTGCCTTCGGAATCGCGAACAGCAATGTAGAGGCCAACACCAGGAATATCATCTGGTTCACCAGCAGCATGGCCACCACCAATAATTTGACCACCCGCTTCTTCAACTTTTTTCATTGACTCGTGGATGTCATCTACGGCAATTACAACAGTGGGGAATTGATCATCTTTAGTTTTCATGTACAGCCCGCCATTAATTTGGCCGGGGGTTTTTGGCATGCGATTTTCGTCGGTGTCAGTGGTTTGCACAACAGTGTAGTTGCCCATGTCTTCACCCAGTTTATTTGCGTTCCAGCCAAAAGCTTTGTTATAAAATTCGCTGGCGCGGTCGCGATCTTCGACTGGCAGTTCAAAATGTACTACGGGATTCATAAAAGTAGTGATTAATAATTATTGTTTAGTTAAAATTGTCCCTTGGTGGAAACGCATTTTCCAGGCATTTTGTTCCTTTTGCCAAATCGAACTGCGCAGTGAAAATTCGCTGTCGTTATCTTGTTTTTCCATTTTATAGGTAGCAAGAATTAAAACCGGTGACAGTTCATGGATAGCAAAGTCATGCATGATGAAATGCGGTGTCGGGGCGCCAGGCAGGCTATCGAGGATTTTTTTCTTGTCGAAAATATTTCCACTTCCGGCGAACTCCAAAAAATCTTCCGAAAGAAGTTCATCAAGAGCAGTGCGTGAATTGCGTACATCAGCATGTAAAAGCTGGGTTTCGAGTATGTAGATCTGATCTTTTAGGGCGTCCATAGGGGTAGTATAACAAAAACCGCCTTCCGGCGGTATTGTGAGCGATATAATTATCGCTGGGAGTCTTCGAGTTGTTTGATGCGCTTTTCTAATTCGTCGATGCGCTCATCATCTTCTTTATGATGAGTAAAAGATTTCCTGAGTCGGGGCCAAATTAAGGCACCGATCAGAATGTCGAAAATCAGAATTAGGAAAAGTTCAAAATACCAATGCGCGGGATCTCTGAGCAGGCTCCAGAATGTTTCGTGTTCCATAAGCCTATTCTAGCACAAATTGACTTAAAAGGTGATATAATATAACTAACATTATTTAACTTTTATGAGAAATATAATTTCAAAACTTGCAATTGGTTTATTCGCTTTGGTTGTATTATTTCCTCAACCAGCCATAGCTGCGTCCGGAGAGTCTTTTACCATCACTAGTCTGATGGGTGGAAAGAATTTTTCACAAGGACAGCAAGTCACGGTCACTTGGACTACAAATGGGACAATCCCGCAAGTTTACTTAGCAGTTTTGGGTTATAAGGATAACACTTCGGTTTATGATGACGTGAATCAGGCATTTTTCAATTTAACCCCAACCCCAATTTCAAATAATGGTACTTACACTTGGACTGTTGATGTTTCAAAGAGTGATGGCGGAAACGCCGTTCAGGCAAATTATTATAAGTTTGTAGTATACAAAGCCCCTGATTTTAGTGCCCAGGGAATTTCTGATGGGTACTTTACAGTGAGTGGCGCAAACAAAACTACTGATCCTGCGACGCCAAATATACCCGATCAGAATACTGGCGCGCATGATCCTGGGACAAATATTTTAGGAACAGATGGCACGGTTTATCATATTGAAACTGGCGGCCGTCGTAGCCCTTACACTTCTGCAGGCGCATTTTTATCCTACCGATTTAATAAATGGTCAGAGGTCAAGAAGGCGAATCAGGCTGATATGAATTTACCACTGACTAACTACACACCAAATGGAGCCAGTGCACCAGTGACCTATTATATTCCGCCGCGTGATGGTGCATTAATAAACGACCACGGCACCGTGTATTTAATCACCAACGGATTACGGGCTGGGTTTACTTCATCTGATGTATTTTTGAAACTAGGATATCAGTTTAAAAATGTTTATCCGGGTGATACTTCATTTATGGTCAACGAACAAAATATTGGTAGTACTGAACAGGCCCATCCATCGGGCACTTTGGTGAATGATCATGGGACGTTATTCGTTGTTAAGGCTGGTGGGCGATACACATTTTCTAATATGGATGTATTTAATTCGTATGGCTATTGGATTGAAGAGCAGGTCCCGGCCAATTCTTTTGATCGCGCCTTGCCAAGTCAGGATCTTTCTACGAAACGCATGGTAACTCAGTTGAATATTTAAAGTGCCTAAACGCATATAAATAAAAAGTCGCCGTTCTGGCGATTTTTATTTTTTCTTTGCCTTGCCGAGCGTCCCGGCGAGTACCGCTTTTATTGACGGAGAAATTTCTTTGTCCTTTCGGTGAATACAGCCAATCCAGCAGCAGGGTCGGCGCTTTCCTTGTTTGAGTTCCGTAACAGTGCGCTTAATATGTTCGTTTCTCGTTTTTTCTTGTTTAGGAAAAATATCCCAACAGATCCATTCGTTGCGGGCGAGTGGGGTAAGAGTTTCCCAAATAGCTAAAGATTTTTTGTCTTTGGATAATGCAGTTTTTAAGTCGGGTGGTAATTTGTGGGCAGTGCCGCCGGAAATCTTTGAGATGTGGGTAGACATGTACATACTATAACAAAAAATAACTAAACTAGAGAATCAGGCATAATAGAAATATCATGTAGAAAATGGTAATATCAATATAATATTAAAAGCTAAATTATGATAACAATACATCCGCATGTGAACTTTAACGGCAATGCCGAAGAAGCATTTGAGTTTTACAAATCTGTTTTCGGTGGCGAACTTGTAGACCTCACTCGCTTTAAAGATATTCCAAATCCAGGATTTGAAGTTCCAGAAGAAGAAAAAGAAAAACTGATGCACATTGCCTTACCCATTGGACCAACTATGTTGATGGGAAACGATGTTCCTGCGTTTATGGGCAAGACCAACGAGCGCGAGAACCGAAGCAAAATTTTAATTGGCGCGGAGAGCCGCGAAGAAGCAGATCGCTTGTTCGAGGGGTTGTCTGCTGATGGAGAAGTTGAATCACCAATGAACCAAAGCCCTTGGGGTTCTTACTTTGGTTCCTTCCGAGACAAATACGGAATCGAATGGATGATTGATTGCCGAGAGAAAGCTTAAGCTAGAGTTTAATAACAAAAAAACCGCTAAACAAGTTAGTGGTTTTTTGTTGGCTCGGGAGCTGGGATTCGAACCCAGGACCGATCGGTTACACATTATCCTAATCTTTCGAAAAGGGGTGGACTATATCATCATCCCTTAGGATGCGAGGCGCTTCCCGCGAACTAGTCGCAGTACTCCTTGCGGATAGTCTCTGAACCTTCTACTAAGTAGCTTGGCTGCTGATTACCATTGCCTTTCGGCAAACAGGCTTCCAGCAATTCACCTCGTTATCACCTAAATGTTACCATTCAGGGCTGCGTATGGTTTGTGACACAGCCGATTGCTCTACCACTGAGCTACTCCCGAATATGAAATTGTACTCAGGCATTTTAGCAAATCTAGGCCAAAAAATCAAGCCTTCAAACCCCGATTATCACCTAAATATGCTACTATATATAAAAGTAGACAATGGGCGATCGGCGGCAAATAGAAACAAAATAAGGAAAAGTGCAGGCAAATAAAAATACTCCAATTCAAAATGGCTTCACTTTGATAGAAGTCTTGGTCACGGTTTTTTTAATCGGAGTGTCTTTGGTTTTGTATGAAGCTACCTCCAAAACCGTCGTGACTAATAGAATGAATCGCTATCGCGAGTCGGCTTTAAGGATTGCTGATAAAAAAATGCAAAGCTTACGCACGACCAGCTTCGCTTCGTTACCGTCCACAGGCTCATTCACAGATTCACAAATGTCAGAAATTCCAAATGGGGCCGGAAATATTACTGTGACAGATTTAAATTCTAAAACCAAAGATGTCAAAGTCACAGTTACTTATTTGAATCAACAGACTAACCAAACTCAAAGCGTAGATTTGGAAACTTACATCACTCAAGGAGGGATCGGACAATGAGATCCCAAAAAGGTTTTACACTCATTGAAGTTATTATTGTCATAGGAATTTTTTCCTTTTTGATGGTGGCGTTGCTTAATCTTTTTGAATGGCACAACAAAGTATATTTTCAGGAAAGGGCAGAGGTACAGACAACCGACGGTACCCGCCAGGCTTTTAATAGCATGACTAAGTACATTGCACAGGCTTCCCATATATTAAGCAGCATAACTTTTGGTAGTACCAATTATACTACAGATAATCATACTTTGGTTCTACAACTTCCAGCTTTTGACAGTAATGGAAATATTATAAGCAACGGCAGTGATTACGTCATTTATTATTTAGCAAATAACTCCCTTTACCAACTTATTCAAACCAATGGTAGCAGTGCCCGACATGCTGGTACAAAATTACTTAGTGAAAATGTTAGTTCTTTAAGTTTCACCTACAATAATGCCAGCCCTGCTGCAGCCGATACAGTAACTGTCGATTTGCAGACGCAAGCCTCGGTACGAAATGTTTCAACAGTAACTAGTCATTTAAACGATGTGATCTTTTTGAGAAATCAATAATTATGACTATTCAAAAACATAAATTGAATATCAACTCAGAATCCGGTGCTTTAATGATCATTGGCATTATAGTCATGTCTGTACTGGTTGTTTTATCAGTTGCAGTGTGGGGAACTACGTTTGTTCAAATAAAAGCCAGTCGCAATACTGTTGCGAAAGTGCAGTTACTCAATATAGCGGAGGCGGGTTTAGATAAAGCTATTTATCAGTTAAATCAAGGCTCTTCTTTTTCAGGAGAATCAAATGTGGCTGTGGGTGCTGGAACCTACACAACAACCATCTCAAATATTAATTCAACAAATAAATTAATTACTTCCACCGCTTACATTCCAAACAGCACAAATCCAACCTCTCAGATTACAATAAAAACTCAGGTGGGTATTAACTCAAATGTTATCTCATTTAGATATGGCGTACAGGCTGGGGCAGGTGGCTTTAGTTTAACAGGTGGGTCAACAATAAATGGGAGTGTGTATTCTAACGGTAATATTAGTGCTACTACGGGAGTTCATATTACAGGTAGCGCCATTGCGGCAAATCCTTCTGCTTTAACGGTTGACCAGAGCAATGACCAACCAGCAAGTATTTCTTCGTGTAGTTCCACTAGCTGTGTTACTTTTGGGAATGCAAGCGCGACAGAAGACTTTGCCCAAAGTTTCAAAATCTCCGATTCAATCCCGACTTCCAATGTACAATTCTTCATGAAGAAGAATGGGAATCCTGGGAATGAAACGGTTCGAATAGTGACGGACAACTCAGGTTCGCCTGGTTCAACTACTTTGCTATCGGCGACTTTGTCATCGTCCTCGGTCACTACCAGTTTTGGATGGGTTACGGTGTCTTTACCAACTACTCCAGTTCTGGATCCAAGTTTAACTTATTGGCTTGTAATCGATGGGAGCTCTAATTCCAGTAATTACTACATTATTGGCGCAAATTCTAACGGTTATGCAAACGGGACAGCAAAAATTGGTCGTCAAAGCACGGGAGCATGGTCTAATACCTCACCAAACGGATTAGATGGATATTTCCGATTGAGTTTAGGGGGTGGATATTCCTATATTGGAGGGAACTCATACAATACTGGCGTGTATATAGGTACATCTTCAAATGATCAGGGTTGGGGGCATAATGTAATGGGAGCAACACTATCCGGGTATTTATATTGCCAAACCTCAAGCTTTACTAACAAGAGTTGTGACACCACCCAAGGCGATCCTCCCCAAACCCCTCTACCTTTGTCGGACAACAACATCACTGATTGGAAAAATGATGCAGCTGCTGGAGGAGTGACCAGCGGTAATGTTACGGTTGGATTTGCGGGGGCGACATTGGGGCCTACTCATATCACGGGTAACTTAACTGTTAATGGCGGCGGCACTTTGATAATGACAGGAACTGTTTGGGTGGATGGGAATATTACCATAAGTAATGGTGGAAAAGTTCAGCTTGATTCAAGTTATGGAAGTAATAGTGGCGTATTGGTTACGGATGGATACGTAACTCTTACAGGGGGCTCTAATTTTGCCGGTTCAGGAGCCGTTGGAAGTTATCCTTTTGTCATAACAACAAGCTCTTGTCCCGCAGGCCCAAATTGCTCAGGGAATGATGCAATTTATCTTTCCGGTGGAGCCGGCACCGTAGCTTTAATTGCCCAAGATGGAAATGTGCATATAAGTGGGGGCAGTGTTTTAAAAGCGCTAACGGCAAAACAAATCACTATGGATGGCGGGGCAACACTGACTTATGACAGCGGATTGATTAGCGAAGCATTTTACAGCGGACCAGGCGGTTCGTGGGCGCCTTTAAAGGGAACATATATAATTTTGGAATAAATAGAATTATGAATAATCAATCTTCATCATATTCACAGTCGGCTGCCCAGGGAGTCGAGCGGGCTCCTCTGCAAAGAACCATAGAAGAAATTGATCCTCATACCAATAAGCCGGTAGGAGAGACTACTTTGGAGCAGGCCACACAGCAGCAGGCCAGTAGCAGTGTGATTTACGGCCTAGGTGGCATTATCCTGTTGCTCATCGCCATCGGAGTAGCGATCTACCTGATGAAATCTGAAAAAAATAGTTCCAAAAAACCCCGGAAATCCACTCCCAAGTTCTTATAAAATTTTCCTAATTTTTTAACTTAACAATACCTGCCAGCAATTTACTGCCTGGCAGGTTT
Organism: uncultured Candidatus Saccharibacteria bacterium; assembly: GCA_964473815.1. Taxonomy (GTDB): domain Bacteria; phylum Patescibacteriota; class Doudnabacteria; order UBA920; family UBA920; genus UBA920. Next base: position 33,569 of record CAYYQK010000005.1, on the reverse strand, counting down.
TTTGTGGATAACTGCCGTCGCAAAACGTCAAAAAAATAAAAAGTATTTCATTTCCGAGGGAATTTTGATTTTTGGAGAAACCCTACATGTAGCGGTATAATTAGGAAGCGCATACTATATTTAGTAATTTTCAAAAACCCAATGAAATGCCCCAAATGCTTAAATTGTGACACAAAAGTGGTAGATTCCCGGCCAGCTGAAGATTCGGCAGCCATCCGAAGACGTCGCGAATGTGAGAAATGCGAGTTCCGGTTTAGTACTTATGAACAAATCGAAATTCTCGATCTGACTGTGCTAAAACGTGACGGTACTCGCCAGGTGTATAGCCGTGAAAAGCTAGAGCGGGGCCTGAGACGGGCTTTTGAAAAAAGACCGCACACTGACCAAACTTTCCAAAAAATCCTGGGCACGGTCGAACAGGAAATCCAGAAGAAAGCTTCCGGAGGAGAGATCACCAGTAATGCAATTGGCGAGATCATCATGAAGGCAATTCGAAAAGTAGACAAAGTTGCTTACATCAGGTTCGCCAGTGTGTATCGACAGTTTGAAGACATCGAAGAGTTTAAGGAAGCGATTCTGAAACTCTAGAAACGAAATTTTACTCATATCAATAATTTAGAAACAAAGAAACCATGGAAATTAAAAAAAGAAGCGGAGAGACCGTTCCGTTTGATCCCGCGAAAATTAAATCCGCACTCAACCACGCTTACGTAGAAGTTAATTACAAAGCCAATACTTTGCTAACCGACCAAATTGCTGATGCGGTTGTTGCTGAAATCGAAACTGTGTTCGAAGGGCGTGTGCCAGGGGTAGAAGACGTGCAAAACGTTGTTGAAAAGAAACTGATGGAAGCTCAGCTTTTTGATGTTGCCAAAGCTTATATTATTTACCGCTACGAGCACACCAAAGTTCGCGAAGAAAAGAAGCAGGAAGTTTTGGAGAAGATCGACAAAGCGGAAATTATGGTTCACAAGCGCAATGGCAAGACCGAAGCCTTTGCACTTGCAAAAGTGCAAAATAGTTTGGAAAAGATTTTGGGTGATGAAGCTGCCAGCATTGACGTACCTATGGTAATGAATCAATTGCGTTTGGAAATTCATGAAGACATTAAGACTTCAGATATTGAACGAGCGCTTATCATGGTTTTGCGCTCATTCATCGAACGTGACCCAGCATACTCAACGGTTGCTGCTCGCGCGCTTTCTAATAAACTCTACAAAGAAGTTATTGGTCAAGATGTCATTGACTTCAACCGGTTAGACGAACAATTGCGAGAAGCGTTTGTCCGCTGTGTGAGCAAGGGTGTATCCGCCCGTCGTTTAGACCCTCGCATGCTGACTTTTAATTTAGAGTATATTGCCTCTGAGTTGGTTCGCGATCGCGATAGTCTTTTGTCTTACTTGGCTGTACAAACTTTGAACGACCGCTACTTTACTCGTATCCCAGAAACCAAGGAATTACTCGAAACCCCACAGATGTTCTGGATGCGTGTCGCTATGGGTTTGTCTTTGAACGAAGAAAATAAAGAAGCCCGCGCCGTAGAATTTTACCGGGTTATTTCGACTTTGCACTTTGTGCCATCATCACCAACTTTGTTTAACTCGGGTATGATCCACTCCCAGCTATCATCTTGTTATTTAACAACTGTAGAAGATGATTTGGCAAATATTTTCAAAGCCTACGGGGACAACGCTCAACTCTCCAAATGGAGCGGTGGGCTTGGTAATGACTGGAGCAAGCTTCGCGCGACTGGTGCGTTAATTAAGCAAGCCGGTATTGAAAGCCAGGGTGTAATTCCATTCTTAAAAATTGCAAATGACGTAACTGTGGCAATTTCGCGCAGCGGTCGCAAGCGCGGCGCGACTTGCGCATACCTTGAAACTTGGCACTATGACATTGAAGATTTCTTGGAACTTCGCAAAAACACTGGTGACGAACGCCGCCGCACTCATGACATGAACACTTCCAACTGGATTCCAGATTTGTTCATGCAGCGTGTTAAAGCTGATGGGATGTGGTCTTTGTTCTCTCCCGACGAAACCCCGGAACTGCACGACTTGTACGGCCGCGAATTCAAGCGCATGTACGAACGCTACGAACAAAAAGGCATGGCTGGTGAATTGAAGCTTTTCAAGCAAATGAAAGCGCGTGACCTTTGGAAGAAAATGCTCACAATGTTATTCGAAACAGGTCACCCATGGATTACTTTCAAAGACCCAAGCAATATTCGTTCGCCACAAGATCACGTTGGTGTAGTTCACAGCTCCAACCTTTGTACTGAAATCACGCTGAACACCTCCAAAGATGAAATTGCGGTATGTAACTTGGGTTCCATCAACTTGGCCCGTCACATTGCCCGCGGTCAGTTTGACGTCGAAAAATTGCAGTACACTGTTACCACAGCAATGCGCATGCTCGATAATGTTATCGACTTAAATTTCTATCCAACCCCTGAAGCAAAAAATTCAAATTTGCGTCACCGTCCAGTTGGTTTGGGTATCATGGGATTCCACGACGCGCTTTACCAGCAAGGAATCAATTTTGATTCAGAAGCCATGGTTGAATTTGCTGACTACAGCATGGAAGCAGTGTCTTACTACGCAATTATGGGTTCAAGCTTGCTCGCCAAAGAACGCGGTGCTTACTCTTCTTACCGAGGCAGTAAATGGGATCGGGGCATTTTCCCGGTCGACACCATCGCTTTGCTGGAACAAGAGCGTGGTGAAGAAATTCCAGTGTCCCGCACTGGTCGTTTGGACTGGACACCAGTTCGTCAGCATGTGGCTGAATACGGCATGCGTAACTCAAACACCATGGCGATTGCTCCAACTGCAACTATTTCCAATATTTCTGGTGCCATTCCTTCAATTGAACCGATTTACAAAAACATTTATGTAAAAGCCAATATCTCTGGTGACTTCGTGGTTATTAATCAATACTTGGTGGAAGATTTGAAGAAGATCGGTATGTGGAACGACGATATGATCGCCCAGCTCAAATTTAACGATGGCCGTGTTGGTGAAATCGCCGGCATCCCACAGGAATTGAAAGATAAGTACAAAGAAGTTTTTGAAGTTGATGCCAAATGGTTAATTCGCGCGGCAGCATTCCGCGGTAAGTGGATTGATCAGTCACAAAGTTTGAATGTGTTCTACGGCGGTAAGAGTGGTAAAGATATCAATGACATTTACATTTACGCTTACGATATGGGTGTGAAGACTACATACTACTTGCGTTCATTGGCTGCATCGCAGGTAGAAAAGTCTACTGTGAATGCCGCTGAATTTGGCAAAACTCACTTGCGAAGCGGAGAATCAAAATTAGGTCAACGTGTTGAAGATCAAATTCCTTCCGGTGCCATCGACCCAGTACCGCAACCTGTTGCACCTGTACAGCCACAAGTTCAAGAACCAGTTATGGCTGCCGAACAAATGATGGCCGCTGTTGTAGAAGAAACCGTAAGTGAAACTGTCACAGAAGCAGTCACAGAATCTGTGAGCTACAAAGTAGAACCAACCCCAATTTCGCCGATGAGTGCTGGGTTCTCTATGAATACCGGCGGCGCTGCAACCCTCGACCAAACCGCATTCAAGCTTTGCCGTCTAGACGACCCGGAATGTGAAGCCTGCCAATAATCAGGACGAATCAGAACGAAATAATAGAATTAATCAGAAAGAAAAGAGATGCCAATCACTAAAACTGATCAGAGAGTTAATATTAACAAGCGCCGGGTCATTAACGGGGAAGATGCCGATGTAATTCAGCTTTACCCAATGAAGCATGTTTATGCGTGGGAAAGTTATTTGGCTGCTAATGCTAACCACTGGTTGCCAACCGAAATTTCCATGCAGATGGATATTGAGCAGTGGAAGTCTAATAATGTTTTGAATGCAGACGAACGCCAGGCTTTGGAAACGGTCTTAGGATTCTTCACGACCGGTGATTCAATTGCTGCCAACAACATCGTTATGGCAGCGTATAAACACATCACTTCGCCGGAATGTCGCATGTACTTGCTTCGCCAAGCTTACGAAGAAGCTATCCATACGCACTCCTACCAATATATTGTGGAATCTTTGGCTATGGATGAAGGTAAGATCTTCAACATGTACCGCGAAGTTGATGCGATTTACAATAAGGCATCTTTCATTTTGACTTTCAACGAAGGTATTTTCGATCCTAACTTTAAGACTGGAACTTTAGAAGCTGATCAAAAGTTTTTGGAAAATATCGTTGTATTCTCTTTGATTATGGAAGGCATCTTTTTCTACAGCGCGTTCGCCGTAATGTTCGGTTTCCAGCGTCAAAAGAAAATGGTGGGAAGCGCTGAACAGATTCAGTACATCATGCGCGATGAGTCCATGCACTTGAATTTTGGAATCTATTTGATCAATACAATTAAAGAAGAACAACCAGAGGTTTGGACTCCGGAATTCCAGCAGCATGTAATTGATCTGGTTAAAGAAGCGGCGAAGTTGGAATACACTTTTGCACAGACCGTTTTCCCTAAGGGAATCTTTGGGATGAATGCCGAGGGCTTTAAGCAGTACATCGAACACATTGCTGATCGTCGTTTGGCCAGCGTTGGTTTGCCAACACAGTTTAACGTGTCGAATCCATTCCCATGGATGAGTGAAGCCGTAGACTTGAATAAAGAAAAGAACTTCTTTGAAACCCGCGTGACCGAGTATCAGACTGGTGGAACATTGGATTGGTAATCCGCATAATTTAATATAAAAAGAGCCTTTCGTAGGCTCTTTTTTGATGGGTTGAATAATCTGAGTAATTGTGATACGATTCAGAATCGACAATCCAACACGAGGTGAAATATGAGTTCCGAAAGAATTTTAGTAATTAGCACAAACCCTGATTTTATATCAGATTGTTTGCAGCAGTTTTTCTTAACCAAGGAAGTTCACGTCGGGACGACCTTGCAGTCGGCAGATGTCTTAGCCCGCCATTTCGATTACGACATGGTGGCATTTGAGGAAATGAAGGCCCACGGTACCACGCCGGATAGCGCCGAAATTGCACAATCGGTTCAGCGAAGGAATCCTAAGGCTAAACTGTTTCTACTTGAGGACAGCTCCCGGTGCCTATCAACGGGGTTCAGGGAAAAAACTGCGACGCTGATTAATTTTAGCATTCCTCCTGACGTCTCCCTGATCCAAGCTTTTTGGTCAGAGACAAAAAACGCAACGGTCTAAATGTTTTCAGTACTCCGAAATGAAAAGCCGATTCCAGATTTGGGATCGGCTTTATTATTTGAACCACTTTTTTGCTAGTTTTGTGTTTGTTGGGGTAATTTCCGAAAACAAAATTTTAACCTTACCCGAATTTGATAACTGTATTTTTATTTCTTGATGTTTGCTTATATATTTATTCAATGCGGCTGGAATGATCTTCGTTTGGTCAATAATTTTAAGTTTTGGAAATTCGTCCCTTAGTTGTTTGTTTAGTAAGGGATAATGAGTACATCCCAAAACTAAAGTCTTGGCCTTACCGGCTTTGCCCGAAACCATTTTTTTCGCCTCAGTAGCTGCGGCAGCAATTTTCCCAGCCTCTATCAAAGGGACTAACTTCGGTGCAGGTAAATCAATTAAGTGAAGTTTTGAAATAATCTTACTTAATTCCTTCTGATAAACTTTCGATTTCACCGTGCTTTCCGTAGCCATTAAGATCGCAGGGAAGTCTTTCTTTTTCAGTGATTCAATCGTTGGAACAATTACACCCAGAACTTTTGTGTCCGGGGCATTTTTCGGTAGCCACTGTTGTTGAATTTTTCGCAATGCCTTTGCTGACGCAGTATTGCAAGCAATGATAATTAAAATACAACCCTGGCGACGCAACTCTTGAATGCCGGCAATTGTTAAATCAAAAATCTCCCGTTGGGTTTTGGTACCATACGGGAGATTTTTAGTATCACCGTAGAACACGTAATCGTATTGCGGTAATAGCTTTCGAATTGATTTTAGAATAATGAGTCCGCCAAGGCCAGAATCGAAAATACCGATTTTGCCCGTTGGTTTACTCATCCGCGAACATTTTTTCTAAGTCATCAGTGACGTTAATTTCTGTAGTTTTCATTAAGCGAATGAAGAAGTGTTTTGCCAACTGATTCAATTCTTCTTCGATTTCAGGAGCCAAAGTAAACGGCGAGATCCAAATGCTATTCTGCCACTTTTTAAAACCAAGCGAGGTCAATTTAGAACGCAGCACATTCCGAACCGAACGCTTGGTTTCGGGAATATCAAAAATAATAATTTTCCACACACCGTCACGTTTTTTGTCGATAGTGTGGATTAAGATTTTGCCTTCCTCAGAAATTGAATAACGGTCATTGGCTAAATCGACTAAACTCTGTCCGGTTAAACGGAAGACAGTGTCGTAAACTTTTTTCTTGCTGGCGTCATCAGGGCAGAATTCATACAACTGGTGCAGCATTAAAGGGCCCTTATCATTGAGCAAAATTAGAATATGACGGGACAAGTCAGAGAGAGGTCGTGGCATATTTTTATCATACTAACAATTTAATCGCGGCGTCAAGAGTAAAAAGTATGGAAATGTGTTATAATATTGCTAACCTCCAAACATGTTTGAAACAAATATTCAAAACAATCCATCATTAATTTCACTTTCTAAAGCAGCTGAACTAACTGGCTACCACCAAGATTATTTGGGGCAGCTTTGTCGTTTAGGCCGTTTACCAGCGAAGAAGGTGGGGCGTAACTGGTTTACTTCTCAGGAAGCGCTAAACAATTTATCTGGCAACTTGGTAATGAACGATCCAAACGATTCATCTGATGAAGTCCAGGAAGCAACAGCAGAATTACAAGAAGTAACTAGTGTAGAAAATGATCCGCTTTCACAAGCCTTACCAGACCTTTTCCCAAGCATCACAGTGAGTGAAGTAGAAGGTTTGCCAATTTCCATTCGCACTGTGGCTACTCCGGTAGTTAAATCAAATACTGTGCAAAGTATTGCCACCAATATGCGCATTCAGGCTTTGCAAAGAGAAGTGACCGAGCTACGAGAAATGCTTAACCGTCTAATGACCGAAGTTTCTCGCCATTCAGAACTCCTAAAAGCTCAGGAATTTTCGGATATATGGCAAAAGCACCATTCGCTGAAACATTCATATGTATCGAATTTTGATCTAAATCCTCAATTTTTAACAGAACCGAGCCAGTCGGTACCGGAACCAGCTCCATCTATTCCATTTAAAGTACCAAAGCCAGAATTCACGGTCATCACTTGGCTCGCGGCAACATCAGCTTTGGCAGCAGTGGCGTTTCTAATTATTAGTGCTATCAGTGGCACCTTGTTGGGCCATCCACAAGAATCCCAAACTGTTTACTACACTCCTAAAACCTTTTATAATCCCGCTCCAGCTGTCGCCGGGGAATCCACAGTTCAGCCTTCTGGACAAGCTCCAAACGTGCTACAATAAAAACACTAAATCTCTAATAGTAACAAATACAAAAGAAAGGGAAATTTAAATGTCTGATGACAATAACATGATGCCTCGACGCGGCGGCGCTAATGCCATGCCTTGGGTCATCTTGGCGGTAGTCCTCTTAGTGATCGTTGTCCTTGGAGTGCTATTCCGCAATCGCTTGTTCCCAAGCCAATCGAGCAATGTAAAGGGAACAGAACAAACCGAATCAAACTCAGGATACCAGGCAGTATTCTTGACTAATGGTCAAGTTTACTTTGGTAAGCTATCTGGTATGACAGCTTCTTATGCAACTTTGCGGGATATCTACTACTTGCAGGTTACCCAAACTCCACCGCCAACCGATGCAGCAAATAGTTTGAACCAACAACAAGCTCAGAATCAACAGAATCAGCAATTGCTTTTGGTTAAGCTAGGTAAGGAATTGCATGGTCCAGTCGACGAAATGAAGATTAATCGTGATCAGATTTTGTTCTACGAAGACATGAAGTCAGATGGTCAGGTAGTGAAGAAGATTAACGAGTACAAAGCTAATCCACCAGCAGAGAACACCAATACTCCAGCTGCAAACACTCCAGCAAATACTACTCCAGCTGCTAACACAAACGCCAACAAGTAAACCTGATTCAAAAAAACTCCCCAGCCGGGGAGTTTTTAATTTATAAAGTATATTTTACTTTGCGAGCTCTGCAACCATTTTGTCGAAACTTTCCGGAGCTTTAATGGCCATTTCAGAAAGTACTTTGCGGTTTAAGGTTACACCTTCTTTTTTCAGTACAGCTGCGAATTTGCTCCAAGTAGTTCCGTTATCGCGGAGAGCAGCACCAAGGCGTACCAACCAGATAGCGCGTTGATCACGCTTTTTGTTGCGACGATCACGGTAAGCATAGGTATCAGCTTTTAAGAGAGCTTCACGAGCTTGGCGAAAGTTAGTGGAACGACGGTTGTCGAATCCTTTCGCGCGCTTCAGTAAATTTTTGCGGCGCTTGCTTGCAGCAACACCACGTTTAATTCTTGTCATGTCTTTAAATCAGTTAAATTTGAAAATTATTGATGAACCAATAGTGATTTTAAGCGGCGATTTGCGCTGCTCATTTCTGTATCACGGCGTTTATTCTTGGTTACCTTACCGCTTTCGCGAGAGTTGTAGTGGTCTTGGCCAGCAGTGCGACGCATCAACTTGCCAGTACCAGTCTTGCGCAAACGCTTGGTAGTTCCTTTATGGGTTTTTGCTTTAGGCATTTGAAATGTAATTACTTAGTTGATGGAGCGATGATCATACTTAACGTATTGCCCATCTTTTTGGCTTCGACTTCAACTCGATAGGGGACGGTTAAAGCTTGCCGGAATGCTTCAATCTGTTGCTGCGCTACGTCAAGAAAAGCTTGTTCGCGACCGCGCATGCGAAGTTCCAACTTCACCCAATCACCGTCGGTGAGAAATTCGTCGGCTTTACGGGCTTTGGTTAGAATATCATGCGTCGCGATTTTAGCCGAAAGGCGGACCGTTTTCACTTCCACTTTTTTGACTTTCTTTTTTTGCTGCTGCTCAAGCTTCTTCTGCTGGTATTTAAACTTATCATAACTGATTAGTTTGACCACCGGCGGTCGGGCTTGAGGCGAAATTTCCACTAAATCAAGGCCGTGTTCTTCAGCTAATTTTAAAGCCTCTGATAACGACATCACACCCAATTGCTCGCCTTCATCATTGAGGAGGCGGAGCTCGGGTGCGGTGATTTGGTGATTAACGCGAGTTGTTTGCATTCGTGGCCTAATTATAGCTTTTATGGGCAAATTTGTCAAAAGTGCTCAGTTGCCATAATATATAGAGGTAAATGTCTGATTGAAATCAATATCAAAAACAAAATGAATACAAAAAAGATTGATGAAGTAGTTACCGAAGTCGCCGAAACTCCTGCAAAAGCATTGGATGAGGCGATTAAAGATGCAAAAGTTTTAAGTACGCATGTATTTAGCAAAAAGCCCCTGTTACAGGAAGCGGAAAATTATTGGGAATCTTTAGGGCCTGGTTTAACCACTGGTGCTTCGGATGATGATCCATCAGGAATTGCTACATACTCACAAACTGGAGCGCAATTTGGTTTTCAGTTAACCTGGTTAGCATTGTTTACTTTCCCCCTTATGGCTACGGTGCAGGAAATGTGCGCTCGTATTGGTATGGCTACAGGCCGAGGGCTAGCAAAAAATATTCGTGGGCAGTACTCTGCGAAGGTTTTGTACTTTGTATCCGGACTATTATTTATTGCCAATGCCTTCAACTTAGGCGCAGATTTGGGAGCAATGTCTAAGGCCTCACAGTTGATTTTTCATGGCTTACCTTTTATAGTGGCGATTTTATTCTTTACGATCATAAGTTTGGGGCTGCAAATTTTTGTTAGCTACTCACGATATGCTAAATATTTAAAATATTTGTCGTTCATCTTGTTGTTATATGTAGCGACAGCTTTTGTAATACCAAATTTAGACTGGCAAGTCATTTTGAAGCAAACTCTGGTACCAAGTTTTGTTCTTTCCAAAGATTCATTGCTGCTAATTTGTGCTATTTTAGGAACCACCATCTCGCCATATTTATTTTTTTGGCAAACATCGCAGGAAGTCGAAGACCGCCACTTAGCCTCTTTAGGACATAAAGGCCATGCGCGATTGCGCCATAACGATCTGACTAAGAATCAAGTTAAAAAGATGCGCACTGATGTTTGGTTTGGTATGTTTTTGTCCAACTCAGTAATGTTTTTCATTGTAGTAACCTGTGCGGCCACATTGTTTCCAGCGGGAATTATGGTTACTTCGGCCGAAGAGGCAGCGATCGCCCTCAGGCCAATCGCAGGTCAGCAGGCTTATATACTCTTTGCGCTGGGAATCATTGGTACAGGTATGTTAGCAGCTCCAGTTTTAGCTGGTAGTGCAGCTTATGCTATGGCTGAAACATTTGGCTGGAAAGAAGGCTTGTACCGCAAATTAAAAAGCGCCCATAGTTTTTACGGAGTAATTATTATCGCAATGGTTTTGGGCTTGCTTATGAATTTCACAGGCATTAATCCCATTAAAGCTTTAATTTATTCTGCCGTTTTAAACGGAGTAATTGCTCCGGTAATTTTATTTTTTGTTGTGCGCATCAGTAGCAATAAAGAACTGATGGGTAGGTGGACCAATCGACGTTTCACCACGGCAATCGGATGGGTAGTGGTTTGGCTCATGGTGATTTCAGGTGGCGCTGCTATCATCTCTTTGTTGTTAAATTGATAACACTATGAATATAAAAATGATTTTCGCAGCCACAGCTGCGCTAGTTTTGCTTGCCGTAAGTTGTGGGAAATCGGTTAATACCAATTCGCCTGTAAATTCTACCTCTGCAACAAACAATGCTAATACTAACCAAACATCGTCTCAATCCAAAGAAACTCATACAGAGGTAGTAGCACCAATCTCGCGGGCCAAAGAACGAGTGACTAAGAAGCCGTTTGGGATTTATATCACTCCAAAAACCTCTCCAGTGCGACCAGAGCGTTTTACTGGTTTCCATAGCGGCACAGATTTTGAAACTTTTCCCGAAGAAGCTAATGCCGACGTCGCAGTGTATGCAATTTGCAACGGCAAGCTGGCATCAAAAAGTACAATTAGTGGTTACGGCGGTGTTGTGACCCAGTATTGCACCATCGATAACAAAGCCGTAAAAATTATTTACGGCCACATTCGTCTCGCTAGTGTATCTGCTCAAGTAGGCGCAGAATTAAAAGCTGGCCAGCAAATAGCAGTGCTCGGCACTGGATACTCAAAGGAGACTGATGGCGAGCGCAAGCACTTGCACCTGGGAATTATTATTGGTCAGGGAACAAGTGTAAAAGGTTATGTACAAACTCAGGCAGAACTGAGCGGATTTTTAGACGTTATGAAATATTTGTAGCTATTCTTTGAGGCTAAAAGTTATCCACCGACTTTGACCCAAATATGAAAATTTATGTTAATATTGGGGCAAAGAGAATTAACCATAAAAACATGGATTCCAATGGAAATTTCCAAAACTGGGGGGATGCAATTTCACAATCATTGCATAATGTTTGGTCACAGTTTTTGAACGGTTTGCCGACATTTATTGCGGCTGTTATCGTTCTGATCATCGGTGTGCTCATTGCTTCTTTCTTGGGCAAGCTGGTGAAAAAGGTTCTTGATATGGGCAAAATTGATGATTTGGTCGACAAGACCGGCATCAATCGTCAGTTGGGCACAGATATCAGTATTACAGCACTGATTGCCTGGGTAGTGAAATGGTTTTTCATCATTGCTACTTTACTCGCTGTAGTAAATATTTTGAATATTGAGCAGGTTACCTCGTTCTTGAACCAGGTTTTGCTTTACATTCCAAATGTTGTTGTTGCCATTATTATTTTGGCGCTTGGCGTAATTGCTGGCAACTTTGTATATAACGTTGTTAATGGAACAGCTACTGCTTCTGGGATGTCTAAGGCCGCAGTTGATGCTTTAAGCACAATTTCTAAATGGGCAGTAGTCATCTTCGCCCTGATGGCTGCATTGGTTCAATTGGGAATTGCTTCCAGCTTGATTCAAATTCTATTCACAGGTTTCGTAGCAATGGTTGCCTTAGCTGGTGGCTTGGCATTCGGCCTTGGTGGCCGCGACAAAGCTTCCAAATGGTTAGATAAGATTGATCGCTCTTAATTTAGAAAATAAAATTTTCTAAAACTTAAATAAAAAAATAAGGCCCGTCGCTTGAAGTAGCGGCGGGCTTTAACTATGTATAAAAAAGGAGCCGACTCGTGGAGCGGCTCATGGTTATAACAATGCGGATTCTTAGGCCGCAATTTTTAGGTTTTGCTCTTCGCGCTTTTTCTTGAGGTTCTTTAAAGATCCTGACAAGTGAATTTGCGTGAAGGCCTGATCTTTTTCCGGTACTTCTAATCGGTCCGGAAGGGGCAACAGATCGTATCCGTAAGTCGATCTGCGAATGTGGGCAAAGTCGACATTCCTGTCGAGATTCCGTCGACCAACCCCGCCAGACATGGGATGTCTTTGACGAGCGGCAGCCATATTCATCAGCTGATTGAAGCCCAGCAGACGATAGCTTTGCGTTCCAGAAAGATGCTTATTCCACCACTCGTTCATTACGCGCTTGAACGAATTTCGAATTCCGTAAAATTCCTGATACGCACCAAACTGAAGGTCGAGGAGTTGTTGGTGAGATAGATTCGGATGATTCCAAACCGGCACAGTGCAGTCGAACCGATCGAGATTTTTTTCCGTTATCAATCCGTCGCGCAGGAATTGTTCGTAATCCCTGGTTCCCGGGATCGGCGTGAGGATGTAAAACCAAGCCATTCCCGGAGCCATCTCTGTGACCAGGCGAATATGGCCTTTGACACTTTCTACGGTGTCATTGGGAAACCCGATGATGTTCGAGAAGGTTGAGGCGATGCCGTATTTCCGGCAGTACTCAATAATCTTCGCGTACTTTTCTGGTTTGTTTTGCGTTTTTTTCGCGGCCTGAAGGGTCGCAACATCAAAACTTTCCACGCCCACGAAGATAAATTCGCATCCCGCTCGGCCAAGCAACTCGACCAATTCTTCATCATCCGCGATTTGGGTATCGCATTGGACAAAGAACGGGATGTTAATTTTTTCCTCGATCATCGCATGCAGTAACTCAACAGCATCTTCGAATTTGTTGAAGTTATCAGAACCAAAAACGATCAGTTGGATTTTGGCCTTCTTCGCGAGATGCAAACTGGCCATTGTCGCTTCGACGCTTTGCTTCCTGACAACATGCCCAGAGATTTGGGTCACTGAGCAGTAAGTGCATTTGAAAGGGCAGCCTCGGGCTGGATATGCGCCGTGCATGCGAACCAAAGAACGATCCAAAACATGTGGCGGAGGCGGTTTCACTACGGTCGATTCAAGCTCGTGTTGCCACCGTTGATCCTTACCGTAAACTGGTTGTAGTTCGCCATTGATTGCGTCGGCTAGAATCTGACCCCACACAAGTTCACCTTCAGCAAGGGCAAAACTCACGCCTTTGCCTTGGTGTGCCTCTGTGTTACAGGTCATTGGATGCGGACCGCCGATGACAGCTTTAACGCCGTTTTTGGCTGCGAGAGCAGCAAGATCTGCGGCTCTTGGAAACTGATGACTTTGCGTTCCCACAAAAGCAACCAAACGTTCAACATCGCGTTCGTACGGTGCTTGCAAGAGACGAAAGTAATTGAGATCCGGAGCAGTGTATTCGTCGACGATCCGGGTTCTGACTTTGGTGTCACCAATCATTTTCGGAGTCAAACTCTCTATATGATATGGCGTTATGTTTGGTAGAAAGCCCCGTCTATACCGCTCGACGAAGCCGTTGGGCAGGTATTTTGAAGGCTTTACTAAGACCACCTCCAATGTTTTTGGTTTCATTTTGAAAGTTTCCTCCTTATGGAACTTGCAATCAGTCTATATTTAAATGCTTTCAGTGTAAAGGAATTAAAATTTGGGAAATAAAAAAGACCCGTCATTTGAACGACGGGCCTTGAATATGGAATAAATCAGAATCTCTTAGAGAAACTCTATTAGAATGCGCGAGCTATACATGTTCGAGCTGGTGATTTTGTTCGCCAGCTTAACTGATACCTGCGCTGCACGCTCAGCAGATGTTTGTCCAACAATACCTATCTTTATGGGATTAGCAACCGCGACCAGGCCGCCTTCGCAAAGGTAACGGCGAGATAGATCGAGGGGGAATGAACCGAGGTTAAATATCGCACGGTTATCCCCGAGGTCTACATTGCTGTCACCCAGAAACGCGCTCCCGACTACCACATTATCATTCAGCATACCACCTGTGAGGTCTATGACTTCAGGATGGATGTAAACTTCAGAAATGCGGTCCAGGTGAGGACTGAGAAAATTAGTAACTTGCTCGAACTGCGACTTGTACACCTGCTTGATGGTGTCAAAATCAAAGCAACTTTTCTGCAGCACTTCTGTCGGATCTGGAACCGGGCGTTTGTAAGTACCGCCTTTCGCGATGCTGTACTGCTGCAAGCAGCGATTAAAGTCCCAGTTCAGAGTTGGTATCGGTTGCTTGTTCGCTTCTTGGACCATCTCTTGGAACACTTTGGAAGCAAATCCACCTTTCATTAAATCATGGTGGGCTTGTTCAACGTGTCCAGACATTAAGTCACCCTTCACGCCCCCAAGTATGCGCTTGGATTTGTGCGTTTCGTTGAAGTTAGCAATTTGCTTCAGAGCCCGTTTTCGGTCAAGTTGATACTTATTCAAGATCTCCTCTAACCGTTCCGGGCTTTCCGGTACGCCTTGCCACGTAGCAACGTGCACGAACATGGCGATCGCCAATCGCGCTTGCCGGAGCATACGAATTTGTTGCAACGGCTTGCGGGACATATCCTTGGGATTGGTAAGCAAAACTATGTCAGAGCCTGTTTTGGTTATTAGTTTCCCTCTCAAGTTCCCAATTTCCCTTGAGAGGTTTTCGTTTACCTCGCTAGCCTTTCTTAGTTTCCTCGACAGCTCGTCAACGCGGGTTTGCTGTGCATCATGCGAACGCTTTTTCAAGTTTTCGTTAGAACGATCCTCGTTGTAAGTGTGTTTAAATTCCCGTAGTGATCGCAGGAAAGTATTTCTGTCTTTTAGGGACTGAAATGCTGTGGTAATTTCAACAGCTGCTTCCCGTTCGTCCGAGTTATTAGCGTCAGGGTGAAGGATTGCAGTTAGATCGCGAGCGACCTTTTTTGCAAATCCCCACAATTCGTCTTCACTCAAACCCAAACGGAGGAGCTCACTGCTGAACCCGATGGTCCGAAGAGGATTCTTTTGATCACCTAACATGGCTTTCATCAAATCCTCTGTGTTAAAAACGCTCATCGTTATCCTCCAGAGTTGGGTTTGCTCGGTTGACCGAGTTTGAAATAGCCGCCCACCGTTTTCAGTTCCGACGGAATTAGTTCCTCATCGTCAACATATCTTTCGACATCCTGCATGGAGGCGAAAGCTTCGTGGCGATACTGTTCGTTGTCGTCGAAGTAATCGAGAAACTCGGTCGGGTAGGGTCGGCCTTCTTTTACGAATTCAGGGTAAATCACTTGTCCCCAGAATCCCAAAGCGTGCCCGGTAATTTTCTCTGCCGGGTAAAACACGTAGCTGTCGTCCCGATACCTGCTCGTCCTGTAGGAGGGAATTGGTTTGTAGCCAAAAAGATCTCCGATATCCGGGATGTTTTCGACTATTGATGCCAAAAAGGAATCGGTTTCATCGCTGTATGCAATGACCAGCCGAGCCGCGGTTTGGGCGCCAATTCTCAATCCGTTGTAGTCAATCGGAGCGCGCAGGATTAGGGTAAAAGCTATCTCTAAATCCGACAACAGTTTGTCGAACTTGCGCGCGCTGTTTTCGTACCGAGCGAGTAAGTCTGCCTCGTGGATTTCATCTCCACCCAGCAACTCTCTCAATAAGGTACTGAAGGTGCTCGGTCTATGCCGGAGTTTGGCTCCTGTCGCGAGATAGAGGCGAGCCTCAACCGGATTGGGGAGATGCTCCTGAATCCTTTTGAGAAGAAGTTCAGGGCGGTAACCCATATCTTTCGCTCCTATTAAGAGCTCGGGGGAGGTGATCGTGAGTTCATTTTGAACAGATACACTCAATGAAGCGCTATTGGATGTTTTTTCCATAGTTTATAAGGTCTCCTTTAAATTGAAATTTATTTGCTATATTATACCACATAAGTATGGTATAGTCAAGCCATTAATAGACAATAAAAAAAGACCCGTTGATATTATCTCTGGGCCAAAAGACGGCGTTCGATCGGTTTCCTTACCGATAGGCTGACAGCCGAATTCCTTCATTGATATTGTTTGCAAAATTTTCGGGCACTGTCATTTCTTTCATCTCGCTAACCAGCTTGGAGCGCAGTTTGTTAGCTTCGCCTAATTCGCCAGTTTTAACGGAAGAGCAAAATGAAACGTTAGGGTGATCGAGCGAGGTATAACCGTTGGAAGTTGGTTCTCTTAGGAACCAGACCGTTCCATTGAACCCGCATCCTTCAATCATGCGACCCAGATCAGTCATCGCCTTATCGGCTAACTCTTTGCTCGAACCGAATTCGGTTGAGTCAAAGTAATTTCGGGCAAGTATCGCTCGTAGTAATTTCTTGCTCGACGGAAATGTCTTGACTGTCTCAGCGAGCTGTTGATTGCTGAGGGTCAAATGATCATGATTAACTTTAACGAGCTGAACAGCTTGGTCAGCTCGGTTCATAGCTGCAGTTAGAGCGGTAGGAGCCGCTGCTACCGCTCCCGTAAAGAGTGTTACTAAAATCAGCAACACGGAAACTTTTTTAAACATTAACTGATCCTCCGTATCTGGTTTGTTTCTAAAATAAATACCACTTCTACATCCTTGAAGCAAAGATACAAAAATGGTATTTATTTTTTGGGGGACATGATCTCAAAAAACTTGGAACCTATTAAGGACTATATTTTGCGGTGGTATCCTGTTATTTCGGAGACTTCATAATATAGCCTAAAGGGAGCGATACGGCAAGAAGAGGGCCTTAAATTATGTCTTTGAGTGCAGTTTAGGGGGTTTACAAGAAGTTTGGTTTGTGATTTAATATTAGGTAAAACATATCTTGTTTTACAATTGCACTTTGCTAATTCCAAGGGGGATATCCAGAATTCTAAGGTGTTAGATTTTGACAGTGCAGCTCTAAAATAGTTATCCTGTAGGGAGAATATAGAAATGAAAAATACCAAGCGAAAAGTTGTATTAACCGGTGATCGCCCTACAGGAGCGCTTCATCTTGGCCATTTTCTCGGCTCGCTTAAAAAGCGAGTTGAGCTTCAAGAAGACCACAAACAGTTTGTCATGATCGCCGATGTTCAAGCGTTGACTGACAATTTCTCTAATCCGGATAAAGTCCGGAAGAGTATTTTGGATGTCGCGTTGGATTATTTGGCGGTTGGCATTGATCCTACGAAGAGCACGATCTTTATTCAATCGTTGATCCCGCAATTATCGGAGCTGACAATGTACTATCTTAATCTCGTAACTGTCGCTCGGTTGCAACGCAATCCTACAGTGAAAGAAGAGATAAAGCAAAAGGAGTTCGGAGCTAGTATCCCTGCTGGATTCCTCTGTTACCCTGTCAGTCAAGCCGCTGATATTACAGCATTTAAAGCTGACTTGGTTCCTGTGGGCGAGGACCAGCTACCAATGCTGGAACAAACCCGCGAAATCGTTCAGACTTTTAACCGCACTTACAAGACCGAGGTATTGGTTAAACCGAC
Source organism: uncultured Candidatus Saccharibacteria bacterium (assembly GCA_964473815.1). Taxonomy (GTDB): domain Bacteria; phylum Patescibacteriota; class Doudnabacteria; order UBA920; family UBA920; genus UBA920. Next base: position 15,798 of record CAYYQK010000005.1, on the reverse strand, counting down.
ATCTCTACTTTCGGATGTAACTCGTCTATCTGGTATCGACGGAAAGGCAAAGATGGGCAAGTCATTAGGGAATGCCATTTATTTATCCGAGGGTCCCGATGAGTTGAAGAAGAAGGTCATGTCAATGTACACAGATCCAAACCATATCCGAGTTGAAGATCCTGGTTCCTTGAAAGGGAATACGGTGTTTTCATATCTGGATGCTTTTGACTCTAATACCGATGAGGTGACAGAGCTCAAGGCGCATTATCAGCGTGGTGGTCTCGGAGACGTGACCGTTAAGAAAAGATTGCTGGAAATTCTTATGGCAGAGCTCGACCCGATTCGTAAAAAGCGGGAAGAATTTGCCAAGGATCCCGGTGAGGTCATGGCTATGCTGAAGAAAGGTACTGCAGCTGCAGAAAAAGTGGCTCAGCAAACCCTTTCGGAAGTTAAGGCCGCGATGCGCATCGATTACTTCTAACCGAGTAAGTCAGGGAGGTAGTATGCTAGAGATTGTTCGAGTAGCCAGCAAGGCAGTTAAGCTGATGCTGCAAGAAGACTCTGACCTCGACTTAATCCTTATGTCATATCCTGGTAGTTCTGGTGCCCGGGTGTCGATCTTTCGGCACCCTGGCACTTTTTTTCTTTATGCTGTGAAATGCGTGGACAAATCCAGAATTTCACTGAAAGAAGAGGCTGTCCGAAAGGCTCAGCTCTCTCCTTATATAGAGGAACACTTGCCTAAAGTGCTATGGGAAGAAACAGTGGATGGTTATGAGGTTATGATTTCCGAGTGTCGGGGATTGCATAATTTGCATTCCTTAATACTTAACGGTGACATTCCATACTCCATTCTGATGAATGTGTGGAATAGTGTTACTGAAACTTTTCAGGCAATGTGGGAGAAATCAAGGCACGACTTTGATCCGGTTGCTTGCCCGCGTTATTTACCAAGCCGTCACGAACGAGTTGCTTCAGCTTTGTACGAGAATGATTATTTTGGTGAAAAGCTTGCCCATTTCTGGGCCAAGCCAGTCATCATTAATGGTCGTGAGTATTTATCGCTCGATAAATCTTTCAAGGTAATTCAAGCGGTAAAATCTCCAAACTTTGGAGTGATTTGCCATGGCGATCCATTAAAGAGACGCCTTTTTTTGACTAAAATATTACCATTAAGAACACAGACCCGCTTAATAAAAAAACACCTCATAAATAAGGGTGTTTTACTGGTGGGCAACCCTGAACTTTACTAAAACCCTGTATATCCGTCAAGCTGGGAAAGAGGTTTAACTCCTGCCATACCCACATTCCGAAATTCCCGCTTGACAAAGGTTATTTTTGAGATATGATGGAGGTGTTCAGTGTATGAGGAACTGGTGGAAGAACTAGTTGAACTAGGGTTCAACTAGTTGAGAAGCTAAAACCATTGGTTTTACTGCTCAAAGTTAATAGCCAATCCGTTGACTATTACTCTCACCAGAGAATCCACTGAACGACACCGTACTACAAGGTCAACATATCTAACTAAAAAAACCAACACCACTCTTAAAACCCAAAGACCACCAAAAGAACTAATTCCAAAACTACAAACCCCAAAACTAAATACCAAAACCAAGACCAAAAGTCCAAAGAAAGATGGGAGAAGAATACAAAACAGAAATAAAGTCCAGTTAATACGACTATTAAAAAGTATCAGTACTTCGATGCTGATTTTTTAAATTTTTGGCTATCCTTGCTACATTATTTATATAATGAGCGAAAACCTAGAAAACTTCATTGCTGCGTGATTAATTAACCAAGATATGGGAAGTATTTTGTAATCATGAGTATCTTTAGCGACATATTTTAACAGGCACTTGTCAATTGAATAGAACATAAGTTTGGATACTACAGAAAGGCCTGTTTTTAGGCTAGTTTCTTGTAAATCAAGGGGGGGGGTGATATAATAAGTGCAAAGTCAATAACCTAGAAACCAAATGAAATTATACTACTATAAACGGCAGGTATACGCTGCGATTATTGCTGCTTTAACGATCGCATTGTTTTTCGCCCCACCCAGCGTCCATGCCTCTACAGGCACTATTGAGCCTGCCAACCGTTACGCTTACGGTGAAAATATCGGTTGGCTGGACTTCGGCATCTCGGCCGGCAACGTTACCGTAACCGATTCAGCCTTGACAGGCTATGCCTACGGCGAAAACGTGGGCTGGCTTTCGCTGAATTGTGCCAATACTTCCTCCTGCGGCACTGTGGATTATAAGGTGTCTAACACTAATGGCACGCTTGCCGGCTATGCCTACGGCGAAAACGTGGGCTGGCTTCACTTTAACCCTGCTGGAGCTGGCGTGACCATAGACAGCAGCGGTGTGTTCCACGGCGCGGCTTACGGCGAAAACGTGGGCTGGATTGTTTTTAACTGTGCGGATACTGCTTCCTGCGGCACTGTGGATTATAAAGTTATCACAACGTGGCGGCCTGCTTCCGGCGGCACCGGAGGTAGTGGAGGCAGTGGTGGGAGTTACATTCCGCCGTCAAGCCAACCCAATGTCCCGCCACCGGCGAACCCGCCCGGCTTGCAAGCACCGCTGACTATGCCTCCTTCTTATCCGCCCAGCACTTTGGTTAATTACCAGGGAACCATTTACTTAATTACTGAACCGTACGTGGCCGTGGGCTTTACTTCCTGGCCAGCGTTTGTCGGATTAGGATATAAACTAGATAATGTTATTTCCGATAACTTACCCGGTTACCGTTTAGCCGACAGTTACTTTCTATCTTCACCGACCCAGTCCCACCCCTGGAGTTCCTGGGTAATAAACAGAGGGACAGTTTATTACATCGGCTCCCAGGGACTGATTGGCGTGCCAAGCTGGGACATCTTCTTAAGCAACGGCGGTTTGGCTCAGTACCTGGTTCCGGCCAATGCCAATGACCTTTTGGTCTTAAAGAATCATCCCGGCTTGCCTGTGCTGGTGCCAAATGACAGTCGGGTCATCCGTTAAGAGGGTTAAGCGTTACGTTAATAGCTAATATAAATAATTAAAAAATAAACACATGAATAACTCAAAAAATCAGGGTCCAAAGATCAGGAGCATTATCCAGGTCTCGGCCATGAAGCCATCCTCTAAAAGAAATTGGCTAAAAACTGTGCTCCACAGCAGTGTGAGCGTAGTCATTACCGTAGGAGTTTTGGCAGGGGTGGCCCATGCCGGCAATCTTTCGCCCTCCAGCCTTCCAGCCGCCACTTTTTATACCTTAACTGACATTTACAACCGTCTGACGACCAACGCCACAGTCACCGAAGGCGACCATAGCCTGACTACTGGCGGCAGTCCGGCTGGCACCTTCCACACTTTAGCTGATATTTACAACGCGATTCCCACCATTGATCCGACCAAGGTGTTAACAGGCACAACATATTTAGGGGTTGCCGGTACTGCTACTTCGGGTTCTTCTGCTGCCTCTCTGCTGACTGGCCAAACCCACTGCAATGCCTTTAGCGATGACTACAGCTCGGCTAGCCAGGTGCCGTGCAGCGGGACTGGTCAAGATGGAGAATCCCAGACCGGAGTAGCTTTGTCCTACACCGACAACAGTAACGGCACTATTACTGATAATTCCACAGGCCTGATGTGGCAGCAATGCTCTGCTGGTCAAACCGGCAGCGATTGTTCCGGTGGCAGTGCAGACACGTATGTCTTTGATGACGGTAACGGCGACCAGGGAGCTGGCCATTTTCCGGCGATAGATTATTGTCAGGCTCTTAGCCTGGCTGGCCATACTGACTGGCATCTGCCCAATATAAGAGAATTAAATTCCATAGTGGACTATGGACGGGTTAATCCTAGCATTAACACTACTTATTTCCCTAACACCCAGTCTGACTACTACTGGTCGTCTACTGCCTATGAGGACTATCCGTACTACGCGTGGTTCTCGGATTTCTACTATGGCGATTCCTACTACGACAGTATGGGTAATAGCTACTACGTCCGCTGTGTCCGAGGATAGTAATTTGGTAATTTGATTCTTTGATCATTTGGTTTTTTTGTGGCGCTATATTCTCATCTACCGATTTACAATACTGCTTTCGCCTTGCTTCGGGAAATGTATTTGCGGGTCCCTAAATTCGGCAAGCAGTATAAATATCTGCTCGGCAGTGGAATATTAGCTGCCAATATTGAAGCCATTCGACTTATTTTGGAGATCAATAACAGCAGCGATCTATCGACCAGACGAAAGCTCCTGGGTGACTTGATCTGGCAAAGCGAATCAATTATTATTTTTCTGCGTATTGCCAATGAGCTTAAGCAGCTTGGCGGTGAAAAAAGCTATTTGTATCTTTTGCAGCAAGCTGTCGCTCTTTCAAAACAAGCCGAGGGCTGGAGGAAAAGCGTTTCAAAATGACGCTCCCCGGAATTGATGGGCCGCGAGCCTTTCAAGTGTGGGCTTTGGGAATCCAGATTTCCGCTCTTTGCACTGATTTCGGTATCGCATGCGGTCAGTGGGAAGAATAAATGAAATTGATTATTTTAAGTTAGTCGGAAATCTTTTAATTGCTACCCAGTCTGACAACTACTGGTCGTCTACTGCCTATGAGGACAATCCGAACAACGCGTGGTTAACGAATTTCTACAATGGCAATTCCAACAACGACAATATGGATAATAGCAACTACGTCCGCTGTGTCCCAGCACTCCCGCCTCCAGCCCTGGGCTTATTTTAACTTCTATGAGCGAATCAATTTTTACTTTGCAAAATCTCTACCGAGCCTATAAAGACTGTCACCGAGGCAAGAAAAAAACAGCCAATGCTCTGTTGTTTGAGCTAAATCGAGAGAAGAATTTAATTCAGTTACTTTCTGAACTCCAAAGCGGCCGTTATCAAATCTCGCGGCACGTTTGTTTTATTATTGCTTACCCGACTCCTCGAGAAATTTTTGCCGCCGATTTTCGCGATCGAATCGTGCATCATTTACTGTGTAATGAAATTTTCGCTTTGTTTGAACAAGATTTTATTTATAATTCTTTCGCTAACCGCAAAGGCAAAGGTACTCACCGGGCTGTTACAAAAGCCAGACAGTTTATTGCCGAGGTCGGAAGAGAAAGAAAAGGTAATTATTACTTAAAGCTCGACATTCAGAGTTTTTTTCGTTCGATTGATAAGCATATTCTGTTTTCTTTAATCAACGAAAAAATTTCAGTCGGGGGGGGGGCGAATTATCTAGTGAAATTTGGCGACACCAAGTGCTATGGCTAGTCCAAAAAATTATTTTTCAGGATCCGACCAAGAATTATCTTCGCAAAGGCTTATGCAGTGATAAATTTCTCATTCCAGAATCAAAATCGCTATTTTCAGCTGCAGGTGAGGGTCTGCCTATTGGCAATTTGACGAGCCAGTTTTTTGCTAATATCTACCTCAATGAATTAGATCAATTTATTACCCATCAATTAGCGGTGACTCGCTACATTCGTTACGTGGATGATTTTGTTATTTTCGATGCTGACAAAGAAAAGCTGCGGTCATATATTCAGCCGATTGCCACTTTTCTCAAAGAAAAGCTCAATCTTAGCTTGAATGGCAAAAAAATTATTCTGCGACCGGCTGCTCAAGGTCTGGATTTTTTGGGCTATTTTATTAAACCAAGCTATGTATTAGTACGCCGTAAAGTAGTATGTAGATTCAAGCAGTGCCTTTGGCAGTTTCAGAAGCAATCTTCTCAGGATAATAGAATAGTGGAGGCAATTATTAATTCTTACTTAGGTCATTTTATTCATGCCAATAGTTTTAACTTACGAAAGCAGGCCGGGGAGTATTGGTTTCCTCAAGCGGGTGTGGAAGTGAAAACAGACAAGAATTTTTCGAAAGTTAAAATCGAAAAACGTATTTAAAGCTACCAATCATCTAAGTGCGTTTGAGTAAAAGCATAAGAGGGATCAATCGGCTGCCCACCACGCCATAAGGCAAAGTGTAAATGTTTGCCGGTCGCCCAGCCGGTCTGTCCTTGATAACCAATAGTCTGGCCACCTTGAATAGGATCACCACTGTTAAAGCTAGGTAGACTGGCTAAGTGGCAATACTGGCTTCTCAAAGAGTCTGGATGCTGGATAATTATTTCATTACCACAGGCATATTGGACATCTGCTCTCTCTGCTACTTCATACCAGCAAATTCCATTTGGGCTACTACTACAAAACCGCCACCGCCTCGTGGTGTTGTAGAGCGTATTATCTTTTACTGCGGCAACACTGCCTTCGGAAAAGGCTTTTACTTCTGTGCGGCGAGACACTCTATCGGCAATATCCCAGGCAATATGGCGAAGTCCCACTGCGGCAGAGCTGTCTAAGATTACTCCTTGCGTTAGCCTTCCCAAAGTTGGGAAGTAGTATTTATGGTGGTATTCATACCAGACTTCGCTATTGATAGTTTTGTAGCGAAAGTATTCAAATTCCGTAAATGGGATACCGCTATCACCAGGGTCGTTGTCAGTAACATTGCCCTGGCCTTGTATCACTGCAAAAGCCGTGGCAACAACAAAGTAGAGTAGAAATAGCAGAATACCAAAGCCAATTACCAATGCGGCGATAATCCGTGAGATTCTTCGTCTATTGGTATATACACCATGCGCTAATTGAGTAACTTGAAGTAGCGACATTATCTGGGCGGCTTAGTGGTGCAAACTCTATCTTCTTCTTCGCTGGCTTCAATGGACAGGGGGATTTTGGAATTATTAACTATTAGTAGTCCTTTACCTATTTCTAGTTTTTCTAAGTAAGTGCGCTCCGGTTTGTTGATGTGCACTTTTTCGTTGAGCTTATCGAACGAGTCGCTGACTTTGTGTTTCATTACTAAAGTCAGCGAGGATTGGTCAAATAAATCACTCGTTCTCGGAAACCCGCTGTTATAGTAGTGATTGATTGACTGTACAATGGTTGTTACACCGGAGTTGTACTTGCGGCCTCTGAGGGCTAGGGAGGCTAGCTTTTCTACGATAAGCCCATACTGGAATAATTGACTGGCTTCATCAATGATTAAGTTTTTGAATTTCGTTTTATTCTTCGGGTGGTTAATATAATTCCAGTAACTTTCCAAAATTACTGCGACTACGAAATCTCTTTTATCCACATACTTTAAAGCAAAAACTATAAGATCATCAGTAGCGAAATCAATATTTTGCTGTTTGTTAAACAGGTAATACTGCGGATGAGTTGGTTCACTGTAAGAGCGAAGTACGGTCAGCAGTCCTGAGATTGCCTCCGTCTTTATTAGCTGATCTATGGCAGCAATGAAGTCTTTTAAGACAGGCTGAGTACCGTTTATCAAATGACGGTCATAAACACTGCCAATAGCTTTTTCTATGTGGGTAATATCCGTAACGCTGATTTTTTCTCCCGAGTACAAAGTTTGGAATAATTGCCTGACGAATTCAATCTTTTGCGCCTTATACTCCTCGCCGGCTAAATTAAAGGGGTTAATGTAGTAAATAGATTTATCACTTAGCTCAATGTATTTACCTTTTAGGTAACTGGTAACCATTTCAAACTCGTTTTCCACATCAAGGACGAATGACTGATAACCGATCATCCTCGAGCGTATCAAATCGAGTTTTATGAAATAGGATTTGCCGGCTCCGGTGGAGGCAATAATTGAGCGGTTATAGCTTTCCAGTTCTTTGCGGTCAATGGTAACAAGTGAGCGGTTAATTTCATCAACCCCGTAGAGAATGCCGGTATTGGAGGAAATTTGCGGGGTAATGAACGGAAAAGTGAAGGAAGCGACATCAGTATTGATGTCTCTGTGATTGCGAATTTCCGTTTCGCTGTTGCCGGCAATGAAAGTGCCTTTCAGTCCTTCAATCTGTTCGTAGTGATAAATCCTTGATTGCATCATTTTGCGCTGCAAAACTCGCTCCATATTCATATGCACCATGTTGAGAGCTTGAATGGTGTCGGAGCGAAAAGTCATTTCAATTTTCAAATCAATCGGTTTTATTTCGGAGCGGAGGTATTGTTTTTCAATTCGTTCGGTGCTTTCCAAAATTAGATTGTCGGCAATATTCTTAGGCTTATGCTGGCTCTTTTCATCAAAGATTTTCGATTCAATCCGGTGGCGCTTTTCTGTTATTTTCGCCACCGTATCTTTGGGATCTTTGCTGGTAAAGGTAAACATAATATCCGAGGCATAAGGAAACATGATAATTTCTTTAAACCAATCAATGTAGGCATAAGAGCCGAGTTCGCTGACAAACTCTGATCTTAAATATTGTTTGCCGTTAATGCTTAACAGATCAATATTTTCTTCTTCAATAAAATTAGGGCTGATTTTATTTAATACTGAAAAAGGCAATTCGTATTCTTTAGCTTGTTTGCGGAAATTATCCAGTCCGTCAAAGAAGTCTCTATTGTTTAAGAACTTTTCTTCATCTAAATAAGCCATCATAGCTTTAGCGATATCTCCGGATTCCAAGATGCGGCTTTCAAGGTTTATGGCCTTAAGCTGGGATTTAAAAGTTGTTAAGATGCTTATCATGCTGGTTCTAGCTTCTTGGAAAATTTCTTGCTCAGAAATTTTCCGTTTCTTCTTAGCATTCTTATCCTCTCGGCTAATGATGTCTTTAGACAGGGTATATTTTAATTCACTGAACTCAAGTATGAGATAGAATTTTTTGGTAATAATCTCATAATCCTTGCTGATTTCTCTGATGAAATCAGCGTATTTTTGAAATAAGTCATAAGTGCCAATATTACGAACACTGTATGCGTATTCAATTTGGTCGATATAATCCTCGGCATTGGTCTTGCGGGTTTGAATAAGAACCCTTAAAGGGTACTTCGCATCAATTTCTCGTAAGACTTGCTCAAAGCCTGTAATAGCTCGTTTCTTTTCTTCCTCGTCCATAAGGCCGAAGTTCGCCGGAAAAACTTCAAGGCACATTCGGTACGAGCCGTTTTTCATAATGATGACTCCGTCATTCAAGTCTTTAAACTGCCAAAAGTTAAGCAGGGTTTTAAATTTCGGTTTTGTTTTAAATAATAGGTTAGTGAGCGACATGGTAGAGGTGGATTCCCGTAAGAACTAAAACGATAATTCCTACAATTAAGCTGATGAACATAATAATGAGTAGTTTATTGTTATTTTCTTTTTGGTAAACTAATTGTTTTCTTTGTTTTGGAAGCTGTCCGCTAATTTGATAATGGTGATAAATTAGCACCCGCGGTTTAGTTTTGTAATAACTGAAGATGAACAGAAGATAGCGAAAGAAATTGCGGCCTTTAACTTCGACCATGCCGAGCATAGTGAGGCTAGCCATAATAAGCATGAGCAGAAGCGTGGCATAATTTCTAGCTACAACAGCAAATACCCCAAAACCTACAAATAGCGTAGCTACAAACATTAAAACGATTTGCTTTATGGTTAGACCCCAAAACAGAGTTACCGAGTAACTTTCAATAGAATCGGGTATATCTATTTTGGTTTGCTTGTCGTCCATGTTATTGTTTTAAACTTTTGAGTTTGTAGTAAAGTCCGGTTCCGGAGGATAACCCTTTCCTGACAACTGATTTAAATCCGGCGACTTCGGCGGCATTGGCAATTTGTTGCAATAGATTATTACTATCGGCAATTATGGCTAGACCGATTAGAATTAAAATGAGGTTGCTCAGGGTGATGCCGCCGCTACTTAGAAACACAAACATCATTAAGAGAATCAAGAGGTCGAAAATTAAAGAGAAACTCGTAACCATAAACTTTTGCCAAAAGATCGTGCCCATATTTCGAGTCATGTCAAAAAACAGCATGGGCGTAAAAATTGGAGCAAGCAGAATCATCAAGAGGAGAATGAAGTAGCGTTTGGCATTACGGAAGACCACAAAAGCAAACAGGATTATATAAATTAGCACAAAGATAGCCAGGCCAACTAAAGCCACACTAAAGCCGCTGAATCCTCCCCAGAGGGCATCTGTGACCAAAGCCTTTAAAGCAGTGATAAGGCCGTTTGCTAAGGGCGTGTTAAACAGAAAGGAGGCAAATGCTTGTCCTGTCAGAATAACGGCTTCAGCGATATATCTGGCCAAGAATACTCCGGCAAAACCTAAGAGCATTTTGCCGATGTCGCCGACAAAGTCACTGGAATAATCATTATCTAAAGAAAAGATAATAGATTTGAAATAATGGGTAATTATGAGGAGATAAACAAAGGCTAGGCCGATAATCTCGCTAACTTTGAGCAGGGCATTAAAGTTAATTATACGCTGCATTTGGTCTGCGGGGAGATTATCGCTGTTATCAAAAATTTCTGCCGGGAGGTTAAATAAGAATTTGAAGTTAAATTTTTCAACGATCTTGCTTATGGCAACACCGAACCCTCTAACGACTTTTTCAATGATGCTGCCAATAATGTCATTAATGGTCTTTTTAACACAATCAATAGTATCCACCACCACTAAAATACAGCGGGAATCATTTGTGGTAATACCGGTGTCTTTTACTTCATTACCGAGCAATTCAGTGTTATTGGTATCGCTGTTAGCGGGCAGTTTTCTTTCCACATCTTCGCGGACGTTGTTGTAAACCTGGCTGACATAGGTTTGGTGGAAAGCAAACACGAAAGCTCCGGAAATGAACAGCATAATGAAGCCGATAATCACGGTTTGCATAATGGCGTTCGAGCGGGCGATATCATCTGCTTTGCCCGAGTTCCTAATCACTCCGGCAATAGCCATAGCAAATATGCCAATAACTAAACTAACGATAATAATCGTTGGGACGTAGTTTGAGAGTATGGCGTTAATCAAATTGTTCATAGGAAGAAGTTGAATTATTGATTTGCTTGCAGCCTTCAAAGCCGTATTTGTAATATAGCTTTGGTTGCTTCTTTAATCCCACTAAATTGCTAAAGGTTTGTCTTGCATCCACGCTGTTCATTTCTAAAATCTCGCTATCTGCTAGATAAATTCTGTTACTGCTTTTATCCTGGAAGATAAGGAAGGAGAATAGTCCTGGCGGCTGGCTTTGGCTCGTTTTGGTGGCGAGCAAGCCAGCGTCTTCAATTCTCGGATCACTAACATCTAAAATTCTATCCTTGATTTGTACCTTCCAATCCGGCTTTGTGTTCATAAATGCAGCCAGCTTCGGCATAGATGCATACCGCCATTCATAAATGTCGATGCCGGTATCTTTTTCCGTCCGGTCGCCAATATCACATACTAGATTGCCGTAAGAAATTAAAGTAGGGCTGTCGCTGAGAAAACCATTTTGTTTAGCGTACTGATATCTGCCTCTAGCATGGTTTTCCAGATAGTTGAAACTCTCGGGTACAATTGTGGCAACGCTGCCGCCAGTATCAAGGGTTGAAGCGCTATTGATAAACAGCATGTCCTCGAATTTCCTGCGTGAAAATTCTTGACTATTTCCACTGAGCCAATTTTGTAATTCCTTAGTGAAAGACTCAACAGTTTGGTTCTTTATCCGGTCATGGTATTCACTACCATTCCAATATGAGTCATCTGCTATGACTGTTTCTGTTTGCTTTTGCGGCGGCGGAGTATGTGATCCTATACGCCAAATTTGCAGGTAAAGAGCCGTTGCGAAAATCAGACTGAAATAGAGAATTGCTCTGGCGTTGAAACTGGGAATAAATTTTCCAAAGAAGCCATCTATTTTCTGTAAGATGTTTTGCTTCTTTGGCGTATCTTCTGTTTCCATAACTTTAAATTAGTTTTCTCTAATACCGATCAAACCTAAGACATACAGGATTATTCCGATAATGAAGATGGCAGCAAAGGTAATACCTACACCGACCACAGTGGATTTAAGACCCGCTTTAGCTTCTTGAGACTTTATCGGGTCTGAGGCAGAGGACTGGAGTTTAATGCCGTACCAAGCAACCATGACCACAGCGTAGAGAACGGCGATACCGAAAATTACGCCGATGCCAATATTAGCAAAGTCACGGATTGGCTTCATTTTATCGGAGTTCCAAACGGATAAATCAGGACGAGGCAGTTCTTGAGCGAAAGCGGTACTGGCTAAGATGAAGAACGAATAAATGCTTGCGGCTATCGAGACGATATATTTTTTCATAATTGTTTTGTTAGTTGTTTAATTTATGTAAATGCGAACAGCTTGCTTCTTTGACTAGTGTCGACCTTTAGTTTTCCACTCTTGATTAGCTTTACGGTTTTATCCGACAAATAGATAGAATCTAAAAAATTACTATGATCTTCAATGAGCGACAGGTTGGTAGTGATAATCCTTAGCTTTTGCAAATATGGCGAGCCGTTACTGATAATATTAAGCCAGAAGGATTCTTCCATATTGGGGGTTTGAAAAATCAGTCTTAGAGTTTTATTGCCGCCGGTGCTCGAACCTAGAAAACTAATGTACCGTTCAATTTTTTTCAGAATAGCTTCTTTAGATTTAGCAGTGCGTTCAAATTCCGTATAAATGCATTCCTTAACGCCGGATGTTTCGTACCATACTGTATAGTCGGGCGTAAATACTTCAATACTTTTATTGCTCATGTAATCACGGGCTAATGAACTTGTTTCTCCTCTGATTCTAATGCTTAAGTTATCAGAACGATTTTTGACCTCTAGACTTCCTAGTTCA
>CAYYQK010000005.1:0-3197 GCA_964473815.1 uncultured Candidatus Saccharibacteria bacterium | reverse complement strand
AATCTGGGCTTCATGCTTGAATAGTCCCCAAGAGAGAAGTTGCTTAGCTTGCGGGTAAAGTCTTAGTTCTTCGGCGGTATATTTGCCATGATCCTCAAGAATCTTCAAGCCATCTTTGGAGAGCATGTAATATACGGGGATACCGGCTAGCGATCCTGAATACACTTTAAAACTTTCCAGCATCCCAGCTTTCCACATAAGGCGAATCTTTTTGTAAAGGTATTTGCTATAATCTTTACCGGATAAAAACCTAGAGATATGCCAGCCGGTAGCAATTTTAAACTCCGAGATAAGTCCCAGTATCTCTAAAGTCGATTCATTTACCTTAACATTGTATGAATCATTTTCTTCTCTTCTGATGAGTTTTACATCTAACGTATTTAAGTACATAAAATTAAGAGTTAAAAATTACATTGGTCGGTTCGGTTTTGTTCTCAATCGACACTTCTTCTGTTTCTTCGGCAATCGGTGCAAAGACTGTATTTTTACCCATTTGTTCATGGAAGATTTGTTCTCGTTTATCCGTGTAGTAAATATTGTTTATTGTCTCTCGCTTCTGTTTTATGACTTCAAGCGGCGTACCGTAGCGATCCATAGTTTGTTTGGCAAAGTGTTCCTCGGTGTCTTTAACAATGTCGGTCGGGTGAAAAGTTTTTTGCACTTTAATCGACATGGCATCTTGCGGCACGCCGGTAACTAAAGTTTTGATATAAGCCGTCCCGGTGGGAAGATTGATAATATCTTCGGTAGTGATTTTCCCTCCCAAGATTTTTGCAGCTACTTCGGCATCATCTACTGACTGCGTTCTCATAAACAGCTTTGTGGCAATATTTGATTCAATGGATTTTTGTATTGTTTCCGGTAACTGTCCCATAAACTGATTGGAAATAACTAGGGAAGTATTGAAGGCACGGACTTCAGAAAACAAGGTTTCAAAGATATCGCTGGCTACTCTTTGAAATTCATCTACCACAAATACGGTTGGTTTTCTGTCTTGGACTTGCAGCCTTGCTTGGTCAAAAATAGCTTCGGCAATATGAGCCGTTAGATATACCGAATAATACTTCTTCATTTGCTCACTGGACGAGCCTAAATTGGCGATAAAGATTTTACCCGTAGCAATCATTTCCTCGAAAGTAATCTTCGTTTCTAGCCGGTCGGCGATATTCATAAATTCTGGGTAGTCGAGGAATTTACCGAGTTTGTTATTGGTGGTCGCCAGGTACTTGGCTAAATCGTTATCTGTACGTTTCAAAATGCTTGTCGTCCAGAATTTTTGCAGTCTTTCCGGCAAATACCGGAGTATATTCTTAATCTGATTGGGGCTGTGCAGCAGTAAATCTAAGCCAGATAAAGATTGCTCTGGCAAAAGGTAGGCAGTAGCGAAAAGCTGTCTTAAGATATTTTCCAGCTCCGGCCCCCAAGAATACAAAGAATCTATTTGTACAAACCGCTTCATTATGGAAATAAGAAACTCAATCTTTTCATCATTGGTTTTCTCTCCGGAAAATTGTGAGAAAAATGGGAAACTTAAAGGTTGGTCTTTTTGCTTTTGCGGATTGAAATAAATTACATCTTCCATTCTTTCTTCGGGGATCATGGTAAGAAGATCGGTAGCAAAATCGTTCTTTGGATCAATGATTAAGCAAGTACATTTTTCTTCGTTTTCTTTTTGTAAAAGATTACTCAAGATTGTCTTCAAGGTCTCGGACTTTCCGCTACCCGTACCACCGAGGAGGTAAATATGCCGCTTCATATCGTCCCAAGTGGGAACTCCGATTTTAGTATCTTCCTGCATACGGAAATTTGAGTACCCCAAATCTACAAAGAAACCATCGTCATATTCTCTTATTTGCCTGCTTGCCGGCAGCTTTTTAAACTTGGTCATCTTAATTGATGACACGGTTGCGCTGTCCGTGTTAGGCAGGTGCCAGAAAGAATACAGTTCAATGTCGGAGACAATCTGGCCGTGATTCTTATATTTCTTAAACGGCCAGAATTTAAATCTTTTCAGGCTTAAAACGGGTTTGCCAATCACAATATCTTTAAGCCTTCCTTGTGTTGCTAAATTCTCCACCGGCATTGTGAATAACTTTTTGTGTTTTAAGTTATTCATATTCTTCTGATTCACTTCGGTTAGCACAGCTTGAATATTGGCGAGTCTGCTTTTGGCATCCTCTCGGCTTGGCGAAACTACCCAGTAGGAAATTACCACTTGGAAAAGTGAAGCCTTCATCTTTTCCAGCATGGCAATGGTTAGGGAAGTGATTAATTCTGAAGCGGACGGCTTAGATTTTTTAGCCAGCTCTGTAGAAGCGTTTTCCAAGCTCATTTGTTTTTCTTGAAGTTCAATAAGATAGTGAATGAGCTGATTGAAGTAATGGGAAATAGGTAAAATAAAAACGTTATATACCATATAACGTCCTTTCTCTAGTCCCTCCATTGTAGACACGATTGAATCAACTGGGTCACTGGAAACATCACGGAAAGTTTTGACCCGGTAATAGAAGTTTCCTTCGATCGTGGTTTGGCCATAGGCGAGGAAACTACTATCGAACTTTTCAATCTCGCTACAAATGGCTTTCTTATCCAACATAGTAATTTCAGCATTAGAATAAGCATTGAAAATAGCCTTTTCAATGCGGCTGAAATATTTTCTCGGACACATCAATCTAAAGGAGATATATGGATACTGCGCCCAGATTTGCATATTGAAAAATACTTGCTCGCTTCTCTTGATTTTTATGAAGCGATACAGTTTTTGAAAGAAATAAATATATTTGGAAAATCCATGCGCTCCCTCGATAGGATCGCCGTAGGTGGAGTGAAATGCCTTTAAAATCTTTTGCTGTACTTGAAAAGCTGTGGCCTGGGTATCCTGGGGAATAGTGACTTCAAAGTATAAATCGTCATTGAAAGCTTTATCTAAATCTTTGCGCTTTATTTTCAGCTTTTCAAAGGCGTGGAATAATCCACCTCTCTTGCGGCGAGACCGCAAGCCGTACAGCAAAAGTAAAACTATGGCACTGGCAATAATTGATACCAAAGTGATCCATTCCCATTTCGGAATGGATTTAATTATATTGAGCCATAAGGAGTATCCAATATTGCGTGCCATATATAATAAAAAACAAAAGCCTTAATTCTTCTCCCATCTTTCTTTGGACTTTTGGTCTTGGTTTTGGTATTTAGTTTTG
>CAYYQK010000004.1:0-135145 GCA_964473815.1 uncultured Candidatus Saccharibacteria bacterium | reverse complement strand
AATTCGTACAGCCTTTGAATTGTATGCGACAGGCTTATACAGCATAGTTATGCTTCAAAAGAAAATGGAAGAAATGGGTTTGCGGAATAAGAAGGGAACAAAGATTAACTACAAATCGCTATATAAAATCTTGCGTAAGAAATTCTATTACGGGGTAATAACTTACTGGGGAGAGGACTATGCAGGAGCGCACAAACCTATAATTTCTAAAGACCTGTTTGAGCAAGCCCAAAGAGTGTTGGATGGTAAAGGATTCAAACATCAACGCAAGAACACTTATTATTTCCAGGCTCTAGTATTTTGTCCTAACTGCAAGAAAAGACTACGCTGTGTATCAGCTAAACAACGATACAAGTATTACAACTGCACTAATCCAAACTGCAAATACAATTTAGATGAAAGAGTCGTGGAAGACCAGTTTGTTAAAGATTTAGCTGAGATTGAATTTGCTGATGACGAGGTAGAAATGTTTATGAATGCCATTACTCAGTTTAGACAGGACTTAAAAGAGCTAAAAAGCGACCGAGTCAAAGAATTGAAGTTTGAAATCTCTAAAATAGAATCCAGAATAGAAGACCTAATTGACCAGTTTTCAGCAGGGGTTATTTCGTCTCAGGATTACTCAGAAATGAAGTCAGGTTTAATAAATAAGAAGATGGAATATGTGTCAAAGCTCAACGGTATAGAGGCTTCAAGGGATACAACCATAGTGAAACTTGAAAACCTCGGAAACATGTTAAAAAAGCCACTTCTGGCATACAAAAAGGCATCGGGAGAAGCCCGACGCCAAATTGTGTATAGCTTAGTTGAAAACTTTACTTTGAACGATAAAAAGGTAATAACTAATTGGAAATCTGAACTCGTTCCTATTCAGAATCGTGATAAATGTATCAGTGGTAGCGCCACGGGGAATCGAACCCCGGTTACCAGGATGAAAACCTGGTGTCCTAACCACTAGACGATGGCGCCATAATTAAAATTGTAAAATTTAACTTTCAAATTTTACCATAAACAGCAGATTTTTTCAAGTGCAGGATTTGCTCGAAATATTTAATCTTTTCGATAAAAAATCATTAAATCCGAGACATTGGCTTCGGTTGGGCCGGTTTGTAGTAACTCATGACCGGTCTTTTCGTAAAAACCCTGACTGTCCCAGCTTTCGATGTGGTCTTCTAGGTTCACATTTTCAGCCTTGGCCTTTTCTAATGTTCCTTGGTCTTCAATGACCCCAGCCAAAGGACTGTTATCGAGTCCGTCCGAAGCAACTGCAGCGAACACATCTTTGTCGGTTAAATAGGTTAACATTTCTAACCCAAGTTTTTGGCTGCGTCCACCACGGCCGCCAGTCTTAGTGACAATCACTTCGGGTTCCCCACCACCAACTAAAATGCATCCCGGTTCAACCGCCTTCATAAATTGTTGCACTACTTGCTGCGGTGAATCATACAATTCCGCAGATAAAACTTTTGATTTAATCCGCAACCGTTCAGCTTCTTGGCGCATGGCATCGAGCGCATCTAAATTAGACACCAATGGAATATTTGTCACGCGTTCAAAATATTTATCATCAGTCGGGGTTTCATTGAGTTCGTAACCACTCAAATTATATTTATCCAAAATAGCTTGTGCATCTCCCATTGTGGAGATATCTTTGTAGGTCGGCCCTGAAGCAATTAACTCATAATGATCACCGGGCACGTCACTAAAAATTAACCCAACCACGGTTGCTGGATATAACTCTTTTGCTAGGCCACCGCCCTTTAACATCGAAATGTGTTTACGAATCGTATTCAGTTCTTTAATATCACCACCAGTTTTCAAAAAATCCTGATACAACCGCTGCGCTTGTTCACATTCTTTCATTGGCCAGCAAAGCAATGCCGAACCACCGCCGGAAACAATCACAATCACCAAATCTTTGTCAGTGAGCTTTTTGCTTAACTCCACAATTTTTTCTGACACTTCCACATTTTGCACAGAAGGGTGCGGGTGACTACCGCCATACGTATCTATATATTCGCAAGCAGTGGGAGCTAGTCCAATTGCCACCCCACCTTTAATAGTTTTCCCTAAAATTCCGTCGAGGGTTGCAGCTGCTGAACAGCTTGCTTTGCCAAAACCAATCACGTAAATATTATCTACTTCTGACAAATCAAAAACATGATCCTTAATTTTCAAAGATTCATTAGTGATATGTATATTCGACAACATTACCGATTCGGTATCGATCGCATCTAATCCTGCTTCAATAACCTGTAAAACAATATCCCGTTCCGGTGATGTAGAGAGTTCGGTTTTGTTTTTAATCCAGTTCTTTCGTGCCATAAGTTGATATAGTTTAATTTAATTCGTTTCGACTCTTGATATAAAATACTCCGAGAATAATTTCAATAATCATCATCACCAAATTAATACCCCAAGTTGAGGGGCTGGACCATCCTGATGCCAAAAAGAAATTTAGATTCATAAACGCACTACCAAAACAAACAATACCAATTAAAATTGCTAAATTGTTTTTTAAGCCTTTTTTAAGGATCAATGCCAAACCGCTAAGTACAAGTACAACACCCACCACGATTTCACCCAATCGAATAAGTTGTCCAAAAAGCAATGCGTTCGGGACAATATAAGTATTCAAAAAATTACCATATATCAAGTGGGGAGTTTTAGAAGCAAAGGTACTCAGAGTCCCGGAGATCCCTGCCATAAAATCAGGCTTGATCCATTTGCCCCACCCCGAGTGAAGCCATTCGAAAGCCAATACCCATTGGATTAAAATAATCCAAACTATAGAAACTTTTTTCATTGTTTTTGTATTATTGATTCTTGTCTATATTATACTACTTTTAACAAAAAACCGGCATGGTTAGCCGGCTTTTTAAAAATTTGAGTTATTGATATTTCGAACGGATTTGGAACAAGATGAACATGCCGATTATTAAACCAACGATCGCGCTAACCCAAGCCATTCCCAAAACTGAAGAAACAAACGAAAGTAGGGAAGCGTAGTAAATCATTTTCCAACCAGATAGCTTGCGTTTTAGTAATGCAGGGATGGCAATGGCTTCCATCACAATCACAACAAGTGAGAGTGCGATATGAACCCAACCCCACATCGTTGTTGCTGTGGCACCGGCTAGGGCAGCAAAAGGTAACGTGACCGCAGTCATACCCAAGGCGATTATCAGAAGAGGTATAAGTACTAATCCGCTAATAATTAACAAAACTAAACTAATCCACGGACCGTATTTCACGATCCATTCCCGAGCTTTTTCAGGCAGTTGGACTGGCGATTTGATGCGCAGGTAAGTATCAAAGATTCCTTCGAGTCCTGGCAAATTGCTGGTTTGCCCAGCAGGAGGTGTTTGTTCCATTTGTAAAAATTAATGATGTGTTTATTATATCACGATAAAAAGAAAAGCCGGCTACAAAATGTAGCGGCTTAGCTTGGCTCTATGCCAGTTCGGACAATCCTCCTTTGGTGGTGGCCATCCAGATGCTGAATAGTGTCAGCGCTGTGGCCAGATGCCAGATGTTGATTTCCATCACCACTCGGGCGATTTCAGATGCGTGCGCCACTATAATTACTACGCCCAGCATCTGATGGACGTGCGCAGCTTTGGTGGCTGCGGCTACAGTCCGCATAGCTTTGTGAACTGTCATAGAGTCCTTTCCGCCCTCCGTTAATTTCCGGCACTGGAAACGCACCGGACGCTAGAGTATACTCCTTAATTTGACAGAAGTCAAGAGGGGAGAGTAATATACAAATATAGACCCCCCTGTGGGGGGTACGAAGAGAAATTGAAATTTTAAGAATTTATCAATAATTTATGTCGAAAATAGAAAATAAAGCCGATTTAGTGAAGCGGTTACGCTACATTGAAGGGCATGTACGAGCCGTGGCCGACATGGTCGACAAGGGCGCTTACTGCATGGATATCCTAAACCAGGGACACGCGGTAATAGAGGCGATGAAGAAAGTTAACACTCTGGTTCTGGAAGGATATCTGGGTGAATGTGTACTCGATGCAAAAAGCTCAAGCCCAAGTAAACGCAAAGAAGCAGTTCAGGAAATTATCAAGATTTATTCAAAGAAATAGAAAGACGAAATATATGGACACAAATAAAGTATTAATAATTGGGAGTGGACCAGCAGGACTAACTGCCGCGTTATATGCCGCACGCGCGGAAATGGAGCCATTAGTAATTTCCGGAATACAACCCGGCGGCCAGTTAACAATTACCACTGACGTAGAAAATTTTCCTGGATTCCCTGAAGCCATTCAAGGCCCGGAATTGATGCAGAACATGACTAAGCAGGCTGAACGTTTTGGCGCAAAAATTGTGCAGGAAAGTGTGGTTAGTGCGGATTTTTCTAGCAAGCCATTCAAAGTAAAAACAGATAGCAACGAATACCAAGCCGAATCTGTAATTATTGCGACTGGTGCCGAGGTTAAATGGTTGGGCTTAGAAAACGAAACTCGTTTGCGAGGCCGTGGCGTGACTGCTTGCGCAACATGTGATGGCTTCTTTTTTAAAGATTTAGATATTGTGGTAATTGGTGGTGGTGATAGTGCCATGGAAGAAGCTACTTTCTTAACAAAGTTTGGCAAGACAGTAACGATTGTAAATCGCAGCAACAATTTTAAGGCATCGAAAATTATGTTGAAGCGGGCACAGGACAATCCAAAGATTTCATTTGTGACTAATGTTACAGTAGTAGACATATTAGGAGAAGACTCGTTTAGCGGTTTGCGCGTGCGTGACAACGAAACTGGTGAAGAGCGAGAGATTGCAGCGCAAGGATACTTCGTGGCCATTGGTCATTCACCGGCATCAAAGATTTTCCAAGAAGCTGGCGTGGAAGTCGACTCGATGGGCTATATTTTGAGCAAAGAATTTACCCAAACCAACATTGAAGGGGTGTTTGTAGCAGGGGATGTGCATGACCACCGCTATCGACAGGCTGTAACTTCTGCGGGCGAAGGATGCAAGGCCGCACTTGATGCGGAAAAATATTTATCCGAACAGGCAAAGATTTAAGAAATAAATTTAATATAAATTTATGAATAATCCATTTGAATCAGCGAAGTCGCAGCTCGACGCAGCCGCGAAAGTAATGGGCGCGGACGCTAATATAGTAGAACGACTCAAGAATCCTGATCGCTATATCGAAGTTTCTATACCGGTGTTGTTGGATAATGGCCAGCAAAAGATTTTCACTGGATTTCGGTCGCAACACAATAACGCGCGTGGGCCTTACAAAGGCGGAATTCGTTATCATCAGGATGTAAATTTGGACGAAGTGCGAGCATTAAGTTTTTGGATGACTTTTAAAAATGCAGTGGTTGATGTTCCTTTTGGCGGCGGTAAGGGTGGGATCATCGTTAATCCAAAAGAACTTTCAGAAGGCGAACTTGAACGACTTAGTCGTGGATACATGCGGCAAATGTGGCGGAACTTTGGTCCTGAAATTGATGTACCAGCGCCAGATGTAAACACTAATGGGCAAATCATGGGTTGGATGCGCCAAGAATACGAAAAACTTTCCGGCACTACTGCGCCGGGTGTGATTACCGGTAAGTCACTCGATGACGGCGGCAGCGAAGGCCGTACTGAGGCGACTGGTTTTGGTGGGGCTTATGTTTTGAGAGAAGCTATTAACGCTGGCCTTGTTTCAGGTGATCGCAAAACTATTGCCATTCAGGGCTTTGGAAATGTTGCCACATATTTAGCCGAACATGTTAAAGAAAAGGGTTTTAAAATTGTTGCTTTGTCCGACAGTAAGGGCGGTGTATTTAACGAAAATGGAATTGATGTTGCTGCGGCTGAAGCGCATAAAAAAGAAACTGGGGCACTTAAAGGACTGGAAGGAACAACAGAAATTACCAATGAAGCATTACTGGAACTCGATGTTGATGTGTTAGTGCCGGCAGCGTTAGAGAATGTTTTGACTGGCGACAATGCTAGCAAAATCAAAGCCAAATTTATTTTAGAAATGGCCAATGGGCCGACTACTCCAGAAGCTGATGCCATTTTCGCCCAAAATAGCGTCACAGTTGTGCCAGACATTTTGGCAAACAGCGGAGGAGTGTGTGTGAGTTATTTTGAATGGTATCAGAATCAGAATAATGAAAAGTGGAGCAAGGAAGATGTGCTTAAAAAACTTGATGAACACATGGTTGCCGCCTTTGCTGCAGTGCACGACGCTGCAAAGAAATACAACACAACACTTCGTACCGCAGCGTACATCGTGGCACTGCAAAGAATCAGCGAGAAGATGGTATAATTAGTGCATGTACGATTGCATAATTGTTGGAGCAGGACCAGCTGGCATGACCGCCGCAATTTACGCGGCTCGTCGCAAAATGAATACCCTAGTGTTGGCTAAAGAATTGGGTGGCCAAATGATCTGGAGCGCAGACGTGGAAAACTACACGGGTTATTCAATGATTTCCGGCGCAGATTTAGCACTTAAATTTCAGGAGCATATGACTTCTTTAAAAGAAGATTTGCAGGTTAAACTCGATGTGACTGTTTCTAAGATAGAAAAAAATATTACCAGTTTGGCAGTGGAGGATAGCACGGGGAATGTGTATTATTCGAAAACGGTTATCATAGCGTCAGGGAAAGTGCCGCGACACCTCGGTGTACCTGGCGAAAAAGAATTGTTTGGTCGCGGAGTTGCGGTTTGTCCAACCTGTGACGCTCCACTATATAAAAACAAAACAGTTGCCGTGGTTGGCGCAGGGAACAGCGCCATGGACGCCATTTGTTCGCTGTCCAAAGTTGCCAAGCAGGTTTATGTGATTAACATAGGAACAGATTTTAATGGTGAGGCAGTCGTGAAAGATAAAATTATGCATTTGTCAAACATCAAAATCTATTCACAGACCAGGGTGACGAAAATTTCTGGCAAAGATAGTGTGGAAGGAATTTCGATTCAACCGCTGGGTAAAGCCGCCGAAGATTTAGCGGTTCAGGGTGTGTTTGTGGAAATCGGTTATGTGCCAAGCGCGGACTTCGCCAATTTGGTTGAGAAGAATCATCTCGGAGAAATTATGGTAGATAACAATTTGCAAACCTCAGTCCCGGGGATTTTTGCAGCCGGTGACATTAATGATGCCTGGGGCGATCAAATTATTATTGGCGCAGGCGAAGGCGCTAAAGCTGCCATGGCCGCTGCAAACTATTTAACAAAATTAAAATAATTTTATGCCTCACGGAGAAATGCCGGCATTTCAGCCAGAACTAAACCAGCCCGAACATAACCCAGCTTTATATAATGAATTAAAAGAAAAATTCAGCAATAACGTAGTTGAATTTCCAGAGAAAAGATACGATGCTAAAGAGCAAGCCGTCAAAATTTTAACTGAAGATTTAGGCTTTGATACCCTCGAAGATGCTGAACAAGCCTTAATCGATTTAGGAGCACAGAAGAATCAGGCTTTGGAGGAATTTAAAAGCCAGAATTTCTTAGGGCGTTGGTTAAAGGGGGGCGACTCCTCCCAAAAATATACAGAGCTTGAAAAACAATACAATGAACTTAATAGAAAATTAGGTTCCGTAAGAAGCACTCTGGGTAAAGGTATGAAAAAAGCCGCCTAGCAATTTAAAAAAAGACCCGTCGCGGGTCTTTTTAATTTAAATGACTGTCAGCTTTAGTTATTTACGCGTTCGACGTAAACTCCGTCGCGGGTGTCGATGCGTACAACTTCACCTTCTTTGATGAACATTGGTGCGTTCACTACCAACCCAGTTTCTAATTTCACAGGCTTGGTAACGTTACCACCGCTGTTGCCAGTGATCCCCGGAGGTGCCTCGACAACTTTTAAATCTACTTTAATCGGCAGTTCAATCGAAACAGGCTTGCCGTTAAATCGTAATACTTGAACCTTAGTCTCTTCTTTCAAAAAAGGTTCCTGTTCCGCAGTGACTTCTTTTGGAAAGTCGATGGTTTCAAAAGTTTCGTTGTTCATAAAGTGCGTACCGCCTTCATCAGCGTAAAGGAAATTAGCGTTTTCACGAGTTACGTTCGCACCTTCCACTTTTTCACCGAACTTGAAGCTGTATTCCAACACTTTTCCAGTGATTACATTGCGCAATTTGGCTTGCATTACTGGTTTGCGCTGAGCTGTGCGCATTCGGTTTGACCAGATCACCTGAAAAGGCTCGCCGTTCATCAGCACGATCGCGCCGAGTTTTACATCGTTTAAATCCATGTTTGGTTTTCGTTAAGGGAAGTTTAAGGAGCCACGAAAGGCAATAAAGCCATGTGGCGCGCACGTTTGAGAGCAGATGTCACCATACGCTGGTGCTTTGGGCAGGTGCCAGTACGTGCATGGCCAAGGATCTTGGCGTGGGGTGACATAAAGCGGCGCAAAGTCTGCGTATCTTTGTAGTCTACAGTGGAGATCTTGTTGCTGCAGAAGTAGCAAACTTTCTTCACCACTGGTTGGTTATTATTATTGTTCTTGTTGTAAGCCATAATTATTTAAGAGATTAAAATGGGATATCTTCTACACTGATGTCTTCGCCGCCGCCTTGTTGAATGGTTGGCAGTTCTTCGTCAGGGAAAGATTGATTAGAGTTGTTATTGTCGAACGAGTTGTTACTCGCAGGAGAGCCGCCGTTGCCAGCGCCAGGTCC
Source organism: uncultured Candidatus Saccharibacteria bacterium (assembly GCA_964473815.1). Classification (GTDB taxonomy): domain Bacteria; phylum Patescibacteriota; class Doudnabacteria; order UBA920; family UBA920; genus UBA920. The sequence goes on along the minus strand of CAYYQK010000004.1, from coordinate 126,496 downwards.
GCCTTGACCGCCATCCAACATGATCATGTTATCGACAACGATTTCGGTTTTGTAGTTTTTCTTGCCATCTTGGCCATCCCAAGAGCGGGTTGCCAAGCGACCTTCAACGTAAACGCGACGGCCTTTCTTCAAATACTGATTAGCAATTTCAGCGAGCTTGCGCCACAACACAACATTGTGGTATTCGACTTGCTCAACTTTTTGGCCAGTCTGCTGATTGGTGTAAACATAGTTCGTAGCAAGGCCGATTTGGCAAACGCTGGCACCGTTTGGTGTTTGGCGCAGTTCTGGGTCGCGAGTTAAGCGGCCGATGATCATCACTTTGTTTAAATCCATGGTTGTAAGTTTAAGGATTGATTATTTTGTAATATCCTCGTTGAGTGCTTTTTCGATTTCTTCATCAAGCACTTCTTCAGTTACTACAGTTTTTGGTTTAGCTTCACGAGCTTCTTTAGCTGGGGCAACTTTGCGTTCCGGTACTGCAGGAGTTTGTGGTGCGAGTTTGCCTTCAGCTTCAAGTTTGTCTTGAGCGATGCGTTCTGGTGGGCGATTACGATTCATCTTGGCTTGAGCTTCTTTATCTTTTTCTAAGCGTTCCAAGTGTTCGTCCATGTTCACAATGATATGACGAATAACCGTTGCCTTTTGGGTGCGCAACTTTGCATCAAGAGCGTTCGCAGCATTGCCTTCGGCGGTGAAATTAATCACGCCGTAGTGACCGTTACGAGTTTTTTTGATAGGGTAGGCGAGTTTCTTTTTTCCCAACTGTTCGTGGGAAATGTCAGTGCCGCCATTGTCACTGACGAACTGCTCAATATTTTGAGCGGTTTGAGGTACCTGATCATCAGATACACTCGATGCGAGAATGTACATCAATTCATATCTCGGCATAAGGAATTGCTCCTTATCTCTACAACCCAATTGTTGCAGAGAATATTAATTATTTGATGTTTGCAGAAACTCTTAGCTGAGGTGCTCCATAGGCAGTTTAGTTAATAGTCTTGATAAAGGCCTTAACTATATTGTGCCTGAATGGTACTCAAGAAAACTTAAAGTTTTTCTCAAGTTTCGCTAAAGATTTCTCCAAATTTCCTAAATTCTAGCAAATATAGGGGATTTTGTCCAGTGTTAGTTCGCGAATCGAAAGTGCACCACGTCGCCGTCTTGAACGACGTACTCTTTACCTTCCACTCGAAGCCAGCCCTTTTCTTTGGCTGCAACGTAGCCGCCGGCTTCGAGGAGCTTGTCCCACTGAATTACTTCCGCGCGAATAAAGCCTTGTTCAAAGTCTGTGTGTATCACGCCGGCGGCTTGCGGAGCCTTAGTACCGGCCGGACATGTCCAAGCTTTACTCTCCATTTCACCAGCAGTGATAAAAGTCACTAATCCCAAAGTTTTGTATGCCGCAGTAATAATTCGATCCAAACCGCTTTCGCTCAATCCTAAATCTTTTAAATATTCATCACGATCAGCGTCGTCCAACTGCGCCAATTCAGTTTCCAATTTTGCATCAACTAAAATTACATCACCAAAATTGCTACCAGCATTGGCTTTCAAATTTGATGTATCAATATCTTTACCATTCGCATCCTCATATTTTTTGGTGGAAATATTGTAAGTCGAATTCGCAGCCAAGATGAACGGCTTGGTTGTGAGCAACTGTACGTCTTTGCTCGCCGCGCGCTCTTCATCACTTAACTCAACTGAATTTGCCATATTACCAGCCTCAAGAGCAACTTTATATTTTTCCAAAACACCTTGGCGGATTTTTGCATCGCGGTCACCGGACTTCATCAACTTTTCGTTAGATTGCAACCGTTTTTCAACATTCTGCAAATCGGCCAACTGCAGTTCAATGCCAATTGTGTCGATGTCGCGGCGCGCATCAACACTGCCATTAACGTGAATAATATCATCATCGGTAAATAGGCGAGCGACTTCTAAAATCGCATCAACCTCTCGGATGTGCGACAAAAACTGATTTCCCAAACCTTCGCCCTTATGCGCGCCACTAACCAACCCAGCTATATCTACAAACTCAATAGTTGTCGGCACAATCTTAGCTGACTTTTCTTGTATAGCCAACTTTGCCAGACGTTCATCTGGTACAGCAACCACCCCCACGTTCGGATCAATGGTCGCAAACGGATAATTGGCCGCCTCCACAGACGACTTAGTAATAGCGTTAAATAGTGTTGATTTACCTACATTCGGCAAACCCACAATCCCAATTTGAAATGACATAGCCTTTATTGTAGCCGAACTGGACGTTTTTGGCTAGATTTGATATATTTGGTTCTGATTGTCGCCCTGGCAATCAGACACTGATTGAATCCCAACCCAAACTGAAGGAGAAGTATATGCCAAAGAGACCTGTGGTAGAAAAGGATGAACGCGAACCAAAACAGCCCTATACAAACATGCCGCAAAAACCACGCAATAAATGGAAGCAGCGACAGCTAAGGTTCATGGCCGAACGAGACATTCATTCTACCCCAACAGCAGGTTTTAATAAGCGTCGTTGAGACGCGTTTAGCAGGAAGGCCTTCCACATGATTTACGTGGAGGGCCTTTACATTTATCCAAATTTATTGTATAGTGAGATCTGCAGCTCAATTTTGGAGCTGAATCTATATAAATAAAGAGGAAAACTTTTGTATGGGATCAAATCTCGCGCAGTTAACTAACCTCCACATGATAGATCTCGGTCGGCAAATTCCCGACGGGGAAGTATCAGCAAAGCAACTCCTCCCAAATATACGAGCGTCCCGATTTTTCCGGGCATCGCATCTGGGCGCCGATCGGGAGAGCATTGTGCTCAAAACCGACACCGGCTTTAGTCAGGCCTTCACAGTGCCTGAGGTCCGTGCGCTCGTCGCGCAGTAATACAAAGTTTCAAAGTTTTTCCGATCGGCTGGCCGCCCTTGTGCCAGCCGATTTTATTTTTGCTATACTTTTTACAGAAAGGAATTTATGCAGATAGAACCAAGTATTTTCAAAGCTTACGATATTCGCGCTGTTTATCCGACTCAAATTGATGAAACCGGCGCTTACGCAATTGGCCGCTCTTTCGCCACTTTAATGATCCGCGAAAATCCCGGTCGCCAACTAACCATTGGTGTTGGTGGGGATATGCGCATTTCCACTCCAGCGCTCAAGGAGCAAATTATTAAAGGTTTGCGTGATAGTGGTATTAATGTTGTTGATGTTGGCACAATTTCTACGCCGACTTACTATTTTGCAATTGGTTATTTTAATTTAGATGGCGGTGTGCAAGTTTCTGCATCGCACAACCCGGCTGAATACAATGGTTTTAAAATGGTTCGGCAAAAAGGAATTGCCGTAGGCGGGGATAGCGGTATTTATGAGATGCGCCGACAAATTTTAGAAGAAGATTTTGAACCTCTCGCAGAAACCCAAGGGACTTTGGAAGTTAAAAACCAAGTGGAAGAAATTGCTATCCCAGAATTTTTGAAGTTTGCCAAGAATCCGGAAATTAAACCGTTCAAGATTGTCATCGACACTGCTAACGCGATGGGCGTGACTGACTACGGCGCATTATTTAATCATATTCCTGGCGAGTTTATAAAAATGAATTTTGAACTTGATGGTACTTTTCCTGCTCATGAAGCTGACCCGCTCAAGCCTGAAAATACCGAAGACCTCCGTAAGCGTGTAGTCGTCGAACAGGCGAACCTAGGTATTGCCAGCGATGGCGACAGTGATCGTGTATTCGTCATTGATGAAAAAGGGGAAACAGTTCCTTCACCAATTTTGTATACAATCATTGCACATATTGAAGCAGAAGAAAATCCAAGCGACCCGTTGGCGTACGAAATCCGTTTGGGCAATTTAATTCCCGAAGAATTTCCAAATTCAACTCTTGTAGAAACACCGGTTGGCCACTCGATTATCAAAAGTTACATGGTAAAGCACAATGCTGTATTTGGTGGCGAAATTTCCGGCCATTATTTTTTCCGTTTGCCATGGGGAACTTACGAAGCTCCTACTTTATTGGTAATCAAATTGTTGGCCTGGTTGTCACAGCAAGATAAACCGCTTTCAGAAATAGTCGCACACTACAAACGTTATGTATCGAGCGGGGAAGTGAATACTAAAGTCGCTAGTTGTGAAGAAGTTGATGCAAAAGTTGAAGAGATCAAAGAGAAATATAGCGATGGTCATCAGGTCACTATCGATGGCGTTAAGGTTTCATATCCAGATTATTGGTTTTCAGTCCGAGCCTCAAACACTGAGCCGTTGATTCGTCTGATTGTGGAAGCCAAAGATCCTTCTATTATGGAATCCAAGCGTGATGAAATTTTGGCAATCATTCGCAACTAATATTTAAAATCTGCTATAATTAAGAGGTAATTAATTAAATCAATAAAAAATCATGCCGGATAATTCAATCGACTATTCTAGTGTAGTTAGTCCAAATGTATCAACAACTACTTCTACACCCATGAGCCCTGTAGCGGTACTAGTATTTGTAGTAATAATTTTAGCCATTTATTTATACTCGGCTTACTGCCTGCAAGAAATCGCCAAGAAAACCAATACACCAAACCCTTGGCTCGCTTGGATTCCGATTGCTAATATTTTCTTAATGCTAAACATTATCCGTCAGTCGTACTGGTGGATCCTAGCCATGTTCGTGCCACTGGTTAATATTGGTGTAATTTTCTGGATCTGGATGAAAATTGCTGAAGTTCGCAATCGTCCATGGTGGTGGGCACTTCTCATGCTGATCAGTCCGATCAATTTGATAATGCTTTACTTCCTGGCATTTAAAGAAGTGGGAACACCAGTAGCTCCAATCAGCACTCCGACTCCTCCGGCAACAGCAATTTAATTATAGATATTGAAAAACCGACTTGCTTATAGCAGGCCGGTTTTTTGTTTGACTTCAAGCATTGTTTCGTGGGCGATCTCCCGGGCTCGCTCTGCGCCATCTGCCAGAATTTCTGCCAACCCAGCTTTATCATTGAGCAATTCTTTTTTGCGCTTACGGAAGTCTGCAAAGTAATCAGCAATTGAGTGGGCGAGTTCCATCTTTAAATCGCTATAGCGAATTGAACCGTCCTTAATTGCTCCGCGGAATTGGCCAACATTTTCTTTGCTGCCGAATTGTTCGAGAAGGAACATCAAATTTTCTACACCTGCGCCACCTTCACCGCCGCTTGCAGTCACGGCTTTTTTTAACTTTGCTTCAACATCGCTTGGCGTGTCGTCCATGTAAATGGGATCATCGCCAGTCTTGCTCATCTTCTTTGATGGATTTTTCAGGCTCATTAAGCGCAGAGGTTTGCGGACAAAAGGTTTTGGTTCTGGGAAAACTTTTCCAAATTGATTGTTAAACTTACGCGCAATGATGCGAGTGAGTTCAATATGTTGCACCTGGTCTTCACCAACTGGCACAAAGTTTGGTTTGTATAATAAAATGTCAGCTGCCATAAGAACCGGATAGGTGAGTAAGCCAGCATTGCCGCCGCCCTTGTCTTTAAACTGAGTCATTCGTTCGAGTTCCCCAACCGAAATGAGACAATCAAAAATCCAAGCCAGTTCAGCATGTTCTAAAACATGATTTTGGATAAAAATTACTGACTTTTTTGGGTCGAGACCAGCAGCAATATATTCTGCCACCACTTCTAAAGTATCCTGGCGAAGTTTTTTTGGTTCGCGCGGCACAGTTAAGGCGTGTAAATCAGCGACGAAAAAATAGCATTGCAATTTGCCTTCATTTTGAATGTCTACGAATTGCTTCAGCGCCCCCAAATAGTTACCGATATGCATTCGGCCTGTGGCCTGAACGCCTGAAAGTATTGTTTCCATGTTGACATTTTAGCATAAAATCAGCTAAACTGGTGAATAAATTCACCAAAGGGGGTAGACACCATGGCCTATTTAGGAGTCTGTGCAGTGTGCGGTAAGAACGGGTTGAGTGTTAGGCCTGATCAAACCGTGGAAGAGCATCTCGATCAGCGTAACAACAAACCGTGTGATGGTCGAAAGAAAAATCCGGCGAACTCAGCCGAGTTAGCAATACAAGGGGTCAATTCAATGCCTCCGTGTGACGCACAGCCGTCACCTGGTGGCGAGCCATTCTAGTTCTACATTTAGAGAGGGGATAAATATGATTGAACAAAGAGATTGTCCGAGCCTGTTTTGTACCGAGATCTTGAATCTCGATATTCACGTTGAGGATGATAAAAAATCCGCAACCATTCCACCGCATCCGCAACCAAGTGATAACAAACCGTGTTGCTTGGGTGGCGAAGATTTTTTCGCCTTGCGCATCCTTGATGAAAACCATTAAACAACGGAGTGCATATGAGAAATGTTACATGTCCGCAATGCGGTAATCGAACTTCCTTGAGACCGGACGACACAGTCGAGAACCACGATGTCAGTTCCACCTCGTCTGAGGTTTGCCCCATGTCTGGGAATGCATACGCCGGCGCAGGTTCTGTCCCGGATCTTCAGGAGGATAGTTACGGATTCGAACACCGTCATGGCTTCGATCGCTAATAACAAAAAAGCGGCGGCAACAATTGCAATTTGCAAATGTTGTCCGCCGCTCTTCTTTTTGTGAAAGCCTTTGTTTTACTTCAGTCTCTATCAATAATTTTGCGAACTAGTAAGTACAATAAACTTTCTTGATGTGCACTTGAAGGGCGGAAAACTTTTCCGCCTATCAATTAAACTTCAATAATAACTGGCAGGATCATTGGACGACGCTGAGTCTTTTGGAAAAGATATTCGCCAACGCTGTCGCGAATCTGCTGACGAATGTCCGCATAGTTCGCTTCACCTTTGCCCCCAGTATTTTCGATCATCTTGCGAATTTCGTGTTTAACTTCACGAATGAGATCATCATTGTTTTTCATATACACGAATCCACGCGACAGAATTTCTGGTGGGGAAGTTAGCTTACCATTGCTACGATCAACCGTAGAAATAATTACAAACATTCCATCTTGTGCCATTACCTGACGATCGCGAATTACAACTTCACCAACATCACCAACACCCAAACCGTCAACGAAGACGTAACCGGATTCAACTTTTTCATTTAAGACTTTAGCTTCGCCATTAGCATTAAATTCTAATACCGAGCCATTTTCCAAAACAAAACAGTTATTTTCGGCAAGACCAATGCTTTGCGCCAACTTCGAGTGCGCAGCCAACATGTGGTGCTCACCATGAATCGGAACAAAATATTTTGGCTTGGTTAACTGCATCATCATCTTTAATTCTTCCTGCTGAGCGTGCCCAGAGGTGTGAATGTCCAAAACTTTGTTGTAAATAACAGTTGCGCCTTGGCGAGTTAAGTTGTCTAAAACCGCCACAATCGAGCGTTCATTACCAGGAATAGGGGATGAAGAAATCACTACTGTATCACCCTTTTTGATTTTAATAGAGCGATGTTCGCCACGCGACATGCGGGCCAGCTGTGAGGCTTCTTCACCTTGCGCACCTGTGGTTAACACCAGAATTTGGTTATCAGGATATTTACTCGCTTGTTCAGATTTGATAATAATTTTTGGCTGAATTTTGAGGTATCCAAGTGATAGCGCAGTTTCTAGAGTATTAACCATAGAGCGACCAGTAACAATCACTTTACGATTGTGCTGGGCAGCAAAGTCCATAACTTGTTGCATACGTGAAATCAACGAAGAGAAGCTCGCAAAAATAATGCGGCCTTTGCTTTCGGAGAAAATTCGTTCGATGCTAGTTCCAATTTCACGCTCAGACAAACAGTAACCAGGTTTGGTTGCGTTGGTAGAGTCTGACATCAAAGCCAGCACACCTTGGCTACCAAAAGTAGCAATGCGGTGGAAGTCGGTGACGCGTTCGTTAATTGGAGTGTGGTCAAATTTCCAGTCACCAGTGTGAATGATCTGACCAATCGGTGTATTAATAGATAGACCTACAGAATCTGGAATGTTGTGGTTCACAGAGAAAAATCGTACTTGGAAATTTCCAGCAGGAACCATGTCATCAACGCTTAACGCGTTTAACTTTACGCGGCCTTGCAAGTTAAATTCTTCCAAACGCTTTTTGATCATACCCGCAGACAAAGTCATGGTGTAAATTGGAGGATCACCTAGCTTAGCAAGCAAGTAGGGAATAGCACCAATGTGGTCCATGTGTCCATGAGTGATGAACATCGCGCGAATATTTTTCTTGCGATCTTCCAAATATTTTGTTTCCGGGATGATGTAGTCAATACCAGGAGTGGTTTCGTCTGGAAACGCAAAACCAGCATCAACGATGATAATGTCATCGCCGTATTCATAAGCCATCATGTTGGCACCGACTTCTTCAAGACCGCCGAGCGGGATTACGCGAAGAACGTTGCGCGACAAAGTCGCTTTGGAGTTGCCAGTTGGAGCGGTGATACGGCTATTAGCGCGATCTGTGCCGCGGTCAGCAACTGAGCGGGGCGCGGGGCGAGAGCCTGAAGTTGGTACTCGGCGCGCCGGTCGGGTACTCGACCCGAGAGGTTTTCTTATCATATTTCTTGTTCAGGAATTTGCGGCAATACAAAAACCTATTTAATTGATATTTATTTCTGTGAGGAAAGTGGCTTCCGGGGCCGCCTTTCTGGTCACAATTGCCAAATGTGAGCTTACGTTTGAACCGACTTGTTGTCGGCACATAAACAGCCATTTGAAAACTGTAAATTGATTATAGCACGAGGCAGGGAAGTTTGTCAAATAAAAATTACCAAATCTCTTATAAATAAGCCATAAATTCGACTTTAAAAATTCAGTAAAACTTTATCTCAGACCTCACTAGACACCATGATATAATTAATTTATGGACAAAGAACTTACCGAATTTTTAATAGAGCAATTCGCGACCCTCGCGACCAAAGATGAACTCAAAAGTCTTGCCACTAAAAAAGACTTGAAGGGCCTGGCCACAAAGGACGACTTGAAGGGTCTCGCTACCAAGGCAGAACTTGCGGAATTGCGCAGTGAAATGAACTTTAGGTTCGCACGTGTTGATGGTGAGATAGCTGAAATCAAAATCGATTTGAAAGATGTGAAAGATAAGGTCACTAAATTAGATAAACGATCAGACGAAGATATCCGAGCAACCATGAAAGACGTAGAAAAAATAAAGCTACATCTGAAAAGTCAGGGAGTAAAAATATAAAACCGCCACACCGGCGGTTTTTGATTTATTTAGATGGTGCCGCGGGAGGGACTTGAACCCTCACGACCTTGCGGTCATACGCACCTGAAGCGTACGTGTATGCCAATTTCACCACCGCGGCAAGTTGTGCACGGCCAATAGCCGGCCGCAATTATTTCAAAATGCGCTTCGTATCCAAATACCAATTCGGCAAATCATAGAAACGCACAGTCGAGTCAGTCAGATTATTTATGCTCAAACCTTTAATGTTGTCCATTTGCGCATAAGAGAATACGTTTTGTACTAGGAAGATTGCCGGAACATCGAGTTGAATTAAGTTTTGAAACTCGCGATATTTTTCATCGCGTTGAGTTTTATCAGTTGTGGCGCGCGCTTCAGAAATTAATTTGTCAGCAGCAGTATTTTGATACAAAGACAAATTCAATCCTGGATTTTTAACCTGGCTAGAATGCCAGAATAAAAATGGATCAGGGTCTACACCAAGTTTTTGCGCGAACAATAGGGCGTCATAATTACGAGGGCGGATAACTCCGTCGGTGAGCTCGCGCGTTGGCTGAATATTCAACGACACCTTTACCCCGAGCTGCGACCATTCGTTGGCCAGCAACTCTGCAGTCTTGGTGTTCAAGGGAAAATTATTTGTTGACAATGTAAAACTCAATTCAGTTCCATTCTTTTTGCGGACACTAGCACCATTCTCTAACTTCCAACCCGCTTCTTCCAGTTTCTGTTTAGCTTGATCGACATTATATAGAACCACTGGATCAGGCAAACCATCAACATGTTGTCTCAAAATAGGCCCATTCAAAGGTTGGCCCTGGCCGTTGTAAACGGTATCGATAATAGTTTTAATATCCGTGCCCATTTGCAAAGCCTGACGCACTTTCACATCTGCGAAAATCGGCTTACTGGTATTAAAAAATACGGCCTGATACTGTGGCAACGGCAACTGGGTCACATTCAACTCATTGTTTGACTCATCCAAGCGTACGCTTTGGTCGAACGGACTAAAACCAAATCCATCAATTTGCTTACCATGAATGGCCGTTAATACACCTTCGATGTCATCATAAAAATTCAACTTCACTGTGTCGATGTACGCCCGGCGGTTATGCCAATTTGGAAATGATTCCAAGTCTATAGCCTGAATTGTTCCTTTCGCCAACTTGCGCACTTCTTTAATTACATAAGGGCCATTGCCAACTGCTTCAATATTGCCTTGTGACAACACAAAATCAGCAGGGGAGACATTGCCCCAATATTTTTTGCTAATAATAGGCAAGGTTAGGTTATTCAAAAAAGGTGCAGACGAAACTTTCAAATGAAACTTCACCGTATTGTTGTCGATTTTTTCAACTGTAGTCGACTCCCACTCACTTCGGTGCGGACTATTAAAAGCTGGATTCTGCAAGGTCTGAATTGTAAAAACTACGTCGTCTGCTGTGACGGGCGTGCCATCGTGCCATTGGGCATTGCTTTTCATTTTCACAGTGTAGTCCTGACCATCTTCCGAAACTTGCGGCATACCATCAGCCAAGTCGGGAATTACGTCACCCCCTGCATCTAACCGATATAGCCCGGAGTAAACAAGTTTTACAATCGCCTGATCGGTATCAGTAGTCGCGAGGAGGGGATTGATAAACCGCGGCTGACCAATTAATCCTTCGCGGTAAGTGCCACCATTAGCAGCGACTGTAGTTGTATACTTTGCCAAAACTTGGCGGCCAGTGAATAAACCGCTGGTTGCAGTAAGAATCAACAACACTAATAGCGTCATTTTCTCGCGTCGGCCCATTAATGAAAAAACCTTCCGTAGGACGGAAAGGCGGATGCGAGGGACGAATTTAAGATGATAAAAAATTGAGTTCACGGAAAAAATTTACTGATCAGGCGCGGCTGCTATTTGGTCAGCAGAACCACGGTCAGGCTCAGGCCCGCGAATAAGACACCCAAAACAATTGTAGCGTAGAATAGCCACTTGTCACTGCCCCGGCGAGTAGCAACCACATTGCCACCACCACCGAATACATTAGATAGTCCGGAAGATTTATTTTGCAAAGAAATAACGATAATGAGTACCACCATTACCACCATATCTACGATTGTTAAGATGTAACTAAGGCTAAGATTTTTCATAAAGTTAAATTTGGGTTCTCCAAAAAGCTCATTTATTATAGAAATTTAGGCAGTTGGTGTCAAGGTACGGAATGGGAGAGATAAAAATTTATAAAAAAAGCCGCCGAATTTCTTGTGAGGGAAATCCAGCGGTTTGTGTTCCGGAGGAACACGAATTGGTGTTATTCACGTTTGACGAACCGTACGTCATCGACGCGGACGGCGGTCGGTGTGTCCTCGGCAAAGGAATTGAATGACGAGCTCGCCACAATTTTGTTGGCGTCAGCCGTTTCTCCTTTTCCTACGTCTGTATTCGCCGGCAGAGCGAAGTGCCCTGCATAGTGTGGCGTCGCGGCGGATCGGCCTGCCATTGTCGTCGAGATCAGCACAATGGGCGGCCGTATCCTGAATCCCACAAGTACATTAATTGTACGGTCGATCGGCGAAGCATTTACCGTATTGAACGCCGTTGCCGTTAATGAATAGTCGACATTGACCAAGCTCGAGATCGTCGTATTCGCGAAAGAGTTCGCGACCGGCGGGGATGTCTGTCTGACTTCCACGGTTGGATTGATCTCGGTAACATTCATCGCCCCTGCTGCCGTCTTTGTAAAAGTCGCGGTGACGGCGGCTGGTGGTGAGCTTTGGGAAGGATTCCCTACTTCGTTTTTCGTAACGGTCGGCGGATTGGCATACAGGCCGGCGACCAATGCGATGGCTAAACTGACAACAAACAACAACGCCTTGATTGTTCTCATCCGTTTTTTCTCCTTGAAGTTTTCTGTGACAAATCTCAACCTCAGAACGCACGTAGGTTGATAAATAAAACTTTATCATATCTTTGCCAGAAAGTCAAAGACTTGGCTTACTCATAGAAAATTTAGACAAAAGAAAAGACCGAAGAGCAAAATTGCTACTCTTCGGCCCCGTAAGGAGAAAATCTGACTAACCATTGCTGGCGATGCGACTACGACGTCGCTACGCCGGCCCCGCGTTACGGTCCGCCGATCTTGCCGCCGAAATTGCCGCGCGTTGATCTGCCGTTGCCGTCGCCGAATATCGATCCATAATTTATCTCAGCTTTGCCGGTTTTCTGGACCGGCGGCCATGCCGTCGTCATAGTGCCCGGAGGCGAGTTGATCAGAAAATTCTTTTTCATTTTCGTTGTCTCCTTGGTTTTTTCTGCATTATCACAACCGCATAAATCAGTCTTAAAATAGACCAAAACGATTGTTGAAAGCATTTTACCATAAAGGAGAGGTATTGTCAATACCCCTCAAATATCCTATAAATGCTTCAAAATCTGTTCGGCTTTGGCCGGACCCACCAGCTCGGAGAGTTTAGAAATCGGTGTCTGTCTGATTTTATCAACAGACCCGATTTTTTGTTTGAGCAGTTTTTTTGTTTTCGGTCCAATGCCAGGAATGGTGTCGAGGGCGGATTTCACTGCTTGTTTGCTGCGGAGGTTGCGATGGAACGTGATTCCAAATCTGTGCGCTTCGTCGCGGAGTCTTTGTAATAGTTGCAAGGTTGGATCTTCGTGTGGCAACACAATTGGTTCGGGATTGTGAGGTAAGAAAATTTCTTCAATTCGTTTTGCAAGACCGATGACAGGAATATTTAATTTTAATTTTTCTAACACTTCCACTGCAACGCCAAGTTGTCCTTTGCCGCCATCGATTACTAACAAGTCAGGGAGTGGCCATTTATCTTTTTCGTTTTCCGGATTCACGCGAGAAAGGCGGCGCGTTAACATTTCGCGCATCATCATAAAGTCGTCCGGCGTGGACTTCACATTAATCTTGAATTTTCGGTATTCAGATTTTGTCGCCAAGCCATCTTTTACCACAACCATGCTACCAACCGGATTTGTTCCCTGCGTGTTGCTGATGTCATAGCCTTCAATGCGGCGCGGTGTGTGAGGTAAATTCAAAAGTTGTTTTAGGTTTTCTAAAATTTCTTTGATCTGATCGAGATTACTAGCTTGACTGCGCTGCCATTTGCGCAAATATTCTTCGGCATTAGTCACACCGAGTTTAATCAGTTTAAGTTTCTGGCTGCGAGTCGGCACGCAAAGTTTAATTTTGCGCTTAGCTTTGGTTTCTTTAACACGCGAAGCAAGTAAAATTTTAATTAACGGATCGTTATCAAGTTTAAACTGGGTATAAATTTCTTGGGGGAGGTTGGTAGTTTGGGAATAGTACATTTCCAGGAAGGCTTGCTGCACCAATGGGCCGCGGTTATCTTCCTGTACACCCAAAATGTTGTCGTAAATAAAATTCTCTTTGTCGATTAATTTTCCTTCGCGTACCTTGAACACGTTAACGCAGGCAGAAATCGCATCTATATATACGGATACAAAATCCCAGGATACTTTTTGGGGGAATAAGGCGATTTGGCGTTCATCGAGAACTTCAATGGCTTGCAGCTGGTCGCGCAGACGTGCGGCAGTTTCGAAATGTTTCCATTTGGAAGCGCCCTTCATGTCGCGCATCAACTGTTTTTTTATTTCAGAATTCCGACCAGACAAAAACAAACAAATACGATCGAGTTGTTGCTCATATTCCTGCATGGTAATCGCGCCTACGCAAATTCCTGGGCAGCGGTGCAGGTAATAATAGAAGCATGGCCGTTTGCCAATTTCTTTATTAGCACAATATGGAAAAACTTTGCGGATGAAATCTAAGGTTTTACGGATTTTTGCAGTCGAAGAATATGGTCCAAAGTACTTATCTTTTTTTGTGCTGCGGCCTGGACCTTCGCTCGAGTCAGTAAAAATTTTACGTGCATAAGTTATTTGTGGAATCTCAGTGGAGTAATCAATTTTAATGAACGCATAATTTTTATCATCCCGCAGCATGATGTTGTACGGCGGCATGTACTGCTTGATGATGGTGTTTTCCAAAAACAAACTTTCCAGCTCCGAGTTCACCACTATATATTCTAAGTCCACAGCCTCAGCCATCAGGAATGGAAGTTGGGCACGATTGTCGTGTTTGCCAAAGTATTGTACTACACGACTTCGCAAGTCCTTGGCTTTGCCCACATACAAAACAGCTCCCTCTTTGCCGAGGAACTTGTACACACCTGGCTTATGCGGAATTTCTTTGACTTTGTCTTTCAATTCAGTCATATTCGTATTATAGCAAGTTAGAAATCTGTGGTAAGGAGGTTCGAAGTGAGAGCAATACTATTCTTGATAGTTTGTTGCTATTGTATTTTCTTCACCGGTGTCAGTATCGCCGAGTTAGTCAATATTGCGGTCAATTGGTACATCAGTTTCAATCCGCATTATTCGGTGTTGTTCAGTTCATTTCCGGATGATTTTTTAACCACAGCCATAGGCTGCTCATTGTTGCTCGTGATTTTAAACGAAGTTTTGGATTTCGTGTTTAAAAAAGCACAATAGCTAAGGTTGGTTTCCGGGAATTCCAAGCCAGGACCCATATTGAGGTCTTGGCTCTTGTTTTTTGTCAAAATATCTGCTAGGGTTAATAAAGTTGAAATTTATCTTTTATTTATCTAAATTTGATGCCTAAAAAACAAACTAACTCACTCGGCAATTCTGAAAAAATTGTGATTCGTGGCGCTCGCCAGCACAATTTAAAAAATGTCGATTTAGACTTGCCGCGTTGCAAACTTATAACTATTACTGGACTTTCCGGCAGCGGGAAGTCATCTTTAGCTTTTGATACGATTTACGCCGAAGGTCAGCGTCGCTATGTTGAGTCACTTTCGGCTTACGCGCGACAGTTCATTGGTTTAATGGACAAACCAGATGTTGATAAAATCGAGGGTTTAAGCCCGGCAATTTCGATCGACCAGAAGAGTGCTAGCCATAACCCGCGTTCAACAGTGGGAACTGTCACTGAAATTTACGATTATTTGCGTTTGCTCTACGCGCGGGCGGGGATTCCACACTGTCCGACATGTAATGCGCGCGTAACTGGTCAAACTTTGCAAGCCATGGTTGATCAATTACTTACCATGCCGGAAGGTCAGCGCGTTATGTTGTTGGCGCCGTTTATCAAAGATCAAAAAGGTGAGCACAAATTAATTTTTGAACAAGTTAAGAAGAGCGGTTTTGCCCGCGTTCGTGTTGATGGCACCATTATGGACATTGACGAAGCGCAAGGTTTGAATTTAGACAAGCAAAAAAAGCACAGTATAGATGTAATTGTTGATCGTATTGCCATTGCCCATGAAGACCGCGGCCGCATTTCCGAAAGTTTAGAAAAAGCTTTGGAGTATGGTGATCAAACGGCAACCGTTGTTGTTATGGATGGCGACAAAATTAAAGAAGAGATTCCTTTTTCCCAAAAGTTTGCATGTCCGAATGGTCACGCTGTTGCTTTGACTGAACTTGATCCGCGCGAATTTTCCTTTAACTCACCGCACGGAGCTTGTCCGGAATGTAAAGGGCTTGGTACAAAGCTAACAATTGAACCAGATTTGGTAATTCCAAACCCTCGTTTAACATTGGCTGAAGGTGCGATTCGGCCTTGGAGCAAAACTACTTCTCGCTTATCTTGGTACTCAAAAGTTTTGGAAAGTTTGGGTCGTGAATTCGGTTTTTCTGTGTCAACGAAAGTGGCGGATTTGCCAAAGAAATATATAGATATAATTTTGTATGGCACTGACGGCAAAAAAATTCGCATGCCTAGCGACTCGCGTTTTGGCGGTAATGGATACGACGCACCTTTCGAAGGTGTGATCCCAAATTTGGAACGCAAGTACAAAGAAACAGATTCTGAATACATGCGCAGTGAGATTGAAAACTACATGCGCATTCGCAAATGTCCAACTTGTGATGGTAAGCGTTTGAAGCCAGAAGTGTTGGCTGTTACTATAGATGACCAAAGCATTGTGGATGTGTCTACCTTGTCTATAGAGGATGCTGCCAAGTTTTTTGAGCAACTGCCAAAGAAGTTGAACGCCAAAGAAATGGCGATTGCTAATTTAATTTTGAAAGAAATCACTGCACGTATTTCGTTTTTGTTGAACGTGGGTTTGTCGTATTTGTCTTTGGATCGTGGTGCTGACACTTTGTCTGGCGGGGAAGCGCAACGCATTCGTTTGGCTACTCAAATTGGAAGTGGACTTACCGGCGTACTCTATATATTAGATGAACCTTCCATTGGTTTGCACCAACGTGACAACACGCGCCTACTTGAGACACTAAAAGAGTTGCGCGATCTTGGTAATACCGTAATTGTTGTTGAACATGATGAAGAAACCATTCGGGAGTCTGACTGGGTGGTAGACATTGGACCAGGTGCGGGTAAGCACGGCGGCAAGCTGGTGGCTGAAGGCACCCCGGCACAAGTTGAGAAAAATAAAGATTCGGTGACTGGTCAGTTTTTATCGGGCAAAGAAACGATCGAAGTTCCAAAACGTCGCCGCGCCGGTAATGGCAAAAAGATTTCGGTCGTGGGTGCATCAGAATTTAATCTCAAAGATGTTAACGTTGATATTCCTTTAGCTAAGTTTGTTTGTTTAACCGGTGTGTCCGGTAGCGGGAAGTCGACTTTGTTGAATGACATTGTGGCTAAAGCTTTGTCGAAGTATTTTTGGAATAGCAAAGATGAGCCGGGCGCTCACAAAAAATTGTTAGGCATCGACCATATCGACAAAATGATCAACATCGACCAGTCGCCAATCGGTCGCACGCCGCGCAGCAACCCAGCAACTTACACTGGTATCTTCACTTATATTCGTGACTTGTTTGCTGATACCCGCGAAGCCAAAATGAAGGGCTACAAAGCTGGGCGTTTTAGCTTTAACGTTAAAGGTGGTCGTTGTGAAAAATGTCAGGGCGATGGTGTGATTAAAGTGGAAATGAATTTCTTGCCAGATGTGTATATTACTTGTGAAGAGTGTCATGGTAAGCGTTACAACCGCGAGGCTTTGGAAATTCACTACAATGGCAAGACTATTTCGGACGTGTTAGAAATGACTGTTGATGAAGCGAAAATTTTCTACGCCAATGTACCACCAGTAAAGCGCAAACTCGACACGCTTTCCGAAGTTGGTTTGGGTTACATGCATCTTGGTCAAAACGCAACGACGCTTTCTGGTGGGGAAGCGCAGCGTATTAAACTTGCCACCGAACTTTCTCGTGCATCAACTGGCCGCACTCTCTATATTCTTGACGAACCTACAACAGGTTTGCACTTTGCCGATGTAAAACGTTTAATTTACGTCTTGAATCAATTGGTAGAAAAAGGCAACACAGTTGTAGTCATAGAACACAACTTAGATATGATTAAAACTGCTGACTGGATTATTGATCTGGGTCCAGAAGGTGGCGACAAAGGTGGTAAACTAATTGCTGCTGGGACGCCTGAAGAAGTGGCCAAAATCAAAGGCTCTTACACAGGCCAATATTTAAAAAAGATTTTGTAAAAGATTTATAAAGCAAAATTAAAAGCCGCGCCATTTGGCGCGGCTTTCTCGTCTAATTGGGTGCAAGACCCACATCTCTACGAAAGTAGCTATAGGATATCATATTTGGAAACTCTACACAAGGTGGTGGACAGCTCGGGACTTGCACCCGAATTCCACCTTTCGTAGAGATGAGTCTTAATTACTTAGACGAACCGCCCATGACCCTCATCATTACATAAGCCCGATAAAGTCCTGATCAAGAAAAACTAAAACTTTTCTAAAATCTTAAGAAAAAAATTTATGAGATATCCAGCAAACTTATAAACATGCCGGATATAATTTTATAAACGTTTAACGAATTGACCAAATGCTAAAAATGTGTTATTTTCATAAGTCTTTTTGACTCGGCGTTAGTGAATTCTAGTGCTTAAAATTTCACAAATAGCAGGAGGTCGAAGTGAGAAATAATCATTTTGACTATCGTTATGATCAGGCTGAACAAAAATCAGAATGGAGTACGCTCCATATGGTTTTCGGCGGACTGATCATGTTGGTGTTTTTCGTGTGCCTCTGGTTTGGGGCGCAGAACAAAAACGATCCCACAGGTGAGAAACAACTGGCGTTGTATCCTTATAAAGACACTTCGCAACTAGTGCTTAAGATCAAGGAACTCGAAGCGGCAATGCCGGTGAAAGCCGAGCCTGAGCAGTTCTACACTTGGTTGGCCCAGATGAGGATCGCCGAGGATGCCATCGAAAGCTTTTCGCGTTACGGCCTTATGCCGACCGAAACAGCTGCCAGCCTTTCAGAGCGCATGCAGGATATTGAGAAAAGAGGTGGTAAGGCTGCTGAGATTTCCCGATTCAGTATGGAAACAACTTCTTTAGCTCAAGAACAATTTTTTTCTCCAGCGATTAGTGCAGCCAAAGTCCCGATTGATCGTACGCCGATATGGCAATCACTTGCCGTGGCCTATCTCATTTCCTGCGCACTCATGCTACTCATGATGTGTTACAAGGCAAAGAAGAAAGGTTACAACTTGATCGGCGAAGCTTTATCTTTGACTCGGTTGCCATTGGCTACTCCGACGTGGCTTTTCACGGCGTGGAGGTATCCATTTGGTACACCAGTGAGGTCGTTGCAGAAAGCCTTGGAGTTTGCAGGTTACACTTTGGCATTGGTTTTGTCAGTCGGCGCAGCCGGCGGTGCGAAAGCATTCGGCCAGAGTGGATCCAAGCAAAACGGAAAAGGTAAGGCAACTGCTGATTGGACCATTCAGACAGATGCTCGGTATGGCGAAATCGTTGCTGGCGCCGGACCAAACCCCCAGCGACAGTTGCGGGTGACTATTACATCTCCGACTGGTTGGATGTCCGAAAATATCTTCGGTTCAAATAACTTGTCGTGGAATGCTCTAGTCACGGGTGGAAAACGGTTCCTGAAAACTAAGCATACGACTTTAATCGGCGTGGCTGGTTTTCGGCAAACGCACGACAAGGTTCGCGGCACAGACAGCACATCAGTTGTCGGAGGGCTGCAAGTCTTTAATGCGTTTAGCTTGCCGAAACGATTTCCGGGGTTTAGTGCAATCGCTACAAACACTCCGGTTATCAATTTCGAAAGAACTGTTCGAGGTAGTCCGGGAAATCGCCACTTAAACATTACCGTCGTGAATCAGACTTTTGCGAAAGCGAAACTGAAAGACCGACTTGGAGGGCTCTTTCCTGGCTGGGAAACTGTTTTAAGCAAAACGGCGACCAAGCCACTAGCTTGGACCACAGGTCCTTTGCTCGAATACAAATTCCCTCGTAAAAACTGGCCGCGCGTGGGAATTGGGTATCTGTGGAATCAGTCAGGGGCAGGAGTGTTACGATTCCGGCTCATCGAAACTTTCTCATTCTGAACTTAACGATCTTCTGTCCGAACAGTTGATCGTCTACGAGGATGTGTGTCTAACAAGCATGCATCCTTTTTCATTTTAAATTTATCTGGGTAAGTTACGAATAAGTAATGATTAAAGATTATTTGTACCCGCTGCGCCAGTTAAAAGATAAGTTGCCGCAAGTTTTTTCTATAGAAATAAAATTACCAAAGTTAGGAGCCATCTCTGACTTACTGGACCGCGGCGTGAAAATGTCATGGACACCAGAAACCGTTCGCATCATGAAGTTACTTCCCGAAGACGGAATTTTCCATACCGGCATTGAAAGTAGTGATCCAGTTGCTGACGGTGTTAGACGTAATCAATTAAAAGAAGCGCACGACTTTTACACAAATTACGAGCGGCGCTTAGAGCGCATCGCTGCGCTTGGAATTAAATGGCTGCGTTTTGGAATTCCGTATTCTACTGCGTACTTGGCACACAACCAATATGATTTTGAATTTTTTGATAAAGTTCTGCACAAATGCAACCAATTAGGAATCACAATCATTGCCGATCTTCTCCATTTTGGTTTGCCGGATTGGATCCATGAACAAAATAGTGATGAGCCTTATTTTCAAAATCAGTTTTTTCCTGATGCATTTTCACAGTACGCGGCAGCATTCGCAAAGCGTTTTCCAGAAATTACTTTTTACACCATCATCAACGAACCCTATGTAACCGCAAACATCTCTGCGAAAATGGGTTTGTGGAATGAAACTAAAACAGCTTCTGACTGGCGTGATGATGAAAGTTTTGTGAGAGCTGCGACCAACATTGCCAAAGCCGCAATTTTAGCCCGTCAAAAAATTGAGCAAGTTTGGAAAGAAGAAAATCGAACTCAAGAATTACTTTTTGTCCAAAACGAAAGTTTCGAAGCAGCAATCGCTACGCCGGGCTCACAGCGTGAAGCAGAAAGCTTCCGATTTAATTTGCGCCGTTTTGCTTTGCTGGATTTAATTTTTGGCCATCGTGATCCAGTTATGAAGCAGTTTGTAATCGAGCAAGGATTACCAGAACAATCCTACGAATGGTTTATGCAACAGGGGAGTAGTTCTAAAACAATTCTAGGGATCGATCATTATCCGTGGTGTGTAATTTATTTGGAGGAAAATGGCCAGCAACTCGACCCTCTAGAGCGCTATCAGCTCTATGAGTTAAGCAAATTATATTATCAACGGTATCAACTGCCCATGTTGCATACCGAAATTAATGGCGTGCCAGAATTGGCTGTAGCAATCTGCCAGAAAACTTACGACGTTTTGGTGCAGTTGCGCGAGGAAGGTTATCCCATCTGTGGAATGGGTTGGTATGGTGATGAATATCAAGTTGGTTGGCAAAACGTGTTAATAGGTGAGGCGGGTCGCGACGAATATCCCGTGGGTCTTTACTACAAAGGCGAGCTCCAACCAGTGGCTGCGTTATTTAACGAGATGGCTAGCAAGGGTCTCCAAGTGAGCAAAAAACGCCCGCTATAGCGGCTCCACAACAGCTAAACCCCATATTCATTTTATATTTATCTATCAGCAGTACCATTGATTCGTAATGGTACATCATGATTTATTGCATCAAATTTTAGAAGAGAAAAAACACGGCCCATTTGTATATCCATATTACGGCAGGTATTCTATCGCAGAAATTGAACCCACAATTCGTACGATCTACAACATACCAACAGCGCGCCACACTTTCCCAACGGATTTTTTTCACGGCAAAGAGCGCCGACAAACTATATTATTAATTATTGATGGTCTCGGGTTTAGTCACTTGCTGGAACATGGAACCGGCACGCCTTTTTTTGATGCCTTCATGAAGCGAGGTGATGTCTATCCAATTACTTCTGTTTTCCCGTCGACTACACCTGCTGCACTGACAACAATTCATACAGGCTATACCCCTCAGGAGCATGGTTTGGTTGAGTGGTTTACATACTTCGAAGAATTTCAAAAAGTAATTATGCCAATGCAGTTCCGATCGAACAAATTCGAAGAGATAAATCACCTCAGCACTCTTGGCGGCACTCCGCAAATGTTGTATGAACGCGAAAGTTTATATGAGATCTTGGGTGAGAACGGTATTACCCCGTACGCTTTTTTGTTTAAAGGTTATTTACCTTCTGTCTATCGCGATGCTGTGCAGCGCGGTAGCAGAATGATTGGTTATGATGACGGTCGTGAGTTGGTTGCACTTCTGAAACAATCTTTGTTATCTGAACAAGGGCGGGGTTTTTATCATGTCTATACTGACGAAATTGATAAACCAGCTCATATGTACGGGCCGAACAGTTTAGAGCATCGTCAGGCTATTCAATCTTTTTCTCAACTGATGTACAACGGTTTACTTCAAGATTTTGATAAAGAAGCCGCGCGCGACATCACAGTAATTCTCAGCGCAGACCACGGCCAGATTTCAGTGACTCATGACAATCTTATTTATCTGGATGACTTTCCAATTGTTTGGGATAACTTGCAACGCAATCAGGATGGCGAACTAATTGTTCCTACCGGCAGTCCCAACGATGTGTTGCTTTACATTCGTCCTGACCGTATTCATAAAGTAATTGATTATTTACAGGAAGAGTTAGCTGATATTGCTGAAGTGTTAACAACGGAAGAAGCGGTGAAGCGGGGATTGTTTGGATTATATCATCCCACCAGACGCTTTTGGAATCGGGCCGGCAATGTTTTAATTTTGCCATTCCCGCACTATCAGGTGTGGTTTGCCCCGGAAGGGAAGCGAGAATATAAGCAACGCGGTTTGCATGGTGGGCTTTCCCAGGAAGAAATGATTGTACCTTTCGGAATCGCTAATTTAGCAGATTTAATTGAATTAAAATAAACTCTAGATAAAAAAAGCTGCCCTGTTGTAGGAGAGCAGCTGCTTTGTCTGTGTATTGCCTTACCACTTTTACGAGTTGTGGATCTGGGCGTAATGTTTGCGAATCCATTAACGATCCCGGTGATAGTATCCCCGGTTCGGTAAAGTCTTCGATGGTAAGAAACGGTGCCCAGGTAACGTTTTGCACGTTCGCACCTTGGCTGTTAGCCAGGTTAAGTTCGTGATCGAGCATTTCCAGCCAACGTTCAGTGCTGATCCCCAGGTTTTCAACCTGGCAATTACCGGTTTCGGCAATGCGCAGATTGTAATTTGGAAATCGTTTCCATGCCCGCAGCAACAACTTCGAGAGTGGCCATTGCGGATTATCAAAATCATCCGCCTGATTGCCGTAGTAATTTACTCCGATGTCGGTCAGCAAATCAGGTTCACCTCCAAAAGTTGTTGCCTGGCTGGGAGAAAATTTTTGAGCAACCTTGTCCGGATATCCGAGCATGGTGCGCAAAGACCGAACCTGGTCACGAAAACTGACATCGCTTTTGTAAAACGGCTCACATGCCAGCCTGGGTGTTTTCGGATCGAATTGCTTGAGAGCTTTTGCCATGCGGATGACCGCCTTCATGCGCATCTCAAATAATTCCCACCAGGATAGTTTTTTCTCTGCAACCGTTTCGCTATAGCGCCATTGTTGCAAATCGGTTTGCATGGCAGTCGCATAGCCGTTTTCTACGGACACCACATAACTACTGAAACATTCCCGCCATTTAGTCGTAACTAAATAAGCGATTAGTTCCAGGAAGTCTGCGAAGCGCCCGTTGAGCATATCCGTAGCTTGCAAATGCGGCATGCCATAGTGTAACAACACCAAATCGATTTCTGGTTGACCATTCAGACAGCTCAGCTTCGCAAGTTCTTCCAAATGATGTTCAAACTTGCTCCAATCTGCCTGACATGACCCAGTTATAAACTGTGACCAAATAATGCCATCACGAAATTGCTGAAAGCCAAATTCCTCACGCGCAATGTGATAGTGTTGCGCCCGATGTAAATGATGTTTAGCAAATACACTTTCATCCAAGATACTGCCATCCTTGCGATAAGCAAACGCCGTATCGAATGATGCAGTTAAATACCATGTTCTTGGTTTTGTCATTTAAACCCCCTTGATTTTTGAAAAGATAAAATTACACACAAAAACTCGAGCCACGGCAATACCTACTCGAGTTTTTACATTTAAAGTCTAATTGTAAGATCTTAAAAAAATATGAATAGACTAAAGTTTTCCTCTTAGCTAAAAGTAAATGTGGTAACCTGAAAACCTTTATCGGGAATTTCTAATTCAAGAGTATGTTTGCCTCCTGCCAATGAATCATATAGTTGATACAACTGCGAATCTGAAACCACAACTCCTTTAACTAAAACACCATCTACATATACTCTGATTGTAGTTGGCTCTGCAGATTGGGCTACCATGAAAACTTTGGCGGCATCAAAATTTAATTTTAAGCGGGCAAAGCCATTGGTATGGATAGCGGCTTCTTGGTTGAATACCCATTGTCCTTCTAGGGCAAATTTACTGTCACCAAGTTTTTTGGGATAAGAAAAAATTTGTTCAGTGGTCGCAGCTTTTTCACTGTTGCCAAATTGTGTTAACTTGGCGAGACCTAAATATATTTGCGGAGTGTGCGATTGGTCCTGTGCTGCTGCTGGTGGGGGAGTGTAATTTCCATCCAACCCTAACACTTTACGAGTGGCTTTTTCAATTGTGTCATAATCACTTTCACCGTAATGAGTATAAACAATATTCCCGTTCGGATCTACTAAGTAAATCGCTGGCCAAAACTGATTATGATACGCTGACCAAATTTTGTAGTCGTTGTCTTGGACAACTGGAAAATTAATGCCCTGAGTTTTGATAGCATTAGTTACGTTGTCACTAATTTTTTCAAACGCGTACTGCGGCGTATGCACACCAATAATTTGTAAACCGTTGTCACGGTATTTATTTTGCCAATTGTTCAAAGTCGGATTAGTGCTCGAACTATTCATAGACGCGTAAGTCCAAAAACTCACCATTACAACTTTGCCTTTCAGGCTGGCCATACTTTGGGCATCGCCCGAAAGCCACTTGGTGTTTTTGGGAAACTCTGGCGCCGGGCCATAGTTTTTAAATTCTATTTGCTGCTGCGGTTGCGCAGGTTCGTCTTTGTTATCCGAGAGGCGATCCAGTGCTTGGGAAATAACCGGGACAGATTTGTTGCCAGCTTTAGCGTACCAGACTCCACCACCTGCCAAAATTAGTACCATTAGCAGGATAATTAGAGCCCAGCGCCATAGCTGCCTCGATTTAGTCATAGAATCATTTTAGCACGCCTGGCAAAATTAGCAGGAAAGTTAGCACTCTACTTGACAGAGTGCTAATTCAGTTTTATACTGATTTTAGTGTCAAAAATTATTAAATTCGCTTCTTACAAATGGACGAATTATCGCAAAGACAAGCCAAAATTTTGGCTGCAATCGTAAAACTAAACTGTGAAGAAGGCCAGCCAGTAGCTAGTCGGGACTTAGTGGAAAAATTTGACTTCGGTCTTAGCTCAGCAACGATCCGTAACGAAATGGCCGCCCTCGAGTCGATGGGCTACATCCGTCAGCCGCATACTAGCGCTGGACGCGTGCCAACTGATGAAGGTTTCCGCTATTTTGTTAACCAACTGATGGACCGGGTAAAACTTTCGATGCGCGAGCAGGAAACATTACGCACTGAGATTCTAAAACTCCAAGCAGCAAATGCTGAAATCGGTCGCCGCATTGCGAAAGTTTTATCCGCGCATACAGCGCAAGCCAGCTTTGCAGTTTTCCCGGAAGAAATTTCTACAGTTGGTTTGTCTAATATAATGGACAATCACTCGTTGCTTCCCGAAGATGCCCGTGAGATCGCAGAGTTTTTTGACAACATCGATGAATACGCAGACGAAATGCTAACTAACTACCGTGACGAACAGCCTACGACATTTATCGGGAAAGAATTAACGCTTTCCAAAAATTCTGACTACACCATGATTGTTTCTGGATTGCAATTGCCATCTGGTAAGAAAGGTGTGATTGGTTTGATCGGTCCGAAGGCTATGCAGTACCAGAAAAATATTTCGTTGATGGAATACATTACTAAGTTAATTGGTGGAGGCGCCGCCGTATTTCTCTTATTCTTAATTTTGAAATAGATGGACGAAAATAATTTAGACGAACAAGAATTGCAAGATGATGTTCAGTCGAGTGATCTCGAACGCCAACTTGCGGAAGCACAGGAAGAAGCCGCGACGAACTTAGCCGGATGGCAGCGTGCGCAAGCTGACTTTGCAAACTATCAGAAGCGCGAAGAAGAAAAGCAGAAAGACATTCTCGATTTTGCAAAAGAAGTAACGATTGTAAAACTATTACCAACGCTAGATACTTTATTGCAAGGTCTTAAACATGTTCCACAAGACGTTGATCCAAATTGGTTAAAAGGAATCCAACATACAATGAATCAATTGGGACAAACTTTAGGAGAGATGGGTATAAAACCGGTGCAAGCTGATGTGGGACAAAAATTTGATCCTCATCTTCATGAAGCTATTCGTGAGGTTGTAGGGGAGGAAGATGGTCTAATTACTGAGGTTTTACTTACAGGATATGAGATAAATGGCAAAGTCATCCGACCGAGCCAAGTGGTAATTAGTAAACAGCAATAATATGAGACTTTTAAGAATTTCTCTAGTTACCATTGCCATCGCACTAAGTATATACGGAATATTTGTTGGCTACATGACTTATGTCAATCCAAATCCACCGAAAACAATTGACGAAATGCGTCAGCAATACCAAGACTGTTTCGCTAAAGGTGGTAAGTCAGTCTCCACAAATCCACTGGTGGGAGAGTGTGAACTCAACGGAAAAACTTATGGGTGGGAAGGATAAAAATGGCAAAAGATCAAAAAGCTAAAGAAGCAAAAGAATATATGGGCGACTTGGAAGATTGGCAGCGGAATCAATATGCACCATATAAATTTGTAGGAAGTAAATTACCATTCGAATTTAAACATGCAGGCCTCAAAGGTATCAAGCTAAGATTAATTTTTGGAGCGGTAGCAATTGTCTTGCTAATCATCCTCGCAGTCTTAGTAACAAAATAACTTTAAAACAATGCCAGAACAACAACAAATCCAAATTAATTTGGAGCCAAATGTATTTACAATCAGCAACATCAATTTAAATGCCGGTGAAGAAGAATTCATAATGCTGCTGATGTCCGGCAACAACGCGCGTCAGTATTCACTCGCGCCGAAACATGCCAAGCGATTCGCTATGGTGCTCAACAACGCCATCGAAGCTTACGAAAAGCAGTATGGTGAATTAAAAACCGAATTACCAAAAGCACAACCGAATCAAACTCAACAGAAACCAATGGGTTTCCAAACAGAAGAATAATCAAGATAATTAATCAGAACTAAACATATGCCAAAAATTATAGGAATAGACTTAGGGACTAGCAACTCGGCTGCAGCTGCAATTGAAGGCGGCAAGCCAGTGATCATCCCTGCAGCAGAAGGGAATAGCATAGGCGGTAAAGCCTTCCCATCGTACGTTGCATTCACAAAAGATGGCCAACTCCTTGTTGGTGAACCAGCACGCCGTCAGGCCGTAACTAACCCGGAAGGGACAGTATTCGAAGCCAAGCGCAAAATGGGTACGAATTTTCGATACAACATTGCTGGTAAGGAATACAGTCCTGAACAAATCAGCGCGTTCATTTTGCAAAAAATTAAGCGTGACGCAGAAGCCTACCTGGGCGATAAAGTAGAGAAAGCCGTTATTACTGTACCGGCCTATTTCGACGACGCTCAACGTCAGGCAACTAAGCAAGCCGGTGAAATCGCAGGTCTTGAGGTCGTTCGTGTAATTAACGAACCAACCGCGGCTGCGTTTGCGTATGGTATCGACAAAACTGGCCAGGCTGACCAAAAGATTTTAGTGTTCGACCTTGGTGGCGGAACTTTGGATGTGACTATCATGGAATTTTCCGAAATGGAAGAAGACGGTAAGACTCAGGCTACTTTTGAAGTAAAGTCTACGTCTGGTGATACTGCTCTCGGTGGTAAAGACATGGACGCTGCTTTGATTGATTACATTACCGGTGAATTTAAAAATCAATCTGGAATTGATGTGACCGCAGACAAAATGGCTATGAATCGTGTCCGCGAAGCAGCTGAAAAAGCGAAGATTGAACTTTCCACAACTTTGGAAACTGATATTATTCTGCCTTTTATTGCACAAAATGAATCTGGTTCTCAAAACTTAGAAATGAAGATTACTCGTGCAAAATTAGAAGATTTGGTAAAACCAATTA
Source organism: uncultured Candidatus Saccharibacteria bacterium (assembly GCA_964473815.1). GTDB lineage: Bacteria > Patescibacteriota > Doudnabacteria > UBA920 > UBA920 > UBA920. Next base: position 98,684 of record CAYYQK010000004.1, on the reverse strand, counting down.
TTTCTAAGATGCGCGCTCCTGTTGAACAAGCAATTAAAGACGCTGGCTTAACTCCACAAGCTATCGATAAAATTATTTTGATCGGTGGTCCAACCCGCATGCCTGCTGTTCAAAAATTCGTAGAAGACTACATTGGCAAGCAAGTGGAACGCGGTGTCGATCCAATGGAAGCAGTAGCTAAGGGCGCAGCTGTACAAGCCGGCGTACTCGGCGGGGAAGTACAAGGCAAAGAAATTTTGTTGCTCGATGTAACTCCTCTTACTCTCGGTATTGAAACTTTGGGTGGTGTTCGTACTCCATTGATCGACCGCAATACAACTATCCCAACTTCAAAGTCGCAGGTTTTCTCCACAGCTGCTGACAATCAACCATCTGTGCAAGTACATGTCTTGCAAGGGGAACGCGAATTTGCTGCTGACAACAAATCGCTCGGGACATTTAACTTGGACGGTATTCCACCAGCGCCTCGTGGTGTTCCGCAAGTGGAAGTTACTTTCGACATTGACGCCAACGGTATTCTAAAAGTTACTGCCAAGGACAAAGCTTCAGGCAAAGATGCGCACATTACTATTCAGGGTTCATCTTCTCTTTCAAAAGAAGATGTTGAACGCATGAAGCAGGAAGCGGAAGCGCACGCTTCTGACGACCGTAAGCGTCGTGAATTGGTAGACAAGCGCAACGAAGCTGACACACTCATTGCTGTATCAGAGAAAACTCTTAAAGATGCCGGCGATAAAGTAAAAGCAGAAGATAAAACCGCAGTTGAAACTGCGATCACAGAATTGAAAGAAGTTAAAGACAAGGAAGATGTGGAAGCAATTCAAACTAAGTTGCAAGCACTCTCAGATGCAATCCAAAAAGTTGGTGCAGCTATGTACGAAGCAGGCGGCCAGCAACCAGGCGATGCTGGTACAGTAGATCCACAAGAAAAAGAAATTCCAGGTGACGAAAAACCCGTAGATGCAGAATACACAGAAGTTCCTAAAGACGAAGACGGTAAAGACGAAACTAAATAACAAATTATAAAAAAAGAGGGGCGGCCAGTCGGGGGCTGGTCGCCGTAGGAGGAGGGTAGTTCAGTGGAAAAAACAAATTCTACCTTTGATTGATGATCGTATCAATTTTTGGCACTCGTGCGTCTATCGACGCTTGGGTGGTTTCATAGGTGTCCTCCTGATAGTGCGTTAGCCGAATGACCAAATTTGGTTGCGAGCCCTCAACTATTAGACCCATTAAAATTATAAACCCTTAAGTTCAAAATTCAAAATTTCAGTCAATGGCAGACGATTATTATAAAATTTTAGGAGTCGAAAAATCGGCTTCTGCAGATGACATCAAAAAAGCTTACCGTAAATTGGCTCATAAGTACCATCCCGATAAAGGCGAGGGAAATGACGCTAAATTCAAGGAAGTAAACGAAGCTTATCAGGTCTTATCAGATGCTGAAAAGCGCGGTCAGTACGACCAATACGGCCAAACTTTTGAGCAAGCACAACGCCAGGGCGGTGGTCCTGGTTTTGGTGGTTTTGGCGGTGCTGGCGGCAACCCTTTTGGCGGCGGCTTTGGTGGCTTTGGCCAGGGTGGTGTTGAATTTGATCTTGGGGATATCTTTGGTGATTTGTTTGGCTCGCGGGATTCGCGCCAAGCTAACCGCCGTGGTATCGATTTAGAAATGCCTCTCACAATTGAATTTGAAGAGGCTGTTTTTGGCGTGAAGAAAACCATCACACTTGAGAAAAAAGATAAGTGTAAAACTTGTAATGGTAGTGGTGGCGAACCAGGCACTAAAATTGATACGTGTCCAGTTTGTCATGGACAAGGGCAAATCCGGACTCAGCGTAATACAATTTTTGGCGCAGTTGCTTCTAGTAAAACTTGTGATCGCTGCGGCGGTGATGGCAAAGTTCCGGAAGTTCCTTGTAAAACTTGTAAGGGCGAGGGCATTCTGCGTCAGGAAAAAACTTTGGAAGTTTCAATTCCTGCCGGCATAGATAGTAACCAACGCATTCGCATTAATGGCGAAGGAGAATTGGGGTATCGTAATTCCGACCCTGGTGATTTATATTTATTGATTCGAGTTCGCCCGTCAAAAGAATTCGTGCGGGATGGGCAAACTTTGTTAAAAGAAATTCCGGTGAGCTTTACGCAGGCTGCGCTGGGAACAAAAGTTAAAGTCGCAACCTTGGATGGCGACATTGAATTAAAAATTCCTGCCGGTACTCAGCCGGGAAAAGTTTTTAAGGTTGGCGGTAAAGGCGTTCCAGAAGTGGGCGCCGGCCGCGGGGGACGGCGTGGAGATTTATTAATCACTGCGCGCGTGGTTATCCCAAACAAGCTCACCAAGAAAGAAGCCGAACTTTTGAAAGAGCTCGCAGACATAAAAGGTGAAACCGTCGAGGTAAATAAAACTTTTTGGGATTCCATAAAAGATAATTTCTAGTTTTGTAACATGTGGAGGAAACATGAAAAAAATAAACGGCGCGTTCAAAAACCCGCCCACTCGTATAGTGTTGTATGATCATGGTGTCGAAGTTATTCGATCACTGATCAACGAGGTTATAGATCTCGCTATGGAAAATTCTCAACGGCTAAAAGGAGGGGATAACGAGCGAAATAATGCCAAATCGAAGATCTCAAGGGCCATGCTCAAAAAGTATGTAGCCCGTCACCAAAACCGGCTAAGCTGAGCCGATGACCAAAAAATAGAACAAGCAACTGAACAACTAGCAGGCTGTGCACGACCTCAATCGTGACAGCCTCTTTTTTGTGGTATAATATAGAAAATCGATACGTATTGAAACAAAATGGCACAAATTGAATTTTTAATAAAGACTTTTAACTGGCACTCTCCATCTTGGGATATTTTTATTTTGGGATTCTGGCTCGTGGCCAGCGTATTGTTTGCTTTTGCGGCCGGACGCGGGCGCATGCTAACAATTTTGGTTAGCACATATATGGCGCAGTTACTCGTTATCCAGGCTCCATTTTTTACAAAACTAATTTCGGAGCGTGTAAATTTTGGCACTGCTACTTTGGCTGACTTGGCAGCGTTCGTTATTTTGTTTTTAATATTTTTTGTTTTCCTAGGTCGTTATGCATTCAAAAGTTCAATTGATGGAAGACAGCTTTTGTCATTACCCTTTGTCTTAATTTTTACCATAATGCAAGTTGGTTTGCTTATTAACATCGTCTTGAATTATTTACCTGACCAGATCAAAAATACTTTTACTCCTTTAATTCAGTTTCTGTTCTTGCATCCCAACGCGGGATTTGTTTGGTTGGTGCTACCCGTCATCTTTTTGATTCTAATTGGTCGGTTCGTTTCGGATCGCACCGCTGAATAAAAATTTAACAATTAATTTAAACCGGGATATGAAAAGCTCACCAACGCAATTTAATTTATCATTAAACAAATTAGTGATAGGCGGCTTTATAATTTTGATCATCGGAGCGTTAGCAGGAACTTATGGTCATAAAATCTATTCTCTCAAATCCAGCGCGTTTGGCGGCTGCATGAATGAAAATAATGATGTGAATGCTTATAGAGATCATCTCATTGGCATTATTAGAGGTGGTGGGACTATTTCCCAGCGGCAAATGAATACCTTTTTGGATTTAATTGAAATCCGTGATAGCTGCCAGAGCGAGTTTAATAGTTGGAAAATGACTGCTTAAATTTCTTGACAAAGACCCTTAAATTCGGTATATTTAAGGGTCTTTTTAATTATCTATCTTAAGTTTTTATGGATTCCAATCAACCGAAATTTGGCTTAAATGCACGTATTGTAAAGTTCTTCTTAGAACAAAAACAGCTTACAGCACTTCTGTTGGCAATTATTGTTGTCGTGGGAGCCGGTAGTTTCTGGTATTTACATGTGGAAGGTTTTCCCGAAGTTAAAGTTCCTATCGCTATTGTTACCACTGTAGTTCCTGGAGCAGGACCAGAAACTGTAAATGATACCGTGACCGTTCCAGAAGAAAATGCCCTGCGTGATTTAAAAGGCATTAAAGAAATTACCTCTACTTCGCAAGCTAATGTTTCTGTTGTGCTACTGACTTTTAATGAAGGAGTTGATACAAACACAGCAGTACAAGATGCGCGAACTAAACTTGCCTCAGTAACTTTACCGGAAGGAGTTAAAGAACCCGATGTTATTGTTCCGGAAACTGGCGGTGCACCATTTTTCGTAGCTGTGACCGGACCACTTTCTGTTTTAGATTTAAAAGAACAGGCTCAGACTTTGCATGACAAAGTTTTAGAAGTGAAAGGTGTAAAAAGTTTCGAAGATATCAGTGGTATTAAGAATAAATTGTACATTGATTTACCGCCACAGTATCAGTATCCGGAAATTATCGCGCAGATTACCGCTGCCGATGTTGGCTTTCCTTTAGGTGACAGTGTTATTGATGGCAAAAAAATTCCTATCTCCGGAGAAGCACCAGTAAAGTCGTTGGAAGACATCCGTAATATTAATATTGTCTTGCCTTTGACTGCGCCAAATGGAGGTCAAACTGTAAAACTTTCAACTATTGCAAATGTCTATTTAGGCTATGACGACGCAGGAAAAGTAAACCGCGTTGGATACTTAGACGAATCGCAAAACAAATTTAAAATTCAACCAGCAGTGTTGTATCAAATTAAAGTTGATAGCAATGCTGACATCTTAAAAGTTGGAAAAGATGTAGAAAAAGTTGTTAATGATACAAAGGCAGAAAATAGCAATGTTAGTTACGCACTTGTGTTTGACCAGGCAAAGGAGTCACAGCGACAAGTAGATGAAATTATTGGCGCCGCCGTAGGTGAAAAATGGGGAGATAATCCAATTGGCGTATTAGGCTTTGTTTTCGGCAGTATTTGGCTGTTGATTATTGGAATGTTGCTATTCTTAGACTGGCGCAGCGCTTTAATTTCCGCCGTGTCTATTCCGTTGTCATTGCTATTCACATTTATCTACTTAAAGATTGCCGGGGTACAACTGAACACATTGGTGTTATTCTCATTCATTTTAGTTTTGGGATTGATTGTGGATCCAGCCATCGTTGTGCTTGAGTCGATTAAGCGTTATATGGAAATTGGCTTCAAAGGCCAAAACGCTGTACTTCGTTCCATAGATGTAATCGGCTTAGGTTTATTTGTCGCTGTTCTAACCTCATTAATCGTATTCATTCCTTTTAGTGTTGTTTCAGGAACGTTTGGCGAAATTATCAAATATATTCCAATCACCGTATTCCCAGCATTAGTGGCGTCATACTTTGTGCCGTTCATCTTTTTGACGTGGCTAGCTGCTAAGTTGTTGAAAGCCAAACCAACTGAGCATCTCCACGACGAAGATGATATTCACACTTTGTGGGGAGTAGCGCGCTGGTTTATTCGCACTAATCGTTATATTTTAAAACACACTTGGTTGCAGGTCGTGGTAATTGTTTTGGGTCTCGCAGTTCCGATTGCCATTTCTGCTTCGTTGTTTACAAGTGGAAAAGTTCGCCAAGTACAATTTGCCAAACCTAATGATGTAGAGTACTTGCAAATTTCTGTACCGCGCCCTGCTAACCAAACTCCTGATCAACTTGCTGCCCAAACTAAAGATGTTGAAGATATTTTGAAGAATCATGTAGATCAGTTAAAGAATTTCTTTTATCAGGATCTGAATGGTCAAGGCAGTCAAGATTCTTTGACTGTGTTCATTTCTTTGAAGCCAACTGATCAGCGTGATGTGAAGAGCTCTGAAATTGCAAAGAAATTACAAGATGAAATTCAGGCAAAGTATGGCGACCGTGCACTGGCAACAGAATTTGGTGCTGGCCCACCGGAAGAAGCCTATCCAGTTATAGTTAAAATTTTTGAAAATGACCCAGAAAAATTAAAAGTAGCCAGCCAAAAAATTGCCGACCAATTGCGTTCTTATAGCGAGGTCGCAGGTGTCCTAACTGATAACGATATTAGTAATAACGAATTGCTGGTTTCTGTGCATCAGGACAAATTAGCGGAATTTGGGTTAAGCCCGGCAGCAGTTTATGGTCAGGTCAATGGTTTGCTTGGTGAGAAAACTTTGTTCCGTGTAGGTGAACTTGATGCCGTGGTGCGTTTGCCTGCAGATACAAAACCAAGCAGTGTTGATGCTTTGCGCGCTCTGACAGTTTACGGTCCTCGTGGCGGTGTTAAGCTTGGAGATATTGCAGATGTAAATGATTCTATTGTGCCTTCATCAATTCGTCGTGCGGAAGGCGAGCGTTACCAGCAGGTGAGCGCGCGCGTTAAAGACAGCCGCGATGCGATTAATGTACAACGTAAAATTACTGATTGGGCTAAATCACATACTGGCGATTTGGGTGTATCTGACCACGCTTTTGATGACCGTGTTGGTGTAAATGAATTTGAAAAATCATTCCAAGAATTGTTCCTTGCGATTTTGCTATCCTTGATTGCGACTTACGTTGTGTTTGTAATCTTCTTTAAGTCGTTTGTGCAACCGTTAATTATTTTATTCGCAGTTCCGTTAATTTTGATTGGCGTATTTCCTGCATTAGCGTTCTTTGCTGGCGGCCAGTTTGGTTTCTTGGAAACAATCGGTATTTTGATGGTAATCGGTATTGCTGAAAATGTGGGTATCTTCTTAATTGACTATGCGAACCGCAAAGTAAAACAAGGCATGGATAAAAAAGAAGCCATTGCCATTGCGTCTGGTATTCGGTTCCGTCCAATTATTTTGACCAAGGTTACAGCCTTGGCTGGGTTGTTGCCATTGGCTGTATTCTCACCTTTCTGGCGTGGCTTGTCTTTGGTAGTAATCTTCGGTATTTTAAGTTCAGGTATTTTGTCTTTGTTCACCACACCGGTTTTGTATAGTTGGTTAACTCGTCGTAAGAAAGTTCGAAACCCACAACAGGAATTGTCGATATAAAATTTTAGTATCTAGATAAAAGCGCGCAAGCTTTTTACAGCTTGTGTGCCAAAATCTCGATATTAAATTGGAGGAAAAACTATGGTTGGTTATGTGGTAGTTTGGTTGGTAGGGCTGGTGATCGGCGCTGGTTCAATGTATTTAGTTCGCAATTCTAAGATTGCGACATATCAGCAGAGAATTAAATCTCTTCAATCAAAAGTAATATTTGATGAGATTCTACAAGCAGTTTGTCTATACTGCACGTTTAAGGTTAAGACCATCGACGTCAATACCAATGAAGAAGGTTTTACCAGCTGGTCTCCTTATCTTTCCTTTGTAGGAGTTGAGGCTCAGAACCAGGTATACAACATATCTTTATTGGATCAAACGATCGGCGGCGACCCTAACTTAGCTTGTAAATTGCTCGTCAATTTAACTAGCACTCCTGTTGTAATAACAATACACGCTAGCGGCTATAAGGATCTCTTTTCATTCATGCCCGGAGAACCCGTACCCGAAGAATTGTTGAAAAAGGTCAAGAACTTCGTCAAGCCGCCTCAAGCATTGATGTTGGATGAAAAGGCTGAGGAACAGTTGTAGTTCACTCTGCTTTCCAACGTGCGAAAATCCCTGTCGATATCTTTCGACTGCCCGGTTCTTCAGAAACGGGCAATTTTTTTTGTCCAAATTTATGTTTTAAGCACAGTTCGCCAAATTCGATCTGGCCTTTTAAATCTGTGCGCGTTGTCATGGCATCTTCTAAAACATTACCAAGTGCGAGGGAGGAAGAATTGGTTGCGTAGCCATTAATCAGTAAAAATTTTGCATTTTCAGAAAGTAGCGCTACACTTTGTTTCAAAAGTTCAGGCAGGTCGCGGTTGAATTTCCAAGTCTTGCCAGAAGGGGAGTGGCCGAATGCTGGTGGATCCATGATTATGCCATCGTAAGTTTCCCCGCGGTTAAGTTCGCGTGTTACAAATTTTGCAGCATCATCTAAAATCCAGCGGATAGAATCAGGCTCAAACTTGTTCGCTGCCTGATTTTCTTTTGCCCATGCTATAGCAGGCTTGCTGGCATCAACATGAGTAACAAAATGTCCAAGGCGGGTAAGCACCATAGTTGCGCCGCCCGTGTAAGCAAACAAATTTAAAATTTTCAGCGGCCCTGAAGCGGAAGCATTAGCCTGACCGACTAAATTCATCATCCATTCCCAATTGGCTGCTTGTTCTGCAAAAATTCCAGTGTGTTTGAACGGCGTTAATTTTGCAACGAGTTTTATATCTGGTCGAAAATAAACATCCCATTTTTCTGGGACCGAAGACTTCCGTGACCATTTACCGCGCTCACTGCTACCAATAAACTCTGCGTTCGCCAAAGACCATTCGCGGCCAGATAAACTTTGCTGCCAAATTATTTGTGGATCAGGTCGCTTTAATCGAACCGAACCCCATTGCTCCAAACGCGCACCATCACCAGTGTCGAGTAATTCGTAATCTAGAAATTGATCAAAAGTTTCTAAAATCATAAGTTTATATTATCACAAAACCGCACTGATGCGCGGTTTAAATTTTAAATTATGTTGTTGCAGGAATATTGAGCTTTTTCTTGACGATGCTCATGTCGTGCTTCAATAATGCGACATCTTGCCTAATGCTGGCATGATCGCGGGTTTCTTCCATGTGTTTTTGAAGAGGATTGGCGACTGTTTCGGCAATTATTTGGGCAAGTTGATCTACTGCACTGTCGATTTTTATTTCGACTTTGTTCACAATTGATTTTTCCATCTTTTCAAGATGTTGTTTGAGGTCTTTGTCCATACTTTTGCCTTTCGTTTAATTATTTTAACGCTCACTAGGACGCTTTGTCAACATAACATACACTACCTCAATTCCACATAAAGTTTTTCTAAAGTTTAGATAAAAAAACCGCCACGCGGCGGTTTAAACGATTCGCTAATGGTGGGTCGGGCGGGGCTCGAACCCGCGACAAATGGCTTAAAAGGCCACTGCTCTACCAACTGAGCTACCGACCCAAACGGTAATTCAAAACTGAATCAGTGGTAAATACTATGGCATTCTAGCGTATTTGGTAGATTTTTTCAAGTCCTGCGTGGTAGGATTAATGTAACAACCATCACTAAATGGCGTCTTAATTACTAACCATTAAGCCACAACTATGCGAAATATAAAATCGATATTAATTACTATTGCCTCACTAGTCACTTTAATGACACCAACTTTTGCCTCAACTGCCCAGGCTGTTGTTGTAGCTGATCCTTCAAGCCCTTCGCAGTTAGTTTTTTACCGAATGTATAATCAGAAAATTAATGATCATTTTTATACTACTAGTTATGCAGAGACTGTAAGCGCGGAAAAGTCCGGTTACATCTTAGAGGGAGTTTTAGGGTATTTAGAATCATCACAACAAAACGGAACTAAAAGTGTAATTCGAATGTGGGATCCAAAAGGCCAAAAACATTTCTACACTACTGATAATTCCGAAGCACAGTATGTACAACAACATGCTGGTTTTGTGTTGGAAGGAATCATGGGATACATACAGGTGGATACGCCACCTTCAACAACAACAAATGGTGACGCTGCTAATCCTGCTTTAAGAGTGAGACCAGAATACACTTTGTATAGACTGTATAATTTTTCGCAAAATAAACACTTCTACACTACTAGTACTTATGAAATGCAAACGTTATTAAATTCTGGATACAGGTTGGAAGGGGATTTGGGAACTTTATTCTCACCAACGCCTTGCACAGAAGTTTGTCCTTTATAAAAAATAAAAAATCGCCGCTCAGTGAAGAGTGGCGATTTTTTTTGAATATAGGTTATTGCCCGACCGGCTCATCATTAACAGATTCGGAGTTTTGTACACTTGATGAGGCATGGCAGCCTTGAAGGTCTTTATTGAATTGCGTCCAAGCTGTGCGGCGGCCAGTTTGCCAGTTTTTTGTGGCAGTCTTACTGCTGGTTTTGAAAGCTTTCCATGCTGCTTTCACTGCATTGTTAATTTCCTGCCAGTTGGTCAATGACCAAGCACTGGTAAGGGCAGTACCGCGAGCCTTGTAAGCATCAGCAATGGCTTTGCTGTAAGTGGTATAAGCCGCGCTGATAGCAGTTTCTCTTGCAGTAACCGCTGTACCGATACAAGCTGTGTTTAGATTAGGATTGGTTACGTGTGAAGTTTGGGTAGTCGCTAGAGCTGGTGTCGCAATAGATCCAATCATGACAGCAGATACCAAAAAAGTGATAATTTTTTGAGTCATAGTAAATTTTTGAAAATTAGATAATTCCGGATTTAACTCGACCTTTCAGATATATTATACACTAGAGTTATGAAATTATTCCTTGAGCTTCTCAGCAAATTTTTCAATGCTTTCATTTGGGTTTACGCGTACGCGCGGCACGTGCATCAGGTCTTCTGTGTTTAAGTAGCTGCTCTCGCGCGTCGTAAAGGCCATCACAAAGCCGGCTTTTTTGGCTTGCTCCACTTCGACATCTGTAAAATGTCCATATGGGTAGACTAAGTAGGGAAGTGAGGTGCCGATAAACGCATGGATATCTTGCTGGCAACCGGAAAAGTTTTGCAACATATATGCGTCGTCAAATTTGGGACTGAATGCATCAAAATGATTCCGAGAATGACAAACAATTTCTTCTCTATTTTTACTGGCAGCCATAATGTCTTCCCTGGTTGCATATACATTATCACCCTGGGTTTGACCAGGAAAAGAAGTGATGATTGCGAATGTGCCCTTGTACCCATATTTATCTAAAATTGGAATGGCGTTTTGAAATACGTCGGCGTAACCATCGTCAAAGGTAAAGATTACAGGCTTGCTTGGCCAGGCAAGCGACTGCTTAGTGAGATGTTTGTAGAGATCTTCAAAACTAATTGCTGTGTAACCGTTATTTTTTAACCACTGCACTTGCGCCGTAAATTCTTCTGGGCTAACTGTGAGGCCTTTGTGTGTGGCGTCTGCATTTTCAGGGGCGACTCCAACATGATGATACATCAAAATTGGAATATGTAGCGCTTTGCCGCTCGCGATTAAGCTTTGAACAGTTTCTTTTGGCACTACTTCAGTGACTTCGTTGGCCGGGGGAGTTTGTTCCTGTTGTTTGATGTTGTTATTGTCAGGAGTTTTTGCTTCAGCGCTTTTGCGGTTGGAATGGATTTCAATCTGGTTTTTCTTAAGAAAGTGATTCAAACCAAAACCAGCAGTAAGAGCTATGACAATTGCTGCTAATCCAAGAAAATAATATTTCTGTATTTGGTTCATTATTCTTCTGTTGCGGTTGATTTCTTCGTAGCTTTGCGTGCTGTTTTGCGGGCAACTTTGCGCGCGCCTCGGCCGGCAGATTTTTTCTTGCCGTCTTTAGGTTTAGTTTTGAATTCTAAGAACAGTTCAGCGAGCTGCGCTTCGCTTTCTGGTTTAACATTTAAGATTAAAGTACAGTCTGGCCAACGAGTACAAGCGTAAAATGGTTTGCCACGGCCACGGCCTTTCTTTTCGACAACATCGCCTGGTTTTTCGCGGCGGTCTTCACTTTCCAAACATAGTGGACATTTAAATCCAGTTTTGTTCCAAATTTTGGAAATGCCTTTGCACTTTGGATAGTCTGCACAGCCAAGGAAGAATCCAAAGCGGCCGCGCCGCACATTCATTTGCTTCCCGCAAATCGGGCACATTTCGCCCTTAGTTTTTTCTTCCAACGCGCGGATTTGCGCGGCCTCTTCTGGCATTGGTTGAGTGACTTTGCTGCCTTCTTCAGGGCAGGCTAAGAATTTACCCATGCGGCCGTACTTAATTAGCATTGGTTTGCCGCAGTGTGGGCAAGGTGTGTCGGAAACTTCGATTTGCTTTTCAACTTCCTTTTCTTTCTCTTTTAAGTGAGTTTTGAACGGACCATAGAAGTCAGCAATAACCGGCACCCATTTTAATTTTCCGTCTGCGATGTCGTCAAAGTTTTCTTCAATTTTCGAAGTGAAGTTAATGTCCACAATCTCTGGGAAATGTTCAACCAACATGTCTGTGGTCAAGAAACCTTCGTCGGTTGGGGCGTACTTTTTGTCTTCTTTGGTAACATAACCACGTTCCTGAATTGTCGTTAAGGTTGGTGCGTATGTAGAAGGACGACCCACCCCGTGCGCTTCGAGTGCTTTTACCAGTGTCGCGTCAGTGTAGCGAGCTGGCGGTTCGGTGAAGTGTTGTAATGGTGAAAGCTCATGCAGCCTCAAAAGTTCGTCGTTGTTTAACTCTGGCAACGCGCCTTCAATTTCGTCTTCGCTAACTTCGTCCGTACCTTCGGTGTAAGCGCGGATGAATCCATCAAATTTAACAACTTGTCCGTTTGCTCGGAAAGTGTATTTTGTTGGCGCATTGCTTGGACCAGCAGCAATATCAACTGCGGTTTGGTCGAACACAGCTTGTTGCATTTGACTAGCCAAAGTACGCTTCCAAATGAGATCGTAAAGTTTAATGGCGCGTGGTTCTGTTTTAGATTTCATGTTCTGCGGCAGCAGCGAAAGGTCAGTTGGACGAATGGCTTCGTGCGCTTCTTGCGCGCCTTTGCTCTTGTTCGCATAAAAACGCGGCTGACTTAAACCATATTGCTTCCCAAATTCCTGAGCAATAATTTCTTGAGCCTGCTCCAAAGCCGACTTTGCCAAGTTTAAACTATCAGTACGCATGTAAGTGATAAAACCGTTTTCATACAAATTCTGCGCCACGGCCATTGTTTGTTTCGCACTAAAACCAAGCTTGCGTGCTGCTTCTTGTTGCAAGGTCGAAGTTGTAAATGGAGGGGATGGATTACGCTTAACTTCTTTTTTTGTAATGTCGATAACTTTGTAATCACTACCTTCAAGGTCTGTAGTAATTTCTTTGGCCTGCTTCTCAGAAGAAATACCCATTTTGCCAACGGCCTTGTCATCAACTTTGGCAAGCTTCGCAGTGAAGATAACTTTTCCATTGTCTTTTTTGGAAAGTTGCGATTCGATTGTCCAATATTCTTCAGCTTTGAATTTTTGAATTTCACGTTCGCGTTCAACAACCAAACGCACAGCAACAGATTGCACGCGACCAGCACTTAGGCCATAGCGAATCTTGCGCCAAAGGAAAGGGGAGAGTTCATAACCAACTAAGCGATCCAAAACACGGCGGGCTTGCTGAGCATCCACTAAATTTAAATCAATATCGCGAGGGTTTTCTAACGCATGCTCAATCGCACCCTTAGTAATTTCGTGGAAAACAATGCGCTTGATGCGTTTATCTTCATTGCCTTTAGCAATGTCGGCTTCTTTACCCAAACCCAAAGCCTGCACTAAGTGCCAGGAGATAGCTTCACCTTCGCGGTCCTCATCAGTTGCTAATATAATAGAGGAGGCTGACTTAGCCATTTTTTTGAGCTTAGTTATGACCTCTTTAGCTTTTGGGGGGATCGTGTAAACTGGTTCAAAATTATGATCCACATCGATCGACAACTTACTTTTTGGTAAATCGCGGACATGACCAAAACTGGCCTCGACTTCATAGTCAGGCCCTAAAAATCTGGAAATTGTTTTCGCCTTAGTCGGCGACTCTACTATAATAAGTTGCTTGGGCATGAAAAATTATAAAAGTTTGAATGAGTACAAAATGGAGTTTAGCTGAATATTCACAGCCTTGTCAAATTGCGTTACTTTAAACGCCACGCAATTATCCCATAATGTTTAATCCGTTCCGGATAATTTGGAAAGCTATTCCATTTGGCGATTGCCTCTTCCTTAGTAGTACCTTCAGGCATGATTTCGTCGGGAGAAAATTTTTCTAAAAGTTGTTCAGGTGAATCAAAACGTAAGACTTCTTCAATTGTTTTGCTAATGTGATTTTCCCCACAGCTTATGTCTAGAACATCACCGACTTTAAACTTTAGGTATTCTGGCATTCCAGCCCGGGTTTCTATAGTTTTTTCGCCGCGTTCTATTCGATCAAAGGTAGGCTTATCGACTTCGCGGAAAGATAAAGGATAGTTCACGTCTTATAATATTTATTATTTATTTCTTTGATCGCGCCGCGTAGTTCAAGCAATGTAATTGTTTGCATCACAATTTCTGTTGATGCGTTTGTTGCAACAATGATTTCCGTAGCACTTTGAGGCTCGTCTTGCATACATTCTAACACACGTTGTTCTAATTCCGAGAATTTTGGTTTTGGCTTTGCAGTTTCCGGAAGCTGCGCCAGATCAAGTTTGATATCTTGCAACACATCTTCACCGCAAGTGATTAACATTGCGCCGTTACGAATTAATTCATGAGGACCAGCGCTGAGTGCTGAATACGCTGGGCCAGGTACAGCGTACAAATTTCTGTTAAAATCCGCTGCGTAGTCCGCAGTAATTAACGCGCCGCTTTTGACTTTGCATTCTACTATAATTACGCCCAGTGAAAGACCGGCAATAATTCGGTTGCGCGCTACAAAATGATGCGGTAGCCCAGGTGTCCCGGGTGGTTGCTCGGAAATTAGTAATCCGCCTGTTTCTAAAATTTGATGAGCCAGTTTTAAATGCCCACGCGGATAGATACTTTTTTCGTCTACCCCTGTTCCAAGCACTGCTATTGTTCGCGCTTGTCGATTAACGCTTTCTGTATGTGCTGCGCTATCAATGCCATAAGCAAGACCTGATACAATTGTCACTCCAGCATTGACCAAAGGGCCAGCAATTTTTGGGATCATGCCTAAGCCATAATTAGACATTTTTCTGGATCCAACAATCGCAATGCATGCCTCACTTTTATTTAACTGCCCCCGAAAAAATAGCACGGGCGGCGGGTCAGTAATTTCTCGAAGCATTGCAGGATAGTCCGTATCTAAATATGTCACCATGCTCACATTGGTTTTCTCTACGACATTTACCAATTTTTCCACAGACCACTCATTTTTTATTTCCCGAAATTTTAAGACTAGTTCATAGCCCCAACCTAATTCCTTAAGTTGTCTCTCGCTAGATAGATAAACGGCTTCAAATGTTCCGGCCTGGGCGCGCCAATGTTCAAAAATATCTAATCGCCGAACCGGCAGGCGAGAGAGTATATATAGATAGAAAGGCTCTAGGTCAGGATTATTTAAATACATACTTTCAGACTAGCAAAGCCATCCTCAAGAACACATAAAGTTTTTCTCAAGTTTAGATAAAGATTTACTCAAATTTTACTGAATTTTGTTTTTCAGCCTACCTTGACAAAACCTCCAAATTAGTGTATACTGCCTTCACGATTGTCTGCAGTATCCTACTTGCAAGTCGCGAAGACATTGATCATCCCTCCTATTCAATGTTTCTAGCGGTTAAGCAGAGCTTTCTAGGCGTTTGTCTGGTGGTTCTCACTTGTAGGTGGGGTGGTGCAGATAAGCACCGCCAAAACAAAAGTTGTGGCGGTTTTATTTTGCATACGTATTGAAAGATCAGGAGGAGTGTATGTCAGAAATTCGAGAAGTAGAAGTTGGTGGCCTAACCTTGGGATATGATCAAAGTGACAAGATAGTCAAAATCACCCAGGATATATCTGAGCCAAAAAATTGGCTTGAAGTAGGCCAGACCGTTATCAGCAACGGACGCTTCGGTGCTTCTGAGGGGGTCGCCGGCAAAATAGTTGAAATTCACGCTCCGTCTACAAACGGCCGTACCTCAGATATCGTTGATGTCGACTTCGGTCGCCGTGGCGGCCTTTGTATGATGAAGCTCAAAGACTTACGGCTCTCATAGGCACAGTTTGTGTCACGCTTTTTTAAAAAGACCGCCCTGTATATCGCAGAGCGGCCTTTCTTTTTTTTCTATATTTACTTTGCAGTTTATTTTGCTGCTATAAACTTTTCAACTGCTTCGTTCACACCAGGGAAAACCATTTCTAATCCTTTCAATTCTTCGTCTGTAAATTTTTGGAGAACGAATGCGTCGGTAGGGAGGTCGTCGCCTTCAACGCGTGTTTCTACCCCAATCCGCACGCGTGCAAAATCTTTGGTACCAAGTTCATCTATTATATTGCGTACGCCGTTGTGACCCGCATGGCCCGAGCCCAAGCCATCGCGCACAGTGCCAAGAGGTAAATCAACTTCATCGTGTAAAACCAGTAAATCTTTTTTTGCATCAAGTTTGTAAAAATTTACTAAATCACGAATTACTTCACCGGACAAATTCATAAAAGACTGCGGCTTTACCAAAAATACCTTCTCACCACCTTCATGATACTCACAAATCTGCGCATTAAATTTACTCGCGCAAGTAATTGCATCATGAGTCTTTAAAAAATGATCGATAGCTAAAAACCCGGCATTATGTCGGGTGTGTTCGTATTGCTTTCCTGGATTTCCTAGTCCGGCTATTAGTTTCATCTGGGTTATTATAACAAATTTAATTTAAAGATTTTTCGACTTTGCCTGAGATTTGCGATTTTTCGCGCAACTGCAATTTAATTGGCGTGCCCCACAAGTCGAGGCGTTTGATTAAGTGCTTCAAAAGGAAGCGGCGATATTGCGTAGAAATTGCACCAGACTTGTTTACGAGCAAAGAGAAAATCGGCGGATTGGTTTCGGTTTGGGAAATTGCGTAAATTTTTGGATCGCGTTGGTCGCGCAAACGCTTGGGTGGATTTGTCTTAATAGTCTGCTGTAAAACTTTATCCAAATCTTCTTGCGCAATTTCTTTAAGACGATTTTCGTAAATTGGTTTGATCGCAGCCAATGCTTCGTTCACACCTTCACCAGTTTCCGCAGACACCAAGAACACAGGCGAGAACCACAGGAAAGGGAAGTGCAAAGAAATATAATCTTGTAGCTCCTGTTCACTGCCGTCAAATAAGTCCATCTTGTTAGCTACAATAATTGCACCCTTTGCAAAGTCTAAAATTTCACCTGCAATGACTTGATCTTGTTTAGTAATTCGTTCAATCGAGTCAATTACCAAAATTACAATGTCGCTACGGCGAATAGATTTGAAAGTTTGAAAGCCTGAATAAATATCTGGCTGTTTTTGTCTATGGTCTTTGCGTTTTAGCCCGGCGGTGTCGATGAAAGTGTAATCTTGCCCGTCTATAACAGTATGAGTATCGATAGAAGTGCGGGTTGTGCCGGGAATAGAAGATACTACCACGCGCTTCTGTCCCAGAATTGCATTCAGTAAACTCGACTTGCCAACATTTGGTTTGCCCACAATACTCACGGCAATACCTACAGGTACTTCTTCTTTTTCAACTTTAACTTTGCCTAGTTCGGTCGCAATGCAGTCGAGCAAATCACCAATTCCGCGCCCAGTTAAACTCGAAACAGGAAAAATATTTTTTATTCCCAATTTCAAAAACGGCGCAGTAAAGGCTTCCAGGTTTTTTGGTGAATCAAGTTTATTTACAGCAACCACAATTGGCTTCTTCATTTTCCGGAATTTCAGCAAAGCCTTGCGGTCAATTGTTTCTACGGCGTTTTTCCCGTCGACAACTAGCATCAACATATTTGCTTCTTCGGCTGCAACATCAACTTGTTCATTCAAAGCCGCTTCAAGTTCTTGCTCTGTATTTCCTAATCCGCCAAAAGTCACTCCGGCCGTATCGATCATAGTAAAATCAACACCGTTCCAAACGGTGTCTACGTACTGGCGATCGCGGGTGGTGCCGGCAACCACAGAGGTTACGGCAATCCGACGACCAGCAATCTTATTCATCAATGTAGACTTGCCAACATTTGGTTCCCCAACAATGGCAAGTAATGGAAGCTGATTCATAGCCTATATTATAGACTTTCTGGCGATTTTATGCCACTATACAAGAAAATTGCTCAGAAGGAGGTCAGATGAAAAAGTTTATTAGGATAACGTTTGGTTTTGTGATGCCTCTTTTGGTCTGTGGTGTGAGCTTGGTTTTCATTACCTACACACACCGAGAATCACTCGCAGTCTTAGCAAGTACTGGACCATATCTTGCTTTAGCAGGTTTTGCCGTGTACGGATCGTTTACGATCGCTTATTTACACGATGCGTTTTCGCGAATGCATTTCCAAGAAGCTTGCGCGAAAGAATACCGACAACTGAGTGTTGGTATGAGTTTTGGTTTGATGCTAGCAACCAATCAGTTGTTGCGCATCCACAACCTTTCTACCAATTGGCTTGTGGTGATCTTGGTGTTTTCCCTCATCACCATGCCGTTATCGGCGCGGTATTTATTAAAGCCTTACCTGCGCTTTTGGCAACTACCAAATTAAATTCAAACTTCTGCACAAAAAAGACATGCTTTAACCCGGCATGCCTTTTTTATTGATTTGAGTTGCCGCTAGTTGAGTCACTGGCTTGCGGGCTTCCCAGAATGACAATAATATCTACTTTGCTTTGGTCTATTTTGATCCCTGGTGGTGGCAATGAAACTGGCGAAGCATTTAAACTCGATTTTACAAAATCAACGGAAGCTTGTTTGTGATTAACACTGTATACAACACTCTGTGGCAGCGGCTTGCCGCTATAAACAACTTTGTAAACCGTGAGGCCCGCGTTGGTCAGTTCGCTCTCAGCCTTTTTATAGAGCTGGCCAGTCGTGCTGCTGTCTGCAAGCCACACAACTGCTTTTTCGGACTGCACTTTGCTAACACTAAAACTGTTATTAAAGAAGTTACGAATGTCTTCACTATTTTTGCCAGGACAAACAGTTAACACAAATGCACCGCTACCTTGCAAAGTCTGCGGACAAACTAAGCCGCTCTTTTCATCCATGCTCAAGTTGGCAATATTGTCCGGTCCAAGCTCGTGTCCCAACTGATACACCCGAATCATTTGACCTGGTGACATATTAGTATGGAAATGATCACCTATAATTGTAAATAACTGATTAATCTTGCCCGCATCAGCAACCAGATTTAGAGATTCAACCTTTTGTTTAGCGGCGGTAATGATTTTTTGTTGGCGCACACTGCGCGCAAAGTCCGTACCTTCTTCACCAGGAGCATGACGAGAACGTGCGAAAATCAATGCGCGTTCGCCATCCATATGCTCAGGGCCTTCCTTGAAAGTGACTGGTGGCAAAAAGCCCACACCACTGTCTGGGAAAGTATAATCTGTAAAAGTGCGGTCGATGGTAACATCAACACCCCCAAGCAAATCGATAGTTTTTTCAAAACCCTTAAAGTCTAAGACTGCAAAGTAGGGAATATCCAGACCAGACATTTTTGAAACCACGTCGCGGATGCTGGCGCCTGCATCATCCCAATTTTGTTTCTTGGTATAACTTTCAGAAAACACCGCATTAATTTTTCTTTGCCCCAGCTCTTTAGTATTCACTAAATAGTCACGTGGAATTGAAATTAATGTAGCTTTTTTCTCACCCGGACGAAGCTCAGCCAGAATAATAGTGTCGGACAAATATGGCCCATCGTGACCAGGCCCGCCAATTCCAAGCAGCAATACATTCACCTGACCATCGCTTTCACCCTTAAGTTTGCTGCCACCAGTTTGCGAGGAAATTAAATCGCTGATTCGGCCAAACACACTAGTGTTTTTACCAACGAAAATTTTATTAGCCAAACCAGTAGCCCTAACCGCGATAAAAATACCCAGGGCGAGCGCCAAGAAAATCACAATGGCCAAAATCCACTTTAAAATCCGCTTGCCTTTAGGCTTACGCGGAGGGGTTGGTTCATTGTCCGGCAGGACAATCTGATTGTCACCGATGTTTTTTGTAGAAAAGATTGGTTGAGGCATAAATACCACAATATTATACCTCTTGCATTGCCTTTACGCCAGTGGTATAGTTTCAATGTTATCTATCAAAATCATTTAGTGAAATAAAACATGTCTGACGAAGAAATTTTAACTGAAAAAACCCCGACCGTCGGATCATTTCTGTGGGAAGTCGCCCGAATTATTATAGTCGCCTTCATTGTGATGTTGGTGTTTCGTTTTTTTATTGCCGAACCTTTCATTGTCTCGGGAAATTCGATGGTGCCGAATTTTCATAACCGGGAATACTTAGTTGTAAACAAAATTTCTTATCGTTTGCATGATCCGCAACGTGGTGATGTGATTGTTTTCCATTATCCAAAAGATACATCGCAGTATTTCATCAAGCGTGTAGTTGGTTTGCCAGGTGAAAAAGTAAAAGTGGCGAATGGCAAAGTTTATATTTACAATAAAGAGCATCCGGATGGTTCTGCTTTGACCGAAAACTATCTTTCTAATCAGGATATTACGTTTGGTAGCGATCAAGTTGTAGAACTTGGCAGTGATGAATATTTTGTTTTGGGTGATAACCGTCTTGCCTCCAGTGATTCTCGGGTGTGGGGGATACTGCCAAAGCATGATATTGTCGGAACAGCTTGGCTACGCGTTTTCCCTTTAAGTACTCTTGGATTCCCTCATTTCCCAGCAGCGATTTTTAATTAACTCTAGATTAAATTAATTTAATAAATGCAAAAGACTGCCAAAAAAACCGTTATTGCGGCTCCTGTTCGAGTACCTAAAGCTGGAACAATCAGCGGTTTGCGGGATATTACTACCCAAACTTCGCCGCAATGGAACTTAATAATGGAACAGGTTCGCACTGTAGCCCAACTTTACGGCTTTTTAACAGTGGAAACCGCCATTTTAGAAGAGCAAAGGGTTTACGCTGATTACTATAAAAATCAGCCAGAAGTTTTAGAAAAAATAGTTTTCGCCCAGCAAAGCGGTAAACCAATGGGCGTTCGCGCAGCTTTGTTACCTTCGGTGTTGCGTCACTATGTACAGAATAAAGTTGCTGAAGTCCAACCACTTTCGAAGTGGTTATATTTAGGGAACGTTGTTGAAACTGATGCCAAGCAGGCTTTGCATTTTAATTACCAATTTGGATTTGAAGTGTTCGGGAGCTTTAATCACTTAACTGAAGCGCAGGTTGTTAGTGCGGTGTGGGATTTAACTCAGCGACTTGGTTTGGCAGCAGAAGATTTGCAGTTGGAAATAAATACCGCCGGCGATATGCAAGTACAGAATGCTTACCAAAATGTACTGAAAGATTATTTGAAAGGTAAAGAGTTTGAATTGTGTGATAACTGTAATGCGCACATGCGTGGCCGCGTGTTAAATATTTTGCGCTGCGAAAATTTAGATTGTCAGTTAATTGCAGCTGAGGCGCCAGCTATAGTCGACTTTTTAGACAATGAAGCCCGCAAACAATTTACAGATATTTTAGAAGCTCTCGACGAACTCGGACTGCCTTACCAGCTGAATCAATTATATATTGGCCCCGAAGGCAGCACTGGCACAAACTTGAGTGTAAAGTACAAGAAGGGTAACAATTCGGTTGTGTTAGGTGAAGCTGCGCATCACGATATGCTTTTAAAAAATATTGATGGCAAGTCAAGTCCTGCTTTTGGATTCAATGGCAATCTTGCAGCGCTTGCTCGCGCCATGGAACTTTCTGAAATCGATACGAAGATTGAAAATCATAGCGAAGTATTTTTAGTTCCTCTGGGAGAATTGGCGGCGAAGCGTTCTTTGCGATTGTTCCGCGACCTAATAGGGGAGAATATTCGCGTCCACGACCACTTTGGAACTGTTGGTGTAAAAAATCAGCTTAAACAAGCCGAGGAAAGCAAGGCTCCAATTGCCCTGATTATGGGGCAAAAGGAAGCCATGGATGATATGGTTATTTTACGAGACGTAAAAAGTGGCATGCAAGAAGTCTTTTCATATGATAAGATAATTGCAGAAGTCCGAAAACGACTTGAACGCTAAATATAAAGATATGGAATCAAACCACGATTGTTTGTTTTGCAGTATTGTTAACAAGCAAACACCTTCGAATATTTTGTTTGAAAATGATGATGTGATTATCATTAAGGACATTATGCCTAAAGCACCTGTGCATGTTTTGGTGATGCCAAAGCGTCACATTGTTTCGGTAAATGGGCTTGCTGAGTCTGATAAAAATTTAATCGCCGAGATAATCTTCGCTGCTAAAAATTACGCGGCTGAGGCCGGGGTCTCTGAGTCTGGTTACAAACTCATCTTCAATAATGGAAAAGAAGGTGGTCAGATTATCCCGCATTTGCATTTGCACTTACTTGGCGGGAAGCAATTAGAAGTTTAAAAAGCAGAATTGAATCACCCTTACTTATGAGGGTGATTTTTTTTGTTATTTGACTATTTATTAAGAAAAATTGTATAATAGTAAATGACTAAAGCGCAGCGCCGGCTTTTCGCAATAGGCGAAACAGAGCGCTGGCTTAAACATTTGAAGTGAGGTGAACATAATTGGTAGAAGTAAAACGTAAAGATAACGAAAATTTTGATAGTTTATTGCGCCGTTTTAACCGCAAAATTCAACAAAGCGGTGTTTTAGTGCGTGCCCGCAAGACTCGTTTTTTCGCTCCAACCAAGTCCCGCAACTTGCAGCGCAGTGCAGCGCAACGTCGCTCTGAAATGCGCGTCGTCCGTGAAGAAGCCAAACGCCTTGGCAAACCTCTCAAAACTGGCCGCGGTCGCTAAATTCTAAATTAGCGAAGCCACCTCATCCTTAAACAAAACTCATGGTCAATCTCACTGCAGTGGAAACTGCATTGCAAACAGCTGTAAAAGCTCGTGATCAAATCGCAGCGGATACACTCAGGGCCTTAAAAACTCGAATTCAAAATGATCAAATTGCAAAGGGCTCAGAATTAACTGAGGCTGATGTTTTGTTATTGGTCCAGTCTGAGGCTAAACGCCGCAAAGAAGCCGCTACAGCATTCCGTGACGGTGGCCGCCAAGAGCAAGCCGACAAAGAAGAAGCAGAATTGAAAATTTTAGAACAGTTTTTACCAGAGCAGGTTAGTGAAGAAGAAATTACAAAAGTTATAGACGAAAAAATTGCTGCCAATTCTTGGGGTAAAGCAGATTTTGGTGCAGCCATGGGTCAGTTAAAAGGGCACTTTGGTAACACTGCAGACGGTGCCTTAATTGCGAAAATCTTAAAAGAAAAATTGAACTAGCATCAGACAAAGTTAAGAACAGAAAACAAAAGCATGGCAAAAGAACAATACATTGTTGGCCTCGATGTCGGCACTCACACAATTCGCGTAGTCCAGGGGAAGCTCGAAGAAACTGGGCGCATCAATATTATTGGTGCGGCGAGTGTTCCTGCTAACGGACTTCGTAAAGGAGTTATAGTTGATATTGATGAAGCAGTATCTTCTATTTCAGCAGTGTTGGAAAAAGTTGAGCGCATGACCGGCGTACCGGTTACACATGCCAATGTTTCGGTTGGTGGTAATCACATCGCTTGCATGGACAGTAAGGGCGTGATTGCTGTGTCGCGTGCGGATGGCGAAATTTCTGAAAATGATGTTATTCGCGTTATTGATGCTTCACAAGCTGTGTCCATTCCGCCGAACCGCGAAGTCATTCACGTTATTCCAAAAACATTTACTTTGGATGGCCAGGCCGGGATTAAAGACCCGATCGGCATGACTGGTATTCGTCTTGAGGTTGAAACGATTATTATTCATGGCGCGTTGCCGTTCTTGAAGAACTTGAACAAAGCTATTACTCAGGCAGGTTTGGAAGTTGATCAGTTGGTATTGTCACCGTTGGCTGCTGGTCAGTCCGTTTTGAACAAGCGCCAAAAAGAATTGGGCGTTGCGTTAATTGACCTTGGTGCTGGAACAACAAGTTTGGCTGTTTACGAAGAAAATAATTTATTACATACAGCAATTATTCCAATCGGTAGCATGCACATGACTAATGACATTGCCATCGGGCTTCGTTGTACAATCGACACTGCAGAAAAAGTGAAGTTGCAATATGGTCAGGCAGCACCAGCACTTGTCGACAAGCTTGCAGAAATTGATATGTCGAGAATTGATCCGCAAGAAGAATCTCGCATTCCACAACAACTTGTTGCAGAAATTATCGAAGCACGTTTAGAAGAAATTTTTGATCGCATCACTGCAGAATTAAAACGCATCGACCGCGACGGCAAGCTCCCGGCTGGAATTGTTATCACCGGTGGGGGAGCAGCGCTCCCAGGAATAGTTGAATTCGCAAAACACTACTTGCGCTTGCCTGTATCAATTGGAGTACCTACTGAAACTGATACCATTATTGACCAAGTGGTAGACCCATCGTTCGCAACCGTAGTGGGGTTGGCTTTGTGGGGTGGAAACTTCACAAGTGGCTTTGGCGGGTTTAATTTTACCAGTCCGATTAAAGGGTTGTTGGAAAATCAGAATGTGGTAAAATTAAAGAAATGGTTCAAGGCCATTATGCCCTAAAAGCTACTTAGCGGCTGAAAAATCAAACAAAAAACGCAAAACAACAATTTAAACCCCCTCAAATTTGAGTTGTTATTTTGCGTTTTTTTCTTTAATCTTAGTAAGTGAAAAGCAAAAGCATGAAAAAACCTATGGAAGTGAAACCTAAAATCGAAACATTTGCCCGCATTAAAGTTATGGGTATTGGTGGCTCCGGAACCACTGCAGTAAGCCGGATGGCTCAGCTTGGCATTAAAGGTGTGGAATTTATTTCTGTGAACACCGATGCTCAGGCTTTGCACAACAATCAAGCTGATAAAAAAGTCCACATTGGTAAATCTATTACCAAAGGTCTTGGTAGTGGAATGAATCCGGAGCTTGGTCGTCAGGCCGCTGAAGAATCACAAGAAGAAATCGAAGAAGTTATTTCTAATGCTGACATGGTATTCATCACTTGTGGTCTTGGCGGGGGAACTGGAACTGGTGCAGCGCCGATTGTGGCAGAGCTTGCCAAGAACCGCGACATTTTAACCATTGCAGTTGTAACCAAGCCGTTCACTTTTGAAGGCAGCAAGCGTAAAGAAATTGCCGAAGCTGGATACGAAAATTTGAAAGACAAAGTTGATGCAATTATTTCTATTCAGAACGATCGCATTTTGCAAATCATCGACAAGAAGACTTCATTAATTGAAGCGTTCACAACTGTTGATGAAGTGTTGCGTCAGGGGATTGCCGGCATTTCTGATTTGATTACTACTCACGGTGTAGTTAACGCTGACTTTGCTGACATCCGCACAATTATGCAAGACGCTGGTACCGCGATGATGGGTATTGGTAAGGCTGCTGGTGAAAACCGCGCTGAACTTGCTGCTAAGGCTGCGGTTAATTCGCCATTGCTCGACATGACTATCGACGGTGCGCAGGGCGTGTTGTTCAACATCACTGGTGGTACTGACTTGGGTATGTTTGAAATCGACGAAGCCGCTAAGGTTATTACCAAGAATGTTGATCCAGATGCTCGCGTGAAGTTCGGTACAGTTATTGACGAAAGCATGGGTGATGAAATTCGCATCACCGTTATTGCTACTGGATTTGATGAACACAATCGTCGTCCCAGCAGCATTAATTTTGCGCCGATTGGGAATGACGACATGATACCTCGACCAGTTTCTGCTCCTGTAGCCCCTGTAAACCCTTCAATGGATGATATTGAGCCAGCCCGTCCAGAAATTCGCAAACCAATCTTTAGTCCAAAACCAGTTGAACCAGTGCCAATGCAGCAAGCAGAGGAAGAAGAAGATGAACTCGACATCCCAGCGTTCATCCGGAAGAAGATGAAATAGCATAAAACAAAAATAGGTATTCTCACAAACTCAGCTTCGCTACGTGTGCTCCGATCCTTTCCAGGATCGGCACACTGTGCTCAGGAGAGTTCTTAGAGAATACCTATTTTGTTTTACCTAGAGTCTCTGCTTTTCCCAGAGTTCGTAGAAGCGGCCTTTTTGAGCGTAGAGTTCGGCGAAGTTGCCTGACTCTAAGATGCGTCCGTTTTCGAGCACAAGAATTTTATCCATTTCTTTAATGGTGGTGAGGCGGTGAGCAATAACCACTGCAGTGACATTGCGGAAGAATTTATGGAGTGAGTCCTGAATTTTTTCTTCCGACTCGAGGTCGAGGTGTGAGGTGGCTTCGTCTAAGAGGAGGATTTCAGGATTTTTGTAAACCGCACGAGCTAGGCCTAAGCGCTGGCGCTCGCCACCACTTAGGCGCACACCTTTTTCGCCGATTTCGGTATCAATTCCTTGCGGGAGTTTAGGGAGGAAGTCGTTTACGTGAGCTATGGCAATAGATTTTTTTAATTGTTGCTCGGAGGTTTTATTCTCACCACCAGATAAATATATATTTTCTTTTAAAGATAAATTAAAAACTTCCGTATCCTGCAAAACAACAGCTGTATGCCGGAAATAATCTTTCTTGCTAATTTTTTCAATAGGAACGTCATTGATTAAAATTTGTCCTGAGAAGTTTTCATATTCTTTTAATAGTAATTTAAATAAAGTTGATTTACCTGCACCCGACAAACCTACTACACCAATTTTTTCACCACGGTTTATTGTAAAAGATAAATCATTCAAGACTTCATTTTCCCCATATGCAAATGACACATTTTTAAACTCGATTCGCTGCCAATTCTCAGGGATTTTTTTCTTACCCTTTTCGCTATCAATGGTAATCGGTTCAGCGAGTATCAGATTAAGACGCGAAATGGAGTAGCGAGCTACTAAAATATCCTCACTGACAGTGGATAGTTCATCGATGGATTCCCAAATTTTTCCAAAATAACTATTAAACAAAACCAAAAAGCCCAATTCTAATTTACCAGCTAGAATTTTTTGAATTATTAATATCATCGCAATTACTCTTGATGCATGGCCAAAGGTGTTAGTAGCTAGATTTCGGTTCTGCCCTTTTGTAACTTTATGACCCGCTCGGAAAAATACGTTATCAAAACGTTGTTTTAGCCGTTTAGTTAAACTTTCAACCATGGACATGACTTTAACCGTGCGTATATTGTTTATTGACTCAAATTCTAGCCCAGTCAATTCTTCTGTAGAGACATTATAGTTGTAGTTAGCAACAGCCACTTTTTTGAGCATGACTTTGGAAATTAAGAAGTAAATAGACAAGAACCCAATGATTAAAAAGGTAATCGAACTATCAAAATGAGCAACTATAAAAACCACGCCAATTAAATTGACAATGATTTCAATAATATTATTAACCCAAATATAAATAATTTTGGAAAACCCATTGGCAGCGGTTTGAATCCGCTTCAATTTGTTCCCACTATTCTCTTTTTCATGCCAGGCGATATCGAGTTGAAACAAATGATTCATAGATTGCCTTTCTACGTCATTGTAAACTTGCTCGGCAACCATCCCTATCTTTATTTTTGCAAAATAACGGAATAGGTGATTAGTCATAACAGACAGGCCGTAGAAAATTATAATCTGCCATATTCTGTTTATCTGGGATTGGGCATGCCCACTACTAAAAATGTTAACCAAATTGGCTAAAGCAATATAAGAGTAGAGAGCAATCACATCACCACTTAGTCTAAGAATAGTTCCGAACGCAAATTTACCCTTATAAGGTTTTATGCAACGCAAAATATCTCTTAACAGAGCCAGTGTGGAGTAATTTTCAATTTTCTCGTTAGGAGCTAAGTATCTTTTCGCCATCTTTAAATTGTATCAACTAAAATCAATTTGCAAAACCGAAAAATTTATGATATAATACATTTAACGGTTACGAAACTTGAAACAAAATAACAATTCCCGGAAACTATGTCTGGCGACCCTTACATTCCCTATGAAAAAGATCACGAGCAAATGATCCTGCGTGATTATCTGGCGGTTGATCGCACTATTATGACTAACGAAACTTCGTTCATGTCATACATTCGAACCTCATTAACTCTAATTGCTGCAGGCGCGACTATAATTAAATTTTTCGGAACTGGTTTAGGGATGATGGTTTTGGGTGGTGCGTTCATTTTGATAGGCGGCTGGCTTGCTTTGCATGGCTACATGCGTTTCAAGCAGACTGAAGAAATTTTGCATCGAGTAAAAGGCGAAACTATGCATCGCGCTAAAAAACTAAAAAAATCCAAGATTGGCGCTACATTACGCTTCATTCTAGGACGCAAACAGGCATAAGCCTGTTTTTTGTTTGACTCAAAATTTTAGAATAGGTACAATCTGCTCAGAAATAAACCACGGAGGAACATTTATGTTGGACATTCCCGATCCGATTGTAAATCGGATTCTTACGACTGTCGGTGAAGACGGAGTGAGGATCGGAGTCATGGCAGTAGCAAATCCTTCAGCGTGGTTTGTTGTGCTTGCTTACGACAAACAAACACTCTGGACAGCGGCAGATTCCATGAAAGAAAATTTGGGTGAACATTTTTTGAAGAAAATTTCAGGTCATTTGCAACAATCTCAACTACCCGAAGTCGACAATTTCGGTTATGAGCAGATCGTAATACCATTCTATGCGGGTCGTTGTTTGGCCTATGCGATAGACCGGTATTTATATGCCTTCGCTGAACGCTATAAGCCATTTAAATCTTGGCCCGAGACCGGAAAGATTCCAAAGTATCCTTTCATCACCTATATGCCTCAGCCATATATGTTTTCGGAACCAAGGCACGAAATAAGCGAAGTCCTCAATGGAATTCTCACATACCCTCGAAGTTCTAACGAGGTGGATTTCCACGTACTCCATTCGCGGGTTCAATGGGAAATGTATTTATCTACTCCAGGTCACGGACTCCGGCGAGAGGAGGTTTCAGATATACGACGCGAAGTTGAGCAGTCGTATTTGGCCGAAGAGAGTGTGGTGGAACCTGTGAGCCTGAGCGGTGCCGCGGCATGGTTTTTTAATCGGGTACTACGATACGATATATGTCTTAGTCATTTGGTTTATCCTTTCTGTGATGTCCCATGGAGAAATAAAACCGATGATGGCTTATTCATCAATTAGGCAAACTCGGAGCGCCCGCAGGCTCCTTTTCTTTTTGCCCAAAAAACGGTATAATTTAGCCATGTCTGAAAATAATGACAAACTGAATAACAAAATTGAACCGCGCTTGTTGAAGGGTTTTCGTGACTACGGTCCGATGGAACAACTCACTCGTCAGCAAGTGTTTACAAAGATCCAGAGCGTTTTTGAACGGTTTGGTTTTTTGCCGTTGTCGACTCCGGTTTTGGAATACAAAGATATTTTGATGGGCAAGTACGGTGAAGATGAAAAATTAGTTTACAGTTTTAAAGATAAAGGTGATCGTGAGGTAGCGATGCGTTACGATTTAACTGTGCCTTTGGCTCGTTACGTTGCGCAGAATCAGGGGCAATTGACCTTGCCTTTTAAGCGCTACCAAATTGCGCCAGTATGGCGCGCAGACAACCCGCAGAAGGGGAGACTCCGCGAGTTCTACCAGTGTGACGTGGATGCTGTTGGTACAGATTCAATTTTGTCAGACGTTGATGTGATCGCATGTTTGTGTTCTGCGCTGGAAGCAGTTGGCGTGAAAAATTATCGGGTGCGTTTGAATGACCGCAGCGTGTTTAAAGATTTTTCTGTAGATACAATTCGCGCGATCGACAAAATCGACAAGATTGGTTTGGATGGGATTGTAAAAGAGATGCAAGATGCAGGTATTTCTGATGATGAAATCGCGCGTGCAAAAGAATTGGTTGGTGGTAACGGCGCGGCTCCAGAAAATGTGAAAAAAATAATTGAACTGCTTAGCAATTATGGTTTGCAAGGCAAAGTTGAATTTGATGCCAGCATCGCGCGTGGTCTCGATTATTACACGGGCACCGTGTTTGAAATTTTCTTAGATGATGCCAAAGATTTTGGCAGTGTTTGTAGTGGCGGCCGTTATGATGGTTTGGTGGATCAGTTTAGTGATAAACCTTTACCAGCAGTTGGTGGCAGTATCGGCGTAGATCGTTTGCTCCAAGCTTTGGAAGAAATGGGCGCGTTGAGTTTAGTACAACCAATTAAGGCTCTGATTTTAAATCAGAATGAAAATTTGCAAAAAGAATATCTAAAGTTTGCCAGTGAGTTACGTGCGCAAGGCGTGAACGTTGAGTTCTATTACGAAACTACAAAACTAGATAAGCAATTTAAATATGCTGAGAGCAAAGGTATTCCATTTGCGGTGATTATTGGTGAGGAAGAAGCGAAATCTGGCAAGGCACAACTGAAGAATTTGGAAACTCGGGAGCAGAATGAGTTGAGTTTAAAAGAAGTGGCGGAATCTTTATCAAAACTTTAGAAAAACTTTACGTAGAATTGAACTAGGAACCGTTATGATGTAGGCACCATGAATATTAATGGGCCGAAAATCATTGCGGTTTTTTTGTGTTGCTTCATTGCGGGTGTGGGGATTGGATCTTTGTATGATTTTCCTGCATCGTTTTTGATTTTGGGAGTTTCAGGCGGCGGCTGCGGCGCTGCCATTTTGATGTTGGTCAAAAAATCTTGGGGGATAGGAATGTCGGTTGTTGTTGCGGGGGTTGCGATGGGAATTTGGTATGTGAGTTTGTCATTTGGAATGAATGAGTATCAGGATGTAATCGGAAAAAATATTGATGTTGAAGGCGTGATTGCGACAGATCCCGTAACGCAGGATAAAGGGCAAGTGCTTATAGTGCAGCCTGATGGTTACTCAAAAGATTTACGAGCTTCTTTGTATAAAGCAATTCCGCAGGCTGGGCTGGGGGATCGAGTTTGGATTCGTGGTCAAGTTGAATTGCCGGAAAATTTTAGTGAGTTTGACTATGTTGGATACTTACAGCGCTGGGATGTGTATGGTGAATTGAAGAAACCAAAAATTATTGTGTTGAAACGTGCATCGTGGTCGTGGCGAAAACCATTAAGAGATTTGCACGACTACATAGTTGAACAGTCGCACTTATTTGCCCCACGAGAGGGGAGTTTGATGTTGGGAATTTTAATTGGTGAGCGTACAGCAATTCCTGATGAGATCGTGCAGGCATTTAAGACGACTGGGTTAACTCATATTGTAGCTGTGTCAGGTTTTAATATGACAATAATCGCCACTGCCTGTGGTGCGTTAGTGTGGTATATTGGGCGGCGCGCTACTAATATGCTGACTTTGTTCGTCGTGTTTAGTTTTGTGGTGGTTACTGGCGCTACCGCGAGCGTGGTGCGCGCCGCTATCATGGCCGTCCTCGCAACTGTTGCCCAGTTGCTCGGCCGGCAATACACAAGTTTGTATGCGCTCTTGCTCGTGTGCGCAATCATGGTGTTGCAAAATCCACGCATTGTCCTTTGGGACATCGGTTTTCAACTAAGTGTAGCGGCAACGTTTGGCGTGCTAATTGCTTTTCGCATTCGCGCACCACGTGCCGCAGACGAAACAGAACGGTCAGGTTTCCTTGCCGACACCCTAAGACCAACACTCGGCGCTATTGCAGTAACCGCTCCGCTAATTGCATATCACTTTGGCACTTTTAGCATCATTGCACCAATTGCAAATTTAATTGTTCTTCCATCAGTAGATTGGATTATGTTACTTGGTGCACTTACACTTCTTCCATACATCGGCACGGTTTTTGTATACCCGGCACAGCTCGCAACTGCACTAGTAATTTGGATAACAGAAAAATTATCAACCGTTCCGTACGCCAGTATTGGGCTTCATTTGCCAACCTGGGCATTCGGCCTTTACTATATATTTCTATTTGCTTACATCCACCATAAAATAACCTCATTGCAAAATCATCAAAAATATGATAGATTATAAGAAAATTAGTAATAAATCCTATGAAAACTTGGCAAATTATTTTGCTCATCGCAGTGTTGGGTGCAGTTATTGTGGGGGTCATTTTGATCACCAATAAAAGCAGTGACGACAATCAAACGAAATCGGAACAACAAAATACTAACTCCGCTGACGAAACCAGCAGCGACCAAACCAACTCGGATCAGATTAATAACAATACTAACTCTATGACAACAGCAAACAACGGCGAATGTGTCCGCAATGTGGATCAGGCAATCTTTAAAGCGCCAACTGACATCAAGAATAAATTCGTAACTTTGACCATCAAGAATTATGGTGATGTGAAAATTCAAATGTATGATAAAGATGCGCCGAAAGCTGTTGAAAACTTCTTGCGTTTGAGTGCAAGTGGTTACTACAACTGTTTGACTTTCCACCGCATGATTCCTGGTTTCATGATTCAGGGCGGTGATCCAACTGGTAACGGGACAGGTGGCGAAAGTGTCTTTGGTGCAAAATTCGCAGACGAGCTTGATCCAAATACCCCGAGTGCTAAAGAAGGATACAAGCACGGCGTAGTTGCGATGGCTAACTCAGGTCCGAACACTAATGGCAGTCAATTCTTTATTATGTTGGCAGATTATCCTTTACCGCACGCCTACACAATTTTTGGTAAAGTGGTTTCTGGTTTAGATGTAGTAGATAAAGTTGGCTTGAAGGGTAGCGAAAGTGGTCAGCCTTCAGAAAAAATTCAAATTGAAAAAGCTGTTGTCTCTAATAATTAAAAATAATTAATTGAGATGAATATTTTGCCGAAGGAAATATTCGGGTGCCCAGAATTGCGTAGCAATTCGTAGCAACGCATGTTGACGAGGCAAATATTCATCAGAATATAAATATGGAAACCATTGAACAAAGTTTAGTTTTGTTAAAGCCAGATGCATTGAACCGTGGGTTAGTAGGAGAGATTCTGCACCGGTTTGAGCGGGTTGGTTTAAAAATTGTTGGCATGAAGTTGCTGCAACCTACTGTAGAGCACGCATCTAATCATTACACTGAAGATTTAGCTATTCGCCGCGGCGAACACGTTCGTAAACTTATGATCGACATGTTAACTTCTGGTCCTGTGGTTGCGGTTGTATTAGAGGGTGCAGAAGCAGTCGAAGTTGTTCGCAAGATGATTGGCGCAACCGAACCCAAGTCGAGTGCTCCAGGAACTATCCGTGGAGATTACGCACACGTTTCGTTCAAGCATGCTGATGCAAGTGAAGATAAGGGCTTAAACAATTTGATTCATGGCAGTGCCACTTTAGAAGAAGCAAAAGTTGAAGTCGGAGTGTGGTTCAAACCCGAAGAACTCGTACAGCACGAACCGCATTACACCAAGACCACTATTACTAAATAGTTACATATAGATAAGAAAAAGCCCGGAACTTGCGTCCGGGCTTTGTTTTTAGTGGATTGTAGTTGATTAGTTGACCTTGACCTGTGGCGGGTTCAAATAGAGTTCAATCAGTCTGTCGATAAGTTCGTTCGGGTCTTCTTTGAGAAACAGTATCTCGCGATGCTGTGGTTCCAAAAAACCTTCGCCGAGCGGTTTTGAGTCGATCCAATTGACCAGGCCTTTGTAATAACCGGCGACGTTTAGCAAACCGACACCTCGATATCGTCTGATGGAGTAATCGCCCGTGCGCATTACATGCATTAGCTGAATTGCGGTGAGGAATTCAAACCCTTCATCCAGCGTACCCCAGGATCCTGGCAGAACTGCAGCACCGATGGACAATTCAGTCATCACTTTTTTCCGGTGCGACATGGATCTTGCCCAAATAATTCGCGAAAGCCGCGGATGTACTCGTTCTTTTTTCCATTGTAAGTACTTCGGCATTATGCCGGTGACGTCGCCGCCGTGATCAAGGCAACCGTCGGCAAGTTTTCCCATACATCCGTCTGACGACCCGCCGTAGATCAATGGGATTCTTCTCTTCCCAAGGATACTACCCAATTCGTAGGCCCGTTCCCCGTAGATAGGGTCATTACCGGGTTTGGAACCGAGATGAACCACGATACCCAAACCTTTAGGAATACCACTGCTAATAAAATCCATTTTATTTTTCCTCGCTTCTAATTTGAAATTGATAAATAAAAATACCACTTTTGGTGGTATTTGTAAAGGGTCGTAGTATTAAGCTGCGCGATTATTTTTTGCGGAAAAAAGTTGGCAAACCTGGTAGGCGAGACGAGATGTCTTGCAGTTTGAGTTCCCGGACGCGTTGAAATAAGCCTTTATCATTCTCGGCGATGTATTTGCGAATCAAGGCTCGCGCGTGGCCAGTCTTTGCAACAGCGAGCCAATCCCGCGACGGGGTGGCTGGCTTTTTCGATTTTAGAATTTCTACAATATCACCCTGATGAAGTTCGTCTGTGATTTTTGCCATCTTGCTATTAATTTTCGCGCCCATCATTTGATAGCCTAAGTCCGTATGAACAGAAAAAGCAAAATCAATTACCGAGGCACCGACTGGAAGATCTTTTACATCACCTTTTGGAGTGAGCACAAAAATGCGGTCTTTGAAAAAATCGATTTTCAGACCTTCGAGAAATTCTTCTGGATGCGCGGCCATCTCTTCTTGCCAGGCGTGTAATTCTTTAAACCAATTTGGTCCGCCGCGACGATGGATTTTGCCGCTTGGGGCGTCTTCTTTGCCGCCTTCTTCATAAAACCAATGTGCGGCAATCCCGCGTTCGGCAGCTTCGTGCATTAGGTCGGTGCGAATTTGAATTTCAAACGGACGACCTTCACTGTCGAACAAAGTTGTGTGCAAACTTTCATAGCCGTTTGGTTTTGGGGTTGCGATGAAGTCTTTAACTCGGCCAGGCATCGGTTTGAAGTGTTTGTGAATTGCGCCAAGAGCTGCATAACAATCAGCTGTAGACTTTGTAATAACGCGCAATGCAATTTTGTCGTAAATTTTGCTGATGTCACCATCGTAGCGCTGCAGCTTTTTATACAAAGAGTAAATACGTTTGTTGCGCCCGGTGATTTCTAAGAATTTGATTCCTTCCAAACGCAAAATGCTAGCTAACTCTTTTTGCATTTCTTTAATGCTCTTCTGGCGTTCTTCCAAACGTTCTTTTAAAATCTGTTCAGTCTTTTCATAGTTTTTTGGGTCAACAACTTTAAATGACAAATCTTCCAGTTCATCTTTCCAGGCACCAATACCCAGTCGGCCGGAAATTGGCGCGTACATTTCCAAAGTTTCGCTGGCGATTTTTTCCTGTTTGTCTTTGGAAAGTGCGCCGATTGTGCGCATGTTGTGAAGTCTGTCGGCCAGCTTAATAAGCATCACGCGGATGTCTTTGCTGGTAGCAATGAACATCTTTCGTAGATTTTCGACATAGTATTCATCTTTGCTATTGCGGAGACGAACTTTGCCGAGTTTGGTAACGCCATCAACAAGATCGGCAATTTCATCACCGAATTCGGAACGGAGATTTGCGTCAGTGGTATTGGTGTCTTCGGTGATGTCGTGAAGTAAAGTGGCGCAAATTGTGGCTGTATCTGGGAAAATTTGACCCAAAATTATGGCCGCAGAAATAGGGTGATGTACAAATGGTTCACCACTTTTGCGTTTTTGGTCTTTGTGAGCAGCCGTAGCAAAATCCAGGGCTTTTTGAAGAAGCGCCTGTTCACCAGTAGTGAATTTGTGGGGGATTGCTTTAAAAAAATCTTGTGCCATAAGTTTAGTTTAGCATATTGATATTAGCTTTTTGGATAAAATTAAAGCCCGCAGTGTTAAGTTGCGGGCCTCAGTTTATCCAGAATTTTTTAACCGATGAAATCTTTTGCCAAAGCAAAAGCTTCGCTTATTTTCGATTCCTGAACTTGAAGGAAACTGCCTAGCCTGTCGTGAATCGACTCAGCTAAAACCAAGTTTATCCTACCGAGATTTGATTTCCCTTGGTAGTAGGAGTAATAATTCTCGATCGCGCAGCGGAATCTTATTAGGCTGAAAAGTACCCTGTGATGGCCGATGGAGATCGGGGTATGGCGGCCTTCGTTGTAGGACATCGCTGTCTCAAAGAGGTTAGTGTCGTGCCCTTCGGATTCCCAGTGTTTAATAGTTGTGTGAGCAGTGGAGATTTTAGTTTCTTTGCTCATGCCAAAATCCATAAACTGCAAGGATGAATCAAAAATAGTATCCCGTGCACCAAGAGTTTGATACGAACACAAGCCGTGTTCCATTTCTTTGCTTTTGTTACGGACGGCTGTAACCGCTTCAACTTTGGCTTCGAATTCCCTTATCCCTGGGCGAGGATTGAGGTTTACTAAAACTCTCAGAAAAAGGCGATTCCCACTTAGCTCTAGGAGCGAACAAGCATGTAGTCTATCATAAGCTATATCTACCATATTTCCTCCGATTGCCTAGATCTCAATCGATCATTGGCTACGATTTTTAAAGGTGTGCTCGTTCCCATCTCGAGCAAAAGGATATTGCAATATAACTTTTTTCCTAGTTTACGTCAATGCTATACTAAGAACATGCCAGAACTTCCAGAAGTACAAACAGTTGTTAGTGAGCTCGACAAGCGCCTTGTGGGACGGAAGATTAAGCGCGTGGTAGTTAATATGGGGAAAATTATTTCCATTGGCCCACAGACTGTTAGCAATATTCGTGATGCCTCGCAGAAAAAAGTTGATGAATTCGCGTCTTTGCTAACGGGACACAAATTTTTGAGTGTGCGCCGTCGAGGCAAGATGTTAATTTTCGATATCGATGGTACTTTGTCTATGCTGGTGCACTTAAAAATGACTGGTCAATTTATTTTTGAAGATCGCGAGCAAGCAAAGCGTACTGGCAGCAAGTACAAAATTTTAAACAAGTTAACTGCGCCGTTAGTTAAACTACCCACCAAACACACGCATGTAATTTTTTATTTCACGGATGGTTCAACGTTGTATTACAACGACTTGCGTCAGTTTGGATATTTGCGAATCGTTAAAGATGCCGACATCGATAAGGTTAAAGAGTTTAAAGATTACGGCCCCGAGCCATTAGATAAAAGTTTTACGTCAGAAGTTTTTGCAGCTGCCCTAAAAAACCGCAAAAAAATTCCTATTAAGCTGGCGCTTATGGACACAAAAGTTGTGGTGGGAATAGGTAATATATATAGTGACGAAATTTTGTATCATGCCCGCGTCAGGCCCGACCGAAAAGTCGAAAGTCTATCAACAAAAGAATTGAAAGCCGTGTTTGATCAAATCAAACCGGTTTTGAAAGCAGGTATTAAATACAAAGGCTCGAGCGTGGGTGACTTCGTGCGCACCGACGGAAAATGGGGGAGCATGGGCAAACATCACTATGTTTATGGCCGGAAAAAGCAGGCCTGCCTCGGGTGTGGTACAATGATTTTGAGCAAGAAACTCGGCGGAAGAACCACCTGTTTTTGCCTCAAAGAACAGAAATAAAATGACTTCGAATAAATATTTGACAATAACCGTAGTTATAGTTTTGGTTGTAGTGGGTTTAATTCTATCTTTTCCAAAATGGGGAAAATTAATTTTTTCTACATCCAGACCAGGTTATCAATTATGTAAAACAATTGGAAAACAAGAAGTTGATAGGGATTTTGAATGGTGTGAAATACTTGGTCAACAATTTGGTCCACCATGGCCTCAGAGATAAAATAAATTTATGGAAAATCAACAAAAAACAATCCAACAAAATTCTGCACCAGCTGAACAACAAAAAACCGACCGACAACTGCTAGAAGAAATTCATAAGTTTAGTCGCAAGACCAAAAACTACATGATGTGGCAGTTAATTATTACTGTAGCTTTGGTAGTGTTGCCACTCATTGCTGCGCTTGCCATTATTCCTTACGCTATGAGCTCACTTGGTTCGATTTATGGCGGAGGTTTAGTAGGTCCTGGAGAAGGTGATTCAGCCGGCGCAAGTTTAAATGTTCAAAACCTTCAAAGTCAACTCAAACAATTACAACAATAATTTTTTATGCCTCATCTTCACGACAAAATTGATTTCACTTCCTCAGTCTACATAGTATGTGGAGATAAAGTTTTGTTGCGCTTCCACGAAAAACATAAGTGTTGGTTAGCGCCTGGCGGCCATATCGAACTTGATCAAGATCCTGTAGAGACTGCGCACAAGGAAATAAAAGAAGAAGTGGGTTTAGAAATAGAAATCATTGCAGATCCGGTGAAAGAATTTCCTTTAGACGATAACAATGCTGATAATGGCACAGATTTACCGTTGCCAATGTTTATCAACCGACACCGAATAAATGATACTCATGAGCACATAGATTTTCTGTATGCAGCGAAAAGTAAAACTATGGATATAAATCCCGAAGAAGGTGAAGAGAGTAATCCTGATAGCTTTCGCTGGTTAACTGCCGCGGAAGTGGAGAGTATGCCTGATATTTCTGCTCGCGTGAAATATCATGCTTTAGAGGCATTAAAGAAAGTTCAAAACCAATGACAGACGATCGCTGGGCAGAATTCATAGAGTCAGCTCAAGACAGATTTGAAGATGTGGGCGTTACAATCGAGCAAACAGACAATGGCACAAATAATGTCTGCGAGTTTACTTTGCCAACTGCCGGTGATCGCTACAAAGTTGTGCGCGAAAATCGCCCAGTTGTGTTAGACAAAAAACAGCATTACTCCCACCGCGCCGGCGATACTGCGCGCACAGAATACATTTTATCTGACACAGAATTTTCTCACAAAATAAAAGTATACAAAGAAGATAATTACGGCGAGTGGGAAGAAATCAGCGCCGAAAGGTTGGGATTGTAATGAGAGGTGAACGATGTTAGCGCAACGCATTGTCGATACTTTGCGTTTTTTTGATTTACAACAACTCCCGTTGACGTCTTTTGAAATTCACAAATATTTAATTGCCGAGAAAAACAATTTGCAAACAAAACTTGATGATCACTTTGAGTTAGAATCTGCAAACACGCCACAACCTTCAGTTGTGCATATGGATACGATTTTAACGCAATTACATATTCTGTCACGCGAAGGAAAAATTGTTTTTGATAAAGGCTTTTATTGTTTACCAGAGCGCGAGAAAATTATTCAAGATCGCTTGGTGAATTATTTATATGGAGTTAAGCGCGAGAAATTAGTGAAAAAATTTTTGATTCCTACTCGGCATATTCCTTTTGTGCGCGGGATAGCTTTGGCTGGTTCACAGGCATTGGGCCAACAAAAACCAGATAGCGACATCGATTTACTAATTATTACCGATTCGAATTACATGTGGACCGCGCGTACATTGCTGTCGTTATGGTTCCAAATTTTTGGTGTGCGCCGGCATGGCAACAAAATCGCTAACCGGTTTTGCTTGAATCACTATTTAGCAAATTCCCGTGAGGTTGATGCTGAGCGCAATCTTTACAAAGCCATGGAATATACTAAGTTACGACCCGTTGTACACGCGAGCGGAATTTATTCTTTCCAAAGAGCCAATGAAGCTTGGATAAAGCAATTTTTCCCCAATATTAGTTTTGATCAAGCCGCGCTAACAAACAATACTAGCATGCAGCAGTTTTTTGAAAACTTTTTTACAAACAGTTTTGGCCGGTGGGTCGAAAGAACTTTGGGCAACATGCAGCTCAAAAGAATTAAGCAAGATCAGTTTGTGTTTGTGCGTGAAGACGAACTAAGTTTCCATCCTGGTAGCAAGCACGAATCTTTGCTCAAAGGATTTTTTGGATAAATTAAAACCGCTACTGGAGCGGTTTTTGAAAATCTAATTGCAGGAAGATTGGATAACGATACAACCGATGTCGCAAGTTGTAATGGTCAGCATCGGTATCAGAAGCAATTTCTAATAAGTGCGACAATTGAAAACCAATTTCTAAAATCGCATTGGTCTGTTCTTCGAGAGTGTAGAAATAAGAGATCAAATTGTTGTTCCAGACAAAACTGCGATCTTTGTCGCGTACATATTCCTGATATGGCCGCAACTTCAATAGGGGGGTTTTGCGAAGTAAGAATCGTAGCCATCCACGCTTCCATACTCCAACCGGATATCCGTAGTATGGATTGACGGTTATGAAAATCATATGCCCGCCTGGCTTTAAAGATTTATACATTTGCCGAAACACTTCTTTTTGCCGATCCAAATTCAAAGCTACCACCGACATTGACAGAACAACAAAATCAAAAAAGTTGTCTCCCTGGGGCAGGGTCTTAGTCATGTCTGCAACTTCAAAGTGTGCATTTGGGTAGCGTTGCTTAGCAGCTTCAATTAATGGCGCTGAGGTATCACACCCATATACTGCAGTGCGGCCAGTATCTGCTAAATGCCCAGCCAGCCATCCTGGCCCACAGCCGCCATCTAAAATTTTTGCATCTTTATTTTCGCCTAAACGAGTCACTACCGCATCGGTTAAGACAGGCATGAACACACTGGCATCGTCTGAGGCGATATAGTCTAAGTAGCTGTCAGCGCCATCTTTAGTCTGATACGACTTCGTGCCTACATCCGCTCCGGCATCATTAATACTTTTATTGATTTCGCTGGTCAATTTCTCTTTATCTTCCATATATAAAATCTTCTTAAAATTCCTGTTAATTATAACATACCATAAAATTTAGCACTCCACTTGACAGAGTGCTAAAAGTTTCTATAATTCAAAAGGGTATCTTTCATCCCATTTTTTAGATATAATTAACAAACATTAAGAAAAAAGTATGAATATCAAACCACTCGGAAATCGAATTTTAGTACAGCAACTTTCCACCGAAGAAGTCACCGCTAGCGGCATTGTTTTGCCTTCTTCTAGCGAAACCGAAAAACCAAATCAGGGGATTGTTAAAGCAGTCGGTACAGGCGAACTAATTGCTAAGTATGGCATCAAAGTCGGCGACACAGTTGTCTTTAACGGATATGGCATTGCCGAAGTCGAAGTACCAGGCACAGACAACAAAAAAGAAAAGTTTAAAATCGTTTATGTTGCAGATGATGAAGACTCGCAAGCTGTAGCAATAATTGAAAATTAGAAATAGAAAGGAATTAATATGAGCAAGATTATCAAGACTGGCTTTGAAGCCAAAAAAGCAATTAAGGAAGGCGTCGACATTGCCGCTGACGCAATTAAGGTTACACTTGGACCAACCGGAAAAGCAGTAATTTTAGATCGCAGTTACGGCAGCCCAACAATTTCCGATGACGGAGTTACTGTTGCCAAAGAATTAGAACTCGAAGATCGTTTCCAAAACATTGGCGTATCTTTAATCCAGGAGGTTGCCAACAAAACTAACGAAGATGCTGGGGACGGCACAACCACCGCCACAGTCTTAGCACAAAAAATGATCGAAGAAGCTTTTTCAGAATTGGAACGTAACACTTTTAAGGCCAACGATCTTAAGCGCGGTATGGACAAGGCCGTGAAGTTTGTTGTGGAAGAACTAAATAAAGTTAAGCAAACTGTGAGTGGTGAAGGCGTACAACAAGTTGCTACAATTTCTTCTTTAGATGCAGAAGTGGGCAAACTTATTGCCGAAATTATGGAAGAAGTCGGCAACGACGGCGTTGTAACTGTTGAAGAAGGTCAAAGCATTGGCCTTGAAAAAGAAGTTGTAAAAGGTATGCGCTTTGACCGTGGCTTCATTTCCGGATACATGGTTACCAACACCGAACGCATGGAAGCAGTGTGGGACGACCCATACATTTTAATTACAGACAAAAAAGTTTCTAGCGTGCAGGACATTTTGCCTTTGCTCGAAAAAATTGCGCAGACTGGTAAAAAGGAATTAGTAATTATCGCTGATGACATCGACGGCGAAGCGCTCACAACTCTTGTGCTAAACAAACTTCGTGGCACATTTTCTGTACTTGGCGTAAAGGCTCCAGGCTTTGGCGATCGCCGCAAAGAACAACTTGCTGATATCGCTGTTTTGACTGGCGGAACTGTAATTACTTCTGACCTTGGTCTTACTTTTGATAAAACTGAGCTGGATCAACTTGGTCGCGCTCGCAAAGTAATCGCTACCAAAGAGCACACTACCATTGTTGATGGGGCTGGACCTCGCGAACAAATTGATGCTCGCGTGGCACAAATAAAATCAGAAGCAGCAGCAAGCAGCTCAGATTTTGATAAAGAAAAATTACAAGAACGCATGGCTCGCTTAAGCGGCGGCATCGGGGTAATCAAAGTTGGCGCGTTTACAGAAACTGAAATGAAAGCCAAGAAATTCAAAATCGAAGATGCTCTAAATGCCACTCGCGCTGCAGTCGAAGAGGGGATTGTTGCCGGTGGTGGCGCGGCATTAGCAAAGATCGCGCCCGTGCTGGAACAAAGCATTTCCCGCGGCGACTACTTCCAAGAAAACGAAAAGCGCGGCGCAATGATCGTACGCAAGTCACTCGAAGCTCCTCTACGACAAATTGCCGAAAACGCCGGTGCTGAACCAAGCGCAATCATCAACTATGTCCAAAGCACACAAGGGCACGCTGGATTCGACTTTGCAAACTATGATGAAATGAAGTGGGAACAAGGCAAGAAAGATGACATGATCGCCGCAGGAATCGTCGATCCAGTAAAAGTTACCAGACTCGCTTTAGAAAACGCAGTTTCAATTGCTTCAACTCTCGTAACCACAGAAACTATTGTAGTAGATAAGCCAGAACCAAAGTCCGACGCTGCAGTTGCAGCAATGGGCGGCGGCATGCCAGGTGGCATGGGTGGAATGGGTTTCTAAATAACACAAAATTAAAAGCGCGCAAGTAATCTCGAAAGATTGCCTGGGCGCTTTTTGTTAATGCCGCGAATAATCTGATCATTCAGACCAAAGGCACGGCTACCGGTGAAATAGTCACGTTTTCTTTAAAACAGGTGACCAGTTCGTCAGCGGATGTGTTTTTGAGGACGATCAAATTCTTCACCCGATCTGTTTCGGCCATGCTCATGAGCATTTCCGGTCGTGGTGCCTCGAAAAGCACACATAACCGGTCTTTTTTTCGGGCATACTCTAGAGCGAATTCCGAGAGCAGTATCTCCGAGCTCACGTTGCTTATGATCATGCCATCACTCATTCTGCTGTTCATTTCGACCATCCGTTGTACATAGCCTGCCTCACCGTCTGGACGGAACACGGAAATTAGTACATGGACTTTTGAATCCGGGGTATTGAATTGATTCTCCAGTTCCTGTTTGATCTCATCCGCTCGCTCGAGTGACCCTTTGGGGACGGTTACGGTAAAGTGTAGACTCATATGCGAAAAACTAGCCTCCTTATGGGAAAAATGGAATTCTTGACAAAACCCTATCAAATAGGGTATCATAAGTTGTCGTGCTCGTAAAGGGTGCGATTTATTACTCACTTAGCGCAAGCTAATTTTGAGACTCGGGCTCCTGATTTCGGTTACTCGGATTGGGGGCACTGATAAGCCCGCGAACTTCGCGGGTTTTTTAGTGACCAACTAGAAAGCCTTTAGCTTTCTATGCAGATTTTCCACAAAATATGTTGCGAAACAGAATAAGCAACGTATAATTAATATGTGATGAATTTCACATAAATTTCATGTACACAGGAGGCCAAAATGAAACGATTTTTTGTTTTAGCACTTATTTTTTCCACCTTAGCATTTGTGCCTCTGAGTGTTCGCGCTGAGCGAGCTACAGACGGCAAAGGCAAAGAACGAAAGCATAAGGTAACTAAAGTTAGCAAACGAGAACTGATTCGCCGAATTGCTATGGTTCGCAAAGCTGAAGCCGCCCGTCGGGCTGCTGCAGCTGCTGCGTATCGCCGGCAGGTTGCGTTCGAATCTGGACTCAAAACCGAAGCCGTCACTAACATTTCTAAAGACAATATTGCAGTCCAGGATCCAAAAATCCGGGAAGCTGCGGTCGCTGCACTTGGAAACAATGTTGGAACCGTTGTCGTCATGGATGCCCAAACCGGGCGAATCGAGGCAATGGTTAATTCCGATATGGCCGTTCGCGAGCCCATAAAGCCATGCTCGACTATTAAGTTGGTTACAGGGATTGCTGGCCTACAAGCCGGCGCTCTCGATGCCGATGGGAAGATTATTGGTAGTCGCAGTTCCAAAACTTTGGCAACTGCACTGGCAAAGTCCGACAATTCTTTCTTCGAACTCTTGGGACGTAAGGTTGGTCCGGAAACGTTTCGGGCAACTGCTTTAAAGCTCGGCCTAGGATCTCCCACAGGAATCAATTTACCTTCAGAAAGCCCCGGCAAACTACCTTCAGGAAAATTTGGGTCGGGCGCCTACTGGAAAGGTGATGGCGTGGAAGTTACGGCCATACAGCTTGCTCGGATGGTCTCTACAATCGCCAACGGCGGGAAAAAGGTTAAGCCTTACTTTCCGACGTCAGTCGATTCAAAGAACGAATCCGTTGCAGAGCAGGTCGATCTGCCAATCCAAAGCTTCCAGGGTATGATCCCAGGAATGCGTGGATCAGCCACTGACGGCACTGCCCGCGTTCTCGGGGAAACTAACCCGGATCTCGATGCAGCCGCCAAGACAGGAACCTGCAAAGACCGATCTAATTCGGTTCACACAGGGATTGGCTTGAACGCTTCCGTTGCCCCAATCGGTAACCCTAAATACGCCGTTGTCGTGATCACTCACGGTAAAGGTCAAAAGGGGAGAGTCGCCTCGCGAATCGCAAGCGAGGTTTACAAAACACTTCTTCCTCCGAAACCGAAAATTTTGGAGAAAGATGCTAAAACAGT
The DNA here is from genome assembly GCA_964473815.1 of uncultured Candidatus Saccharibacteria bacterium. Taxonomy (GTDB): domain Bacteria; phylum Patescibacteriota; class Doudnabacteria; order UBA920; family UBA920; genus UBA920. The sequence continues at coordinate 54,510 of CAYYQK010000004.1, read as the reverse complement.
CGCAGTGAAGGAATCGACAAAGTAACTTCGCTGCTCACAAGCTTGTTGTCCACAACCAGTTACTAGCGAGTCTGGGAGTGGATTCAACGAGAAAGTATCCCAAGTTGTTTTCGGCGGCTTGGGATCTTTTTATATCCAAAATTAAGCAACCTTGACGAAATCGACCATTTTAGCTATACTTATCGCATTGCTATTTAACTTTATTTAATCCTCCAAATACATGGGTGTACCTAAAAAGCATAAAACCCGCAGTGGTCGCGACCAACGTCGCAGTCATCACGCTTTGACTCCTAGCACATTCGCCACTTGTAAAAATTGTGGTAGCGCTAGTTTGCCTCACAAGCCTTGTCCAAACTGTGGTTATTACAAAGGACGCAAAGTGGTATAATTACTTTGCGTTTTTTATTTAACTGATTTTAAATAAATGGCCAACCGACACCTTTTGCGCACTGTCGCGCTCCAAGCACTCTTTGAATGGGATTTTAATAATCGCAGTGAAGATCTTTCTGCGGTTCTTGAACGTGTCTTGGAAGAATTCGCCGCTGGCGCAGATGACACTGATTTTGCTCGTGAATTAGTTGATGGGGTTATCTCTCATATCGACGAGATAGACGTGATCATTACTGAGACTGCACCAGAATGGCCAATTGCGCAAATTACAATTATTGACCGCAACGTTTTGCGTTTAGGAATTTTTGAATTGATATTTGCGAAAAAGATTCCGCCTAAAGTTGCTATTAACGAAGCCGTCGAAATGGGCAAGCGCTTTGGTGGGGAATCGAGTGGTAAGTTTGTAAACGGGGTACTAGGAACATTGTTTAAGAAAAATTTTCCTGATGAAGTACAACAAGAAGAGACAAAAGAAGCCGCTGAGTAAAGCGGTTTTTTATTTATAGATAAATTTTTTCTGAAGATTTTAGAAAAGTTTTGGTTTTTCTTTAACGAGACTTTATCACTACTTCTGCATAATGGTTAAGTAATTAATTTAACCAAGATGCAAAAAATTCATTTGCGCTCTATGCGCCGCTTCTTCGCGCTTGCCGTGATCATCTCCCAGTCTCTACTATTCTCTGGCAGTTTTCAATACGCTTTGGCAGAAACCAGTCCTCCTAATATAAATCATTTAATAATCTCCGCAGTACAAATTACTGGCGGGACTAACCACACGCAGGAAGATTTTGTTGAGTTTTATAATCCGACTAATAGCTCAATCGACCTAAAAGGTTTTCGCCTAGTAAAACGAACAGCTGCCGGTACAACGGATACATCAATTGTTTCCTGGACGGCTTCTACTATTGTACCGGCGCATCATTTTTGGTTGTGGGCCAATAGCACATTCACTGGCATATCTACAGTTCCCGACAGTTTGACTACGGCTACTTTGGCAGATAATAATGGCGTGGCCTTGCGTCAGGGCGCCGCTGACACCGGAGTAATTATAGATAGCGTTGCTTGGGGGAATACCAGTAATGGATTTGTTTCTTCAGGTTTGGAAAATCCTGGTGCAAATCAAAGTTTGGTTCGGCAAGATTTATTTGCTGAGCAAGGTGTTTATGAAATTAAACAAAGCGCCGTGCGCAATAGTAGTGATGAATTTTTGCCGACTTTGCCGGTGATTCCAGACCCTGTCGCAAATGGTCCAACCACCGACCAAACAACAGATCCGCTGCCGCCTATAACAGTCACGCCACCTACCGATCCAGTTGTCACTGACACTCCGCCTGAAACAACACCAGATCCTACTACAGAACCTACCACACCACCCATTACACCAGAACCAATTCCTAACTTGCAAATTACTGAATTGTTACCCAATCCGGTTGGTACCGATGCTGGCGCAGAACAAATCGAGCTGTATAATGCCGGTGACACCACAGTAAATCTCGACAAGCTGATTTTAGACGACATTGCACCAACTGATCCTGTTTCGAGCAATGCTGAGGTACTGCCTTCTATCGAAATCGCACCGGACAGTTTTGCTGTAATCACAATTCCGTCTACAGACTTCGCACTCAATAATACTGGTGGCGATATTGTCACTTTACTCACCAGTGATGGTCAGGTAATTGATAGCGTGTCGTATCAGGGAACTGCGCCGGAAGGACAATCGTATTCAAAATTTAAGGATGACAATTGGATGTGGGCAACTTCAACAATCGGCGAAGATAATGGTTTGCCGCCAATAACAGAGGCCAATAATGCTGCTGATACAAACCCACTCGTAGTGTTGCCGGTAGTAAAAACTCCCACCTATGATGACAGTGGTGTAAAAATTTCGGAAATTTACCCTGCGCCGAGTAGTGGTGAAAAAGAATTTTTGGAACTCTACAACAGTGGTGAGGAAATTGCCCAGCTTTCAATGTTGACTCTTTGGGTAGGGGATAAACACAAACAGCTTCCCGACCAAGTTCTTAAGCCAGGAGAATATTTTGTAATAGATTCTGGTTTTCCAGCAGGACTACGCAATTCCGGTCAAACTGTAGCCCTCAAACTAGGATCAAAAAATATTGATTCAGTAACGTATCCGCAAGCAATCAAAGCTTCTAGTTATGCCTTGTTCGAAGATGGTTTTCTGTGGACCACGGAAGTTACAAAAGGAAATAGTAATATATTAAAACTTCCGGAAGAAATAAAAATCATCAAACCAATAACCACCCCTAAACCACCCACAAGTAAACCAGCAGTAAAAGTTGCGGCTAAAACTTCTGTAAAGCCCGCAACAAAAACTGTAACCAAAATCGCAACTTCAAAAGCAGCAACCACACCCTCTAATTCCAACACCAATAATTCAACCACTGCCAGTTCAAAATCTGACTCAAAAAAAGAATCTGCCGGAAAAATTATTGCGATGGGCGCAGCAGCCGTCACAGCCGGTTTAGCCGCACTTTATAAATTGATATTTACGGGGCGAGTCAGCTGAGTTATAATAACAACATGAGTGCACTTAAAAGAGTTTGGAAATTTATTGAAATCGGAATCGCCATGGCGATCAATGCCATTGGTACCTTCATTACCAAACGGTAAGAAGTTTTTAAGTTTTCTTCATATCTATGCTATAATCTGGTAACACAAGATTATTAAGCACCTAAAATTATGAGCTTAAATAAATCCGATCTTATTGAACAACTTGCTGCCCGCATGTCTGTGACTTATACCGAAGCCGAACGAATGTTAAATACTTTCATCAACTTAGTATATGAGACACTGCGCAGTGGCGAAAAGGTAAATATTAGCGGCTTTGGACAATTTAGCGTTTCTCATCGTGATCCGCGTATCGGCGTTAACCCACGTAACCCTTCTCAGAAAATTCAAATTCCAGAATTGAATACTCCAAAATTCAAAGCTGGTGAAGCGTTCAAAGATGCAGTGAAGCTGCGCAACAGTTAAAATAAGTTCAAAGATAAAACCGCCCTTCCGGGCGGTTTTAAAATTCTATTTTTTGGAGCGGGCAAGGGGAATCGGACCCCTATCATCAGTTTGGAAAACTGAGATAATAACCATTATACGATGCCCGCAGAAGCGGGCAGATCCCGCCAGCTTTTCAAACCATTTCTGGTCGGGAACCCGGGACTCGAACCCGGAACCTCTCGGTCCCAAACCGAGTGCTCTAGCCAATTGAGCCAGTTCCCGTAACAATTCGTATCAAATACTAGGGCAGTATAGCCAAATTTGCCACTTTTAGCAAGGCCATATATTGGTGACAAATCAATTTGACACCAAATGAAAAATGTTTTATAATCTAGAAATCAATATATGATAGTTTCCCAAAGAAGCACATCTCTATTGTAATTATGAAGTTGTCGGAATCCTACCGGAAAAAGCTTATGTAAGCTATAAAATAGCAAAACACTAGCATTTCTGGCAGATCGGGCGGCTTTTTTGTTTCCAATATGTAAATAAAACACCCATATTTTTCTCATAATTTTTGAGTAATCTATAGTGTAACAACTGGCAAAATAGCCCGTCTGTGTATTGGCAACAGCGATAACTTCGCAAAAACTGAAAAACCCTCAAATCAAGAACCGGCGGCGAGTCCTATTACATTCAATTATTGACCCAACTATAAATACACCACCCAGGTGCCTCTTTAATTAAAAAGGATCCTTGGTCGAACTGTGTGGAACTATGGTTTTAGTCGGGACCAATCAATAATCGGTCTTTTACCCCAACGCCTCTGACGAACTCTAGAGCGGCAGGGGAGAGTCTGAGATAAAAGTTCGTTAATACTAATTAATTTGTTTTCTGTAGCATTGATTGTCTCAATTGAATAATCAATTAGCCGTCTCTCTTTTGTCTTAATGAACACAAGCGAGAACCGACAACTACAGAAAATGGAGCAAATAATGTCTAAATTTATTACTAAAGTTGTAACTGGTGTTTCTACTGTTGCCATGGCTACCATGATGATGGTTCTTCCAGTTGCTACTACTCACGCTGCAACCGCTGGTGAAGTATACAAGACCACTGATGGTACTGTATGGTTTATCACCAAGGATATGCACCGTCGTCCATTTACATCTGGCGGCGCCTTCATGAGCTATGGCTTCTTGTCATTCTCTCAAGTTAAGGATGCTGACAGCACTGTAACTGGTCTTCCAACTGGTGATTTCATCGCTCCTCAAGACGGTCGCATCTTCTGTGCTACCGAAACTAAGGGTTCTGATGTAAAGGGCGAATGTTCTTTAATCACTGGTGGTAACAAAGCTGCTTTCACTAGCGCTTCTGTATTCACTGGCCAAGGTTACTCTTTCGGTCGCGCTTTCTACGGTGACTCTTCTTTCTTAAGCAAGACTTCTAACGTAGATAACGCTTCTGCACAACACCGTGCTGGTACTCTTATCAACAACGGTGGTACTGTTCAGTTGATCGTTTCTGGTGGCCTTTGGGGCGTTCCTTCCATGGATGTATTTAATTCATGGGGCTGGAGCTTCTCTGATGTAGTTCCTGCAAACTCTGCAGACAAACTATTGAGCCAAACTGGTATCATCCCAGCTCGTATGGCTGGTGACTTAGTTCCTACCGCTTCTGCACCTATCGACAATGGTGGCGACAACGGTGACCTTAACGGTACCGTAGGTGACATCACTGTCAGCTCTTCTTCTTTGTACTCTAACGAGAGCATCGGAGAAGGTGAAACTGATAAGGGCGTAATGGCCTTTAAAATCAAAGCTGGTAACGACTCTGATGTTCGCATTAACTCCGTTAAGGTAAAGTTATGGCAGAGCAATTCAGGAGATTCAAAAGATATCAATAAGTACATCGATGAAGTAACTGTATGGAACGGCGACAACCAAGTTGGTTCTGCTGATCCTTCTGACTTCAACGAAGACAGCCACGTTTACACTAAGTCTGTAGCTTTGAGCGGTGCCGATGCTATTGTTAAAGCCGGTACAACTGCTACTTTCTCAGTTAAGGTTTCTGCTAAGGATAGCCTAGATTCTGGCAATATTGACACTGATGCATGGCATGCTGATGTGTTGAATGTTCGCTTCACCGACGGTGATGGTGTAACTACCACCACTGACACTTCTGGCCTTTCTCTAGCTCGCGCCTTCGACTTCGAAACCTTTGCAACTGCAGCTGATGTAGAACTTCGTGCTACTTTGAACGATGAAGAAAAAGCTACTAACGATTCTCATAACATCCTAGTAGATGATACAAATTCAACTAATGACGTACCTGTATTAGCCTTTAACTTAGAAGCTCGTGGTGACTCAGACATTCACATCAAGTCCATTCCTGTGACTTTGACTACTAGTGATTCTGATATCACTTCTGTAGCTACTACTGCTGACCTATACATGGGTTCTGAAAAGATCGCTTCTGATGACGTTAATACCGCATCTACTAGCGACCAAGTTGTATTTGACGATCTAGACATCGACATCAATTCTCACGATACTCAAGACTTCACAGTTAAATTGAACTTCATCAAGTCTACTGGCCACTACATACAAGGTACAACTATCCAAGCTACTCTTGATGTAACTTCTATTGATGCCCAAGACCAAAATGGAAATGACGTAGCTTCTGCAGACCTTACTGGTTCTGCAATCAGCACTGCATCTTCATTGTTCTCTAACGGCATTACTGTAGATGTAGATTCTGCTGATGCTACTGTAAGCACTCAAGACGGAGCAACCAATGACTTGGCTACCTTCACTTGGGACATTACTGTAAAGAACATCGGTAATGATGATGTTTACGTTAACTCTGATAACGTTGACGTAGTTTCTTCCAGTGCTACTGATGACGTAGATGATATCTACGCTATCCAACAGTCTGGTTCTAACGCGTTGACTGCTCTAAGCGGTACCATAGCTAACACTGGCTCTACCAACTCTATTACTGTAGCTGCTGATGCTACAGCATACCAAGGTGTGTACAGCGGTGAGAACTTCTTCAAGTTGACCCCTGGTCAAACTAAGACTTTCCGCATCACTGTAACCGGTACTAACAGCACTGCTGCTGGTCAAGTTCGTGCATACCTATCTGGTATTGAATGGACAACTGATGATATTACTGCTGCAACCTCCAAGGATTCAGCTACACGTACCATCAACACCTTCAACGCTTCTCAGTTCCAAACTGATTCTCAGACTCCATACGTAGCTATTAACTAAACTATTTAGTTTATACTTCGTTCTTAGCGCAAGCTAAGGTCTGAAAGCGGCAAAACCCCTCCTTCGGGAGGGGTTTTGTTTTTTTGTTTGTGTAACTCATTTTATGTTAATTCGTCTGTTATAATATATAGACTTCAGAAGTTAATATTATTTTATGCGGAAAAACATCTTTTATGTAATTATTGTATTATTGCTCGTAGCGGGCGGGATTTATGGTTATTTGCAGTACAAGCATAAGAATGCAGCACGCAAAGACCTCACTTTAAAGCAGGTTACTGAACTGTCTCCAGAAGAGAAAAAGAAAGCTTTGGAAGCTCGATTGGCAGATTTGCAGACCCAGGCAAAGGCTTTAACAAAAGATACATCAGCTGAAGGACAGTATGTAATCTATATAGGTTTAGCAGAGGTGCAAATTCAACTGGAGAAGTTTCAGGATGCCTTGAATTCTTTAAATGCGATTCCGACAGAAAAGAACAAGAATAGTCGAGTGGATTTTGACTATGGATTTGCATATAGGGGAGTAGGGGATGTTAATAATGCAAAGTTGTATTTAAGTCGGGGATTAGCACAGGATGAAACCAATGCCCAGGCTTGGTTAGCGTACATAGATTTGTTAAAGGGATCTAAGGCTGAGCAATTGGATTCAATGTACGCAGCTGCGATTAAAGGAACAAAGAATAACTTGGATGTTGTGATTGCTTATGCGAAGTTCTTGAGTTCAACTGGCAATAAAGAAAAGGCTATTGGTTACTGGGAAACAGCCCGGAACATTAACCCTGGCGGCGCTAGTGAATACGATGCAGAGATTGCGAAGTTGCGATAAAATCTTCAGGAAAACTTTATCTTTTTTAGTCTTGACTTTGGTCAATAGTTTGTTAATGTGAATATATAATTAATTACAAAGATATGAATAATACTTCTAACAATGATTTGATCGAGAAGATGAAAGAAATTTTTCCAAGCAAAGAAGATTTACATTCGATTAAAGGTAGTGTTGATTCAATGAAAGAAAACATGGATTCAATGAAAGAAAACATGGATTCAATGAAAGAAAACATGGATTCATTGAAAGTGCAGATAAATACAATTGGAACGGATGTAAAAGAAATAAAGAAAACTGTTCAAATGATTAATAAAAGAGACCTCGAAGATAGCAACGCTTTAATGAGATCCTCCGTTAGTCATGATAAGAGATTGGGACGAATAGAAAAAATTTTGAAGATAAAGAACATTTATCCCGTGACAAATATAAAAGTAGCACCAACCAAATAGCTTTCACAGATATCTCCCTTATTTCAGGGAGATTTATTTTCCCTAGAAAAATTATTTACTTTTTAAGATTTATTTGACAAGAAAATTTGGAAGGATTAAGATATTATCTTATACCTAAATGGTATGCGGTTATCAATAAACTTCTTATTGACAACCAATTAATTTAGGTATATCCTACTTAGCTATTTCGGGAAACCCCTATGAATATGCAGCAAACCGATCTCACATTTTTAATTGTTCCGATTAATCCAGTGCTATCCGCGCCTGTTTTTACTGGCGAAACTTTTATCTCCTTTCTTTTGCGACCGTAATTTACGGTCGTTTTTTTTATCCAAAATTATTAATTTTTAACTATTAACTTAAAAAGCATGCTTAAAACCGTAAAAATATATTTGCTTGGGTTATTAATAATTAGTTTGATTTTAACGCCAGTTACTCAGGCCTTTGCCGATGAGCCTACTGCGAAATCGGATGCAACGAAAGAAAATTCCAGTTCTAAAGTTGTTTCTTCAAAACATGAACAATCCTCGCAGCAGCCTGTAGAATCAGAAACTCATACAGATACTACTGCGACGCTTTCCACTAACCCTGACATAAAGCCTGGGGGTCCCGTGGATCCAGAAGACCCTAATGCTGAGGACGCAAATATTAAAAAAGATGTAGCCAAACAAGCTTCTTTAGCTGCGCCTGTTGGATCCGGGGGCGCATTGGGTTTTAATTCTTCGGCCCAACCAAAAGCAAGCGTAGATCAGTCTACCGGAGCGCTAACATACTCGTATCCTATTTTTTTGCCTGAGGGTCGTGCCGGGATGACACCTCAATTATCCTTAAACTATGATTCTCGAAATTCTGCCAAGCCCGACACAATAATGGGTTTGGGTTGGGAAGCTTCTGTCCCTTATATTAAGCGTGAGCCTGTCAAAGGCACAGACAACCTTTATACTAAGGCATTTTTTAGCTCGTCTTCTTCGGGTAATTTAATTGCGACTACTGATACATCATCTTCGCAATTTACAACCTATCGACCTGAATCAGATAATGGTGATTATCTAAAGTATACATATAATAGCAATAATAGTTGGACGGTAACGGGTAAGGATGGTCGAACCTACACTTACGGCTATACCACTGCATCTCGTCAAGATAACCCTGCCGATACAACAAAGATTTATAAGTGGATGCTTTCAAAAATTGCTGATCCACATGGCAATGAAATCCAGTATACTTACATTAAAGATAATGCTCAAATTTATCCCAGTCAGATAGCTTATACTTATAACTCGACTTCCCCGGCTATTCATACAGTAACCTTTAACTATACTAATCCGTACCAGTACAGTACAACCGTTTATAATGCAGGCTTTGCCGTAAAGACAATAAAGCAAATGAGTAGTATCGTGGTGAGCTCCACCACAGATCTTACTGTGAGCGAGACTTATACACTTACTTATAGCTCAATTCCTTTTTCTAAGCTTCAAAATCTACTTTTAATTCAGCGATCAGCCAGCATACCAAATTATGTATACTCTGAAAATTTTCAAGATACCACGAAGTTTAGCTATTCAACTAAAACCGTAGGTTGGCAACAGGGAACTCATTCTTTGGCTGGGTTAGGCTTGCCAACCGACTCAGCTGCCGGCTGGACTGGGGCTACTTATACCAATGACTTTGATCAAAATGGTTATCCCGATGTCTTAATAGGAACCACACCAACAAAGTTTTTGTTGAATAACGGCACTAATTTTGTTGATTCAACGAGCTCTTGGAGTGCTCCGGCAATAAATGGGCATTATGCCATTTTAGATTTGAATGGTGATCATTATCCGGACTTACAACCAAGACAATTCGATGTTGGCGAATCCGGAGCAACTCCGCTTTATCTAAATACTGGAAGTAGTTTTGCATCTCAAAGTGGAAACACATGGGATATTCGGAGCTATATTCCAGAAGACTATTTTTGTGGACCGAATGTGGGAGATAGAAGCTCTGCTGAGTCTAATACTTTCTTGTATGACATTAATAATGATGGCAAGAATGATATTTTGTATTTTGGCGGAACCTCAAATTTTAAAGTGTTTTTGAATAATGGTAACGGTTGGACTCAATCTTCTGCTTACACCTTTACCCCCAAAGTTGGCCAGACTTACACTTTGTCTCCTAATTGCCCTCCAAACCCTGTTTCAGAAAAATGGCAGGCTTTAATTGACCTTAATGGAGACGGTCGGCTTGATTACATCAATGAATCCTATGGAATTTATTTAAACACCGGTTCGGGTTTTGCCTACAGTATTCCATATTCAGTATCAATGGGATCCGCTGCTACGACAGGTTTCAGCGACATAAATGGCGATGGGCTAGTAGATATGATGACTAAAAATAGTTTAGGGGTTAGGACTTTCTTGAATACTGGCGTTGGTTTTAGTGATGTAGATCCAATATGGAATGCAAGTGGTATGCAGTGGAGCGCCTCTTCTCAATACTGGGGAGCCTTAGTCGATGTAAATTCAGATGGGTTTCCAGATCAAATTGCTAAATCTACTGTTGGTAGTGGAGAAATGGCTGTGTTGGGGTTGGATGATGGATCGAGTACTTGGACAAGTTTGACTCTACCTCAGCAGGCTACCTGGATACCAATGGCTCAATTAAAGGAGAGCCTATGGCTCGATGTAAATAGTGATGGGGTAAATGATTTTATTACTTCCAAAACGAATTTTAGCGGAACCATAATCAATTCACTGGTCCTTATGGGGAAACCTGCAGTCCCAAATAAACTTACTGTAATCACAAGTCCATTTGGTGGTAAAACTTCAATTAGTTATGGAACCGCACCGACAAATTTAGATGACACTCACGCATCTCCAGTATCTGTGGTTAACAAAGTTACTATTCAAAATATTGGGGTTGGTCAACCTGATGAAGTCACTCAGTACGCATACTCTGGGGGTGCGTATATTAAGGATCCTGCAACAGCTCAAACTCGTTTTGTTGGTTTCCATAAAGTAACAGCAACAGAATCAGGGAGTGACTTAGCACCAATCAGAATCACAGATACTTATTTCCTCCAAGATAATGGCTCGGATTCTTCTACAAACGAGCCCGCAGACAATAATTTATCATTGGTAGGTAAGCCATACTATTCGATTATAAAAAACCCATCAGCAACAACCAAAAAAGAAAACTGGTTAAAATACGGTTTCTACAATCTGGTTACTGAACCGGTTGTTGGCCGATATTCTAATTTTGTTTACCCCACAGAGTCTGTTTCTAAAATAACTAGCTCTGGGACAAGTGTAGGGACAGCACAAACGTATGGGTATGATACAAGTATTGGAGAACAAACTTCGCAAATCAACTTAGGTTTTGTGACAGTTGCATCAGACGGTACTTATACAGATACCACATCTGACTCTCGTTATAACTACAATGAATATAGTTCGAATGGCGGCGGGACCATGGTTAAACTTAAACGCGAAGATGTTAGAACAAGTTCGTCTCCAACAGATACTATTGCACGGATAGATTATTACTATGATTCTCAATCCTTAGGGAGTATTGGATCATTTGGGGATTTAACCAAACAGTCAAAATGGATTTCAGGGAATGGTTCCGTTGTCGCCGATATCACGTACACTTATGATTCATATGGAAATGTTCTAACGGTCACAAATCCACGTTTGGCAACAACCACCTACACTTATGACGCCACAAAATCTTATGTTGCAACGGAAACCAATGCTTTAAACCAAACCACAACACACACCTATGTTGTTTGGATGCCAAATACTGTTATCGATCCGAATGGGCGTACTACGAGTTTCGGGTACACTGCTTTGGGAAATTTGTATACCACAACAACCCAGAATACAGGGGGTACTCAAGTGGACAGGCAGTATATAGCTAACTTTGGAGATAGTGGTTATGGAATAGAGCATTTTAAGTTTGTCGATAGTGGTAATACATTAAACTCAGTAGAAATTTTAGATAATTTCGGTCAACCGGTGCGGCTTGCGACCAAGCGTTTGAGTGACGGTAAATATTATTTAAAGTCTGCCAAGATTTATGATGCCTTAGGAAGAATTTCAAAACTGAGCGTGCCTTATGGAACTGGGGATACAAACGAGAGTAATATGTTCACCGCCACGGTTCCATCTACCTTGTATACAACTACTAGTTATGATGTTTTGGATCGACCAACTTCTGTGGCCAATAGCATTGGTACAACTAGCATGAGTTATGCGGGGGTAGAAACAACTACAACTGATGCAAATAATCATCAGAAAAAAGTCTCAAGCGATGCTTATGGTAATATCGTCAAAGTAAAAGAATATAATAATAGTAGCCAATATACTACCAATTATGTATATGATAATAGAAATTTGTTGACTGGTTTAACTGATGCATTGGGAAACGTTCGTTCATTTGCTTATAACAATGCTGGTTGGATTACTAATTCAGAGGACTTGCATGCTTCTGGTGATTCTAGTTTTGGATCTACCTCCTGGACTTATGATGCAAATGGAAACAGGCTAGTAGAAACAAAGCCTAATGGAGCAAATGATACTAGAACATATGACCAATTAGACCGGGTTAGCACAATCGACGGGTCTGGCACTGCCGGGACTGATTATACTTTCGTTTATGATAATTGTACTAACGGCAAGGGTCAGGTATGTAGTGTTTCTGGAACTTTGCCGAATAGCGTCTCTTTAAGCAAAACTTACTCCTATGGTATTTCTGGAGTACCAACTAGTACTACACTGACTACGTTAGGGAATTCTTATACTACTTCGTATACCTATAACATAGCAGACCAAACTAAGAAAACTACTTATCAAAATGGTGCTGGTGTTCGCTATGCGTTTGGAGATTGGGGACTGCCATCGACCGTGTATACAACAACACCAGGAGGGACTGAAGCGTTGTACGCCACAACAGTATTTGACCATCAAGAAAAACCAACAAGTATTAGTATTTCAGGCGGACCAACTATTACCCATACATATGATGCAAATAAGATGTATCGAGAGTCTGCGATGTCTGCTGTTTCCGGAAGCACAACTCTGCAGAGTTATGATTACACTTATGATAGTGTAAATAACATTACTCAAATCGCAGAGCCTGGTTTGACCAAGGCTTACACCTATGATGATTTAAATCGGTTAACCCAATCAGTTTACACACCTACTACAGGTAGTCCGACCACCTATAGTTATTCTTATGATGCAATTGGTAATATTACATCAATGAACGGAGCAGCCTACACTTATAGTGGCGCTGGCAAAACAAATCCGCACGCAGTGACAAGTGTAGGTTCTAATAATTACACATACGATGATAATGGCAATATGATTACAGCACCGAATCAGGCTCTGACTTGGAACTGGCAAAACCAGCCGACTCGCGTGACAGTTGGCGGAACGACAAACATTGATTCTTACTATGATGAATCTGGTCAACGATTTATATACCAAACCCCAAGTGGCACTGAAGTGCAGGCAGAGAGTGGATATTTGGTTCGTGGCAGCACTCCTGAAGTTTCTATTAGCTTGGGAGGTACTCAAATCGGAACAATTTCTGGCACTAATATTTACTCTTCTATTACCGACAATTTAGGTACGCCAGTTAAAGAAATTAGTGGTGCAACAACTGTTTCTGAAGCTGTTACTTATGATCCATTTGGTAAGGTTTTGAGTCAAACTGGTAGCATTGATACCAAGCATGGCTACACAGGACACGAAGAAGATGTGGATACAGGTCTTGTTTATGCAAAAGCTAGATACTATAATCCAAGTATTGGAAGATTTGCTAGTCAGGATCCGTTGTTTATTTATGCTGGATTTGATAAGACTGACCCCCAGGGCATGAACAGTTATGCTTATGTTGTTAATAATCCAATCAATAACATTGACCCAACCGGCTTGTTTGGTTTCAGATCAGCTTGGGACTCGGTTTCTGGTACAGTTACTGCTTGGACATTATCCACATCAAGTTTTGTGAGTAGTACCGTAAGTGATCTTAACCCTTTTTCGATTAAAACTGCTTACGCCCCAGCAAATATAACTGAAACACTTCCTAATACTTATATAAGTCAAGGTAAGCCATTAAGTAACGCCAGAGCTAATGCATTGAATGGTAGCGGAGCTTTTGCTGATAAGTCCTTACAAACAGGTGCTCTAATAATATCGGTAGTTCAACCAGAATTTTCAGACGCTCTATTGCCTGATGGGATTGCCGCAGTTTCACCTGAACTAGGGGTTGAAGGAAGTTACTCTAGGGCAGCAAGTCATATAATTAATGACCATGAGTATGTGAGATATCCGGGAATGTCTGAGGAACGAATAGCTAACCTCGCCAAGGAGACCAAGGAAAGCGCCGATTACTACGGGAGAATTAAGGGAGTTGATCCTTTGACAGGAAAGGATGTTAATAAGCAATATTATGGTAGTAAGACAACTGGTCAGGTGTTTATTAATACCAATGTAGGAGAACCTACAATGTTTCCCAAGAATACCTCACAAGCAATGGGAAGATATATAAGAAAAAATTTAATGGAAGATACAAGAACATATGGAAGAAGATAAAATAATAACAATTGATAGATTAACATTTTCAGCAGTCTCTGAAGTTATAGAAAACTGTTCTGATGATAAATATTTAAGTAATCCTGGTGGATTTGAAGACCTTTTACCTGCCTTCAAAAAATTACAAATTAAATACCCTTATCTACCCATCAAAGAAATAATTCATATTGATCGAGCAGATATGGATGTTATAGCAAAAGGTTTGGAATACATGGTTAACACAAAAGATGATTGGGATATACTTCAAATCTCTAAGTCTGACGGGCAAGCCTTGATTGGCTTACTTAAATCAAATGTTGATGAGGTTAAGCTTGATGATTGGTTAACAAAATTAATGTAGTTTATACGAGCGTGGAACCTTAATAGATCCAAAAAACAACACCAGGAACAAATTATACACATGTCCTGCTTGTGGCTACAAAGTATTCACTGAACCACCAGGTTCTGACGATATATGCGATATTTGTTTTTTGGGAAGACGATGTGTCTCATTTGAGATTTCCAAATATGGGCGGTGCAAATAAAGTTTCTCTTATCGATGCTCAGAAAAACTTCGGTGATATAGGAGCAGTTGAAAGTAGAATCCTTGAGCATGTTAGAAAACCTAACGATCAAGACGAAAAAGATAAACAATGGAGACAGATAGATTTATCTAGAGATAAGATAGAAGAACCTATTCCAGGCAAAGATTATGGAGAAACCTATCCGCATGACGTTACCAAATTATGTTACTGGAAAAAATAAATAGCTACTTCGGATTACTTGATGGTATTTTCTTCCATACCCAAAATGCTTTGAGTTAAAAAAGTATCGTTGAATTGTCAGCGGCCTTAACACGGAGCTTCTCATCGGCTACTTGCGGTGGCGATGTATATTAGTTTACGATTAAATCTTAACAATTAATCACAGTTTATGAAAACCCTAAAACTAGCCCTTACAGCAGGCTTAATGGCTGTAGCCACCATTTTAGGCGCTTTGACTCCCAATATTGCCAGCGCTGACGACTTTAACCGAGAAACCACTTTGGTTATCTCAAACGCTCAGGCTCGATTTGAAGCCACTCCTTTAAATTACGATGCGAGTACCAACAAGCTTCAGTATCACTTTTCATGGTTGCAACCAGCTCGTTCAACATATTCGTTTAGTATTGATGGCAAGTTGTATCAGGGGAGAGTAACTAAGAACGGTTCTTTAGACACTGCGTTTTGGTTTAGCCCAAGCATTACTTACTCGATTCAAATTTATAGCGCCGCAAATGGTAAAGGCCGTTTAGTTGGTGAGGGTACTTTTACAGCACCAAATATTTTGCCAACCCAAACAGTAACGAAAACCAAAGAAGAAGAGTATGGAATTGTTTTGCAGTACATCCAAGAGTCTCCTGATTTACCAAAGACTTTTATGTCTAGTCCAAATGATGTAACCGCGATTAAAGCTTTGATCACATCATTGGATTCAAGTGGGTTCTCAAAATTTTCGGATGGTATCTCTAGTATGTCTAACAAGAGCATCGAAATGCTTGCGGAAACCCCATTAGTATTAGCAGATATAGATAGTCAGGACAATTCAAACTCGCAGCCGGTGGGACAGGGAACAATCAAAATATATAAAGGCGGCCAATATGGTATTTGGAAATACAAAGTAAGAGACTTAACCACTAAAAAAATTGAGAATTTACTGATTGTGTTTATTAAAGAAGATGGAAAGTGGAAGATAGATTTCGTTCAAACTGTGAAATTACAGATCCAAGCTCAAAATAAATAACATTTTAAGCCCACCTAACAAGGCGGGCTTTTAATTTGTCCAAACTGATACAAATATGTTATAATTATTTTGTTATTTCAGGTGAAAAGGCGATAATTATTTGTTAAGCAGACCATTGGCGAACGCGCGAGTTCAGTCCGGGGGACTGAACGAGACAAAGTGTGTCTGCGCACAAATAATTAGCGACTTTTCTGGCAGAAACAAACACAAAATGGTTACAACTGAACTGAATCAGCTGCTCAAAAAGAAGCGCATTATTAGCGCTACTGCTCTTGAAACGCTCGACAAAGATTGGATTACTGCGCGATCAAAAACCCCACAACTTCAGTGGGAGGATTTTCTGTTGGACAAAAAAGCGCTTACTGAAGACCAATTATTGAAAATCAAGAGTGAAGAATTCGACACTCCCGTAGTAGATTTGCGTGATCAAAACATCACCCCAGAAATTTTAAACTTAGTGCCAGAACCAATTGCCCGCAGGCACAAAATTATTAGTTTTGCTAAAACCAAAAACGAACTTTCGGTAGCCATGGTCGACCCAACAGACCTGCAAACCAAGGAGTTCATGAAGAAGAAAACTGGCTTAGATATCAAGGTTTTCCTCATTGCAAAGACCTCTTTAGATTTTGGCTTGTCTAAATATCACACCAATCTGGAAGGGGAAATTAAACACATGGTTCGGGAGGGGCAAACAGATGAGCACAAAGTAGGGCCTGGTGACAGTTTCGACGACGAGCTTAAAAAAATGGCTCAGGAGATTCCAATTATTCGCGTGGTCGACACTCTTTTGGAATATGCTGTTATTGAAAAAGCCTCTGATATCCACATCGAACCTCAAGAAAACGCAGTTTCAGTGCGCTACCGTATTGACGGTGTTTTGCACGACGCTATGACTTTGCCAAAAGCCATTCAGGCTGCATTGGTGGCGCGCATTAAAGTTTTGGCAAATTTAAAAATTGATGAACACCGCCTGCCGCAGGACGGACGATACAAAATCGAAAAAGACGGCTACAAATATTCTTTGCGTGTTTCCACAATTCCTGTGTTCGACGGTGAAAAGGTGGTAATTCGTTTGTTGGATGAAACCAGCAAGGCCATGAACTTTGAACAGCTTGGATTCATAAAATCACAAGGTGAAGTAGTAACCAGAAATATTCACAAGCCGCACGGTATGATGCTCGTAACCGGTCCAACTGGTAGTGGAAAGTCCACAACTTTGTACGCGGTGTTAACCATGCTCAACACCAAGCAAGTAAATATTTCTACAATTGAAGATCCGGTGGAATACCGTATTGTTGGCGCAAACCAAATGCAGACCAATACTAAAATTGGCCTAACTTTTGCTTTGGGTTTGCGCGCTCTGCTTCGGCAAGACCCTAACATCATTATGATTGGTGAAATCCGTGATGCTGAAACTGCTGAAGAAGCCATGCACGCTGCTATGACTGGTCATATTGTGCTGTCCACTTTGCACACAAACTCGGCTGCGGCAGCACCACCGCGCATCATTGACATTGGTATCGAACCGTATTTGATTGCGTCAACCATTAATGCTGTGCTTGCTCAGCGCTTGGTTCGCGTTATCTGCCCAGACTGCAAGGAAGTGATGAAAGTTGATGAACCAACACTGGGAGCTCTGTCCAAACAATTCAATTTTGAAAAATTAATTGCCACTATCAACAAAGAGCAGGTTCTAGAAAAAACTATAAACAAGATTGAAGATTTGGAATTTTTCCATGGCAAAGGCTGTGAAAAGTGCGGAAATACAGGGTATAAAGGGCGTATCGGCATTCACGAAATATTGGAAAATACTCCGGCTGTTCAGGAGCTGGTTGTAAAACGAGCCACATCTTTGGAAATTCAAGAGCAGGCAGAAAAAGAAGGCATGATCCCAATGTGGGAAGACGGTTTTATTAAGGCAGCGCAAGGGCTCACTACAATCGAAGAAATATTGCGTGTAACTAAAGAGTAGTCGATCAATAAAAATAAATGGCAAGTTTTAATTATTCAGCATCATCAAAAGACGGCAAGATGCAATCCGGCGTAATCGAGGCGGCTAATTTATTGGCGGCCGGGCATTTACTCAAAGAACAGGGATTGATCCCGATGGACTTGGAAGAAAAGAAAGCTCGGAATATGATGAGTATCTTTGGCGGGCTCGGTAAAGTCCCTCTAAAAGAAAAAATTGCTTTTATTCAAAACCTTGACTTGTTGCTGCGGAGTGGTGTATCTGCGCCTCGCGCCTTAAGAATAATTGCCAAGCAAACCAGCAATAAAAAGTTCAAAAATGTTATCACTATTATGGCTGGGGATGTTGAAGCTGGTAAAAGTTTGCACGAAGTAATTGCTGACTATCCAAAAATTTTCTCTCACATTTTCATTAGCATGGTGGAAGTTGGGGAGATGTCTGGTAACCTTGAAAAAGCTTTGGAGTATTTGCGTATTCAGTTGCAGCGTGAAGCAGATCTGCGTTCTAAAACCAAAGGCGCCATGATTTATCCAACGGTCATTTTGTCTGCCATGTTAATCATTGGGGTGTTGATGTCAATTTTCGTTTTGCCAAACCTAACTGCAACTTTTAAAGACTTCAATGCTGACTTGCCATTTATAACAATTTTGGTAATTCATTTTGCAGATTTTATGGCTGGCAATTCGGTCCTTGTGATTGTGGGTTTAATAGCGTTTGTAGTGGGTGTAATTTTAGCCTTTCGCAGCAAGGCTGGGCAGCGATTCTTGGATTTGTTTTTACTGTGGATGCCACTCGTTAACCCAATCGTAAAAAAGATTAATATGGCCAGATTTGCCCGTATTTTAGGCTCTTTGATGAAGTCTGGCATCGCCGTAGTTCAAGGTTTGGAAGTAACTAGCGATGCCATGGAAAATTCATATTATAAAGAAGTTTTAATTAGCACTGCCGAAAATGTTAAACTTGGTAAACCGTTAACGCAAGCCTTACAAGAACACGAGCGATTATTTCCTTTCATCGTTACCCAAATGCTTTCTATTGGAGAAGAGACCGGAAATTTAGAGGATATTTTAGAGCAACTAGCCACTCACTTTGAAGCCGAAGTCGATGACACCATGAGAAATATGTCATCAATTATCGAACCTTTGCTATTATTAGTAATAGGTGGAGTGGTTGGTTTTCTAGCGTTAGCGTTAATCAGCCCGATTTATAATATTGGTAATAATATTAAGTAATGCGATTGAATTTTTTTGAAAAGAAATATCAGTACATTGGTTTGCATATTAACATGCACGCTGTGAAGGCATTGCAGTTTAATCTTCACAACGGCCAAACTACTTTGCAGGGTTACACCAACGCTACATTATCAAAAGGTTTAATCGACAATGACACTTTTTTGGATCAGACTAAACTAACTGAATTTATTAAAACTACTATTGCCAGTCCACAAAATGGAAGCTTTACTACTAAGCATGTGGTTATCAGTGTGCCGGAATCTAAATCATTTGTGCGCGTCATTGAAATGACCAATATGGATGATGAATCAGCGGCCACGGCAGTAATGTTTGAAGCGGAAAGTTATATTCCGTTGCCGATTGATCAGGTGTATTTTGACTGGCAAATTTTGCGACGCAAGGGTAAAACCATGGATGTTCTGGTTATTGCTTCACCAAAAGAATATGTCGATACATACATGCACATTATTGAAGCAGCTGGGTTAAAGCTTTGTGGCATTGAAGCTGAAGCGCAAAGTGTAACTCGGGCCTTAGTACCCAATGCTGTTGCCGAGCCTGTTGTAATTGTAGATATGGATGCTTTTAAGAGTGCTTTAATAATAGTAGAAAATTCGGCTCTAGAATTTACTTCGACAGTACCAATTGCGGGCAATAATTTTACTGACCGCATTGTAGAAGCTTTGAAAATTACCCCAGAAAAGGCTGAAAAATTAAAGCGTGATATTGGTTTTGCCAACACTGTAGAATATCCTAATTTGAAAACTGTCATGAATTCCAGTATTGAAGATTTGGCTGCGGAAATCAAAAACCTACTGAAATTCCATTATGAACATTCAGACACGCATATTAATCAGGTGTTAATTACTGGCGGCGGTTCGAAATTAAAGCATATGGCAGAGGCTCTGGTACCGTTGTTTGAACAGTATGCGCCTGTGCAGGTGACGATTGCAAATCCTTTAGAGCATGTTCCCCATTTAAAAAATTCAGACTTAACACCATACGAAGCCCTTAGTTTTACAACTGCCATTGGCTTAGCATTGTGGGGGTTAGGGGATTAATTTTATTATGTCTAAGCGGATTAATTTATTACCAGCACCTCGCCAACTGGAGTTGGCGAACGAAAAAGTTCTCTATAGTGTATCTGTAGCTGCGACTTTGGGCGTGGTACTGCTTTTATTGGGGGTGTTAGCGCAGTTTGGGGTTAGGCTTTATATTACTCACACAATGGACTCGGTGAGTTTGCAGATTGAGCAGCTTAAAGGAGTAGTAGATAAAAGTGAAAACGCCAATGTTAAAAAGCAAATTCAGTTAGCCAATGCGCAAATTAGTGACTTTGCAAAATTATCATCGCAAACTCCCGAATGGTCTAGTGTGGTAGCTGCGTTTTTAAATGATGTACCTCATCAGGTTGTAATAACTCAGTTGACCGCAGATACAGTGAAACAGGAAATTATGATTCGCGGTTACAGCCCAACTCGTGAATCGGTCATTGATTTATACAATAATATTAATGCAGATAAAGATCACTTTCTAAATATTAACTACCCTTTGGAAAATGTGGCTCAACCGGTAAATGTCTCATTTAATTTTACTTTTAATGTGGTGCCAAGTGTATTGAGTCAGGATGGTGCAAAAGCTGAGAAAAAATGAACGGAGTAACTAACAAGACTAAAATTATTATTGTCATTGTGGGATTTATTATCTTCGCGGTTTTGATGTTCACATTTGGTTATAAAATTTTGGGCGATAAGAATCAGACTTTAGCAGATGGAGCCGCCGAACAACATAAACAACTAGAAGTTTTGCAGCGTGAACAGCGCAGTTTTGAACAAGGGAAGAAAGATTTGGCAAATTTAAAAGATTCTGCGTATCCACCAGAGGATTTATTTAGCAGCGATACTAAAGTTGTAAAAGAAATACAACAAATGGAAGATGCAGCGCAGCGCTATGGCTTAGAAATGAAGTTGTCGGTAACCGGGACTCAAAAAACAGCCCTGCGGGTTCCTAATACCGCTTCAGAACTATACACTGTCCCATACACTCTAACTTTAGATGGTAATTTTGGTAATGCGATTCAATTTATGCAAGCAGCTGAGCACATGCCTTTTGTTACCCATACCCAAAATATTTCCGTAAAAGTTGGTGATAAGAACAAAACTACTACTTTAATTTCTTCAGAATTCTTTATAAAGAAATGAAATTACCAAATATTAATTTATCAGCAAAAAGTATTAAAGATGTTCCGTTCTTGAAGAACATTAAATTCCGCCTGAATTGGGGGGTATGGTTGTACTTGTTTATTATTTTGTTAGCCCTCGGTTGGGTGCTTTGGGGTGAATGGACAAAATTAAAGATGATTAACGCTGACGCCTCAAATTTAAACGACAAAATTGTTCGCGTGAATATGCAGCAGCACCAAGAAATTGAAAGGAATTTAGAAAGTAATCAACGGTTTGTGCCTGAGAAAGTTCCGGGGACTGAGGTGTTCGCATCGCCACCTGATAACATTGACTTGTCCCGCTAATTTTGTTATACTTTACGTTGTAAATAACGTAACAAAAGGTGCGGGTCGGTAGCTCAGTTGGTAGAGCAGTTGACTCTTAATCAATTGGTCCTGGGTTCGAGTCCCAGCCGGCCCACCAAAATAATTTAGTTCTGTTTGATAAAGCACGCCTAAATGGGCGTGTTTTTTGCGCGAAAATTAGAATAAAAAATGCCGGCAAACGTGGGAGCGTTTGCCGGGTGTGTTGCGAAAACAAGAAAAGAAACTAATCGTAGTATTCGAGGCCGAGATGGGTGATTTCTTTTTCTCCCATCATATGCCTGAGCGTGTTCTTGAGCTTCATGAGCTGTATGAACAGATCGTGCTCTGGATATAAACCTGGCGCGGTTTGCGGGCACTTGAAGTAAAAGGAGAGCCACTCCTGAATTCCTTTCATTCCAGCCCGTTGAGCTAAGTCCATAAACAGTACTAGGTCGAAAGCGACGGGTGCAGCGAGGATCGAGTCCTTACATAGAAAATCGATCTTGATCTGCATCTTGTAGCCGAGCCATCCGAAGATATCAATGTTGTCCCAGCCTTCTTTGTTGTCCCCGCGCGGCGGATAGTAATTGATCCGCACAACGTGGGTAAAATCCTTGTATAGACTGGGATACAAATCCGGTTGAAGGATGTGTTCGAGAACGGAAAGCTTCGACACCTCTTTCGATTTGAAATTTTCCGGATCATCCAGAACTTCGCCGTCTCGATTGCCGAGGATGTTGGTGGAATACCAACCATCGAGCCCAATCATTCGCGCCTTCAGGCCTGGCGCGATAATGGTCTTCATGAGCGTCTGGCCTGTCTTAAAATCCTTACCGCAGATCGGAACACTCATCTTGTCGGCGAGATCTCGCAGAGCGGGTATGTCCACAGTCAGATTTGGCGCGCCGTTAATAAACGGAATGCCAGACTTAAGAGCCGCGTAAGCGTAGATCATCGATGGCGCGATCCTGGGATCGTCGTCATACATTGCAGACTCGAACGAATTAAGATCGGCATGGACATCGCTCTCCTCAATGAAGATCTCAGTAGAGGCTGCCCACAACATGACCAGTCGGTCACAGTTGTTATCGGTCTTGAACTTCGCGATGTCGACCATCAGTTGTGAGGCCAGGTCCATCTTGTTCTTTCCCTTCTTTACGTTTTCGCCGTGAAGGCGCTTAACATAGTTCTGTTCAAAAACAGCGGACATGGGTTTGAGCGAAGAAAGCGGCTCGGAGATTTGGTTGAGCAAATCTTTATCCAAGACACCGGCGTTCATCGCCGAATCATAAGCCGTGTCGTTAAAAATGTCCCACGCTCCGAAGACGATATCGTCGAGCGAGGCTAGCGGAACAAAATCTTTGATTAGCGGCTGCTTATTGTCGGTACGAAGACCCAACCGGATTGTACCCATTTGAGTGAGTGATCCTACTGGTTCTTTGATGCCTAGTTTAACTGCCTCGACTCCTGCGACGAGGGTTGTTGATACAGCCCCCAATCCGACGAGTAAAATACCAAGTTTTCCATTAGCCGGGGGGATTTGACCATCCAAGCCCGGTTCGGTGTTTTCGATCATAAAATCCTCCCGGAAATTTAAAAAATCTATCCAATTACAAAGGAAATGGATAGATAAGCATAGCGTTTTTATGAAGTTTTGTCCAGCCAATTTTTGCCCAATATTTGGCCAGTTTTCCCCTAACTTTAGCTCTGGAATTTGCGTACGTAGTAATCGTTTGCAAACTGATGCTGCTGCGGCGTGCCAACAGGCAACCAATGGGTTGCTGGCACAACCACAACTGTTATTTGCACAGCCATTGCAACTAAAGTATGCGGCAAGCTGTATTCTGTCTTGTCATGCACAGTGACTGTTGCCAGGGGATTATCAAAAAAAGAGAGATTCAATTTGTAAGCACCGCAATTAACTAAAGATGATTCCGGATCAAAGCCAACTAAGGTATTGTCTGCGGTAATTTTCAAACCAAACTCATAAGGCACGCTGCGTTGCCAGGCGAGCATGCTTAAATCATGTTCCAAAAGTTGTGTTAGGTCTGCTTTGGTATAAAGGTCATCACCATTAACAACTAAGAAATCGCCGCGCAATAAATCTTTAGCTTGCAGCAATGCATCACCGGTACCTACCAAATTTTCCTGCACAACATATTTAATTGGCTTGCCCTTCCAGTTGTCACCTAAATGAGCTTTAATTTGCTCACCTAAATAACCAATGACAATAATGATTTCATTGATGCTATCAGGAAGAGATTCGATAGTGTATTCAATTAGTGCTTTGTCAGCAATTGGAATTAACGGTTTTGGGTGGTGTTCTGTGAACGGGCGCAGACGCAAACCTTTGCCTGCTGCCAAAATTACTGCTTGCATAATGCGGTTTTATTGACAGTTGTTGATAAATAAAGTAGGATGAATAATCGCTCTTGCGATATAATTACTTTGTCTGGGCTTTCAATAGTCTGGATTAACTTTTACAAAACAGGAGAGAATATGCAGAACAGAAAGAGTTATCTCGGAATCTCAGCAACAAGCTGGGTGGTTGGCGGCATGATCAGCATTTTCGCTGTTCTTACTTTCACATCGTCACAATGGGCTCCGTACATCAGCCCCTATGTCTAGTCCGACCGACAATCTTTTCTGTCGAAGCCGTTGCGCAGTTTTTTCGCGCGACGGCTTTTTATTTATATTAAATTAGATGGTACACCCGGCAGGACTCGAACCTGCAACCTCCCGGTTCGAAGCCGGACACTCTATCCAGTTGAGCTACGGGTGCTCAGAGCTTTTTTACGTAGCTGCCTCATTTTAAAGGATTCCGCAAATAAATGCAACGCCTAATTGGGGATTTCTGGCCATGTTATAATGCCCAATATGATTACTGTTTTGCTCGGAAATAACTCAATAGCCAAGAAAGCTCATATTGCTGATTCCGCAGTCAAATTTAAGGCAGATTTGGTCGTTTTAGACGAGTCTAGTGAATTATCTGGCTTAAGCAGGCATTTTGAGCCACAGCTTTTTGGCGCTCCAAAAATTGTCGTTTTAGACGGAGCTTGGAAGAATATTGATGCTGAAAATTTTATCGACCAAGTGGGTGAATGTCAGGTATTTATAGTTGAAGAAAATATTGATAAACGTAAAAAAGTTAATACTGAATTTTTAAAAGACAGCCGGGTTTTGGTTTTAAATTTTGATGCGCCGGTTGGTTCTGCTCTATCAGCAGATTGGATTTTGAAATTTGCGAAAGAACATAATATTGCTATTGAGCCGGCAGCAGCTCGCGCGCTCGCAACCGCGCTGCTAGAAAATGAAGACTCAAGTTTAAATGTTGCTCGCGCGCAAAACGAACTTCAGAAATTACAAAGTTTTGCTAACGGCAAAACTATCACCACTGCAATGGTAGGGGAGTTAACCGAAAATATTACTGGCGTCGACATTTTTGCTCTGCTCAACGCCATTGCAACGAAAAATAAAAAACTAGCATTACAAATGCTTGAACAATTTTTCGAAACTGAAACTGCTGACGAAAAGAGTAATGCCATTAAAGTCGCTGCGTTATTATCCGACCAATTCCGCAGTCTTCTTGTTATTAACGACGCCTCCAATAGAAACCTTCCAGATGAAAAAATTCTTGACCTAACTGGTTGGAAGAGCGGCAGGCTATACGTGCTAAAGAAATTATCAAGAAACTTTTCATCTGGGCAACTAAAAAGTTCACTGGCCAAACTCGAGAATCTCGACAGAGAACTTAAAACCGGCTCTATGCCGCCGCAGGTCATCTTAGACCTCATCATCGCAGACATCTAAATTCAACGTCTAAATCACGCTGAACAGTGATATAATGTAATCAATAATTAACCAAACAAAAATGATTAGATATTTTAAATCCACTCTCGTGGTATTTGCCATGCTAAGCATGCTAATACCTGGATTTGGAGCACAATTGGCTTTCGCTCATGACGGGACTGAGACAGATTCAAACACCACAACTGAGGACCATTCTCGAGTTCCTTTAATTGGTGGCGAACACCGGAGTGACGTGGCAAAGTGCCGCTTAGGAGACGTAGAAAAAATTAAACAATTTCGCGCTGAACAAAAGACTAAGTTAAAACAGATTGAAGCTGATGCAAAAACAGCCCGTAAAGCTGCTTTTGACACTTTCAAAGAAGCTCGCAAAAATGCCACCACTCCAGATGAGAAAAAAGCTGCTAGCCTAGCTTTCAAAGATGCTATGACTAAATTGCAACAAGATCGCAAAACCGCAGTCGCAGATTTGAAAGGGCAACCACAACCCCAAAAGCACGATTGTGTAAAACCTAGCGACAACGGCGGGGATGTAAAAGGCGCTCAAGATCCAACTAACTTAGACAAATCCTGTATCAAAACTTATACAACCCTCTCCGCTACTTTAAATAAGAAGATGGCTACAATCGAAAAGACTTATTCGGACTCCGCGAGAAAGTACGAAAACCAATATAAGGAATATATTCGGAGCGGGGTAAATAAAGATAGTGCTTTCAAAGTTCTGCATGATAACATTACTTTAGCCTACAAAACTAGGAATGCTGATCTTGAAACAGCAATCGAAAGTATTGGCGATCAAAATCCTGGCTCTTTTGAAGAATGTGTCAATTTACAAAACTATTCAAATGACAAATCAATCAAGGTTTGTACTAAAGCTCTAAACGATATTTACTCTTACGTTGTAAAAGTAAATAAATCAAGTAAAAAAGCTTTCGCCATGACCCATCCTACCCAGGATGAATTAGCCCAGTTTAATCAGACAAATGCATCCAATCTTAAACTACTTAATGAGGATATGAAATCCATACCATCAATGTGTAAACAAGTATTTAATAATGTTGACTTGATGAAATAATGTAAAAATTAAAAAACCGCCCATCGCTGGGCGGTTTTTTAATATTACAGATTATTTGAATTTAAATAATTTAATGTCTCCTGCAAAAGTTCGCAATGAACTATACATGCTCATTGTAGCTCTTACAAATTTACTTGGAGCTTTAATTTCTTGCTGCTTACCAATGTTCTTTGCAGAATATTCGATCTGAATTTTGGCTTTGAATTGCATGTTCTTCACAGTATCCAATACAGCTCGCTTCATTCCTTGATCTTCATCAAACGGGCTACCAATTGCGCCTACTGAATTTTTTGGGTTCTTGATTGCTTTTTCAAACTGCGCCAAGGTTTCTGCGACAGAGATAGCATTACTGCTGATACTCATCTTGTATAGTTTCTGGTCACTCACACCAATCCACGCACTGAATTTACGAACCTGAATTTTATCTATTAATGCAAAGGCCAACTGTTTCCCGAAATCTTTATCATCCTGGCTGGAGTACTGATCCATATCAATGCTTTGCGAAACTACATTACGCAACCGATCTTTGTTCAAAGCCAAATCGTATTGCACAGTTGCTTTACCGTCAATTATTTTAGCGCCTTTAATTCCTTTGATATCAAACAGGCGGTTATCCTTTAAAATTTGATCAAACTCAAGGTTCTGCTCAGGCTTTAAAAACTCCGTTAGAGTTTTGCGAAGATCGTCTAAGCGGTAGGGGTCGTTAATTTGAATCCATTGATTTTTATTTGAATCAAACCGAGTTCCGCCAGCATACTGCAAAACAAAATCCTTTAAATCGTTGTTGTAGTTATATTTAACGTACGCTTCGGTTTCCTTTAGCTTCAGATCTCCACCAGCTGAATATTTTTTGCCATTGTTACCAAACCAAGCATCTAAGTGTGTGTCAGTAAGAGGGAATTCGATATTGCTCATATCGGTATAACCATTGGATCGTACTCCAAAATTCATTCCAGAAATTGTGAACGAATATTGGGAATCAAGTCGGGCAGCTTCATCAGGTGACATTGGGTCATTCGGCGTAGCAAAGTTCGATGGCTTAAACTTGTATTTGGTACTATCAGAATAAACAAAGGATGTCGAAGTAGTGCGGGCGTCCCCGAAGCCTTTGTCTATAATAGTTTGCCAAACTTTGTTCTGCAGGTCTTCGCCGATTTGGGTCTGACCTTTGGCAACGACCATATAGCCGAATACCGAGGTTGCGGTAAGGGCTAGAGCCGGCAAGATCAGCCAGTAGCGCCATTTTGGTTTAATCATGGTTTTTTGTTTCTCCCTCCGAGTTATTTACTTAATTATACCTGATTTTAGTCAAAATGATAAAACCGCCCAGTTGGGCGGTTTTAAATTTGCTTAAGCACGTTTGTCTTTTTTGCGTTCGTTCAGAGTCAGGAATTTTTTGCGGATGCGAATGCTTTGCGGCGTTACTTCTACTAATTCATCAGGGCCAATGTATTCCAAGGCAAAGTCCAAAGTTACTTCTTTCGGCGGAGTCAAAATAATACTCGAGTCTGAACCAGAAGCACGCATGTTGGTCAGCTTCTTACCCTTAGTTACGTTTACTTCAAGGTCAGAGTCCAAAGCATTAATTCCAACAACCATACCTTCGTAAACTTCTGTTGCCGGACCAATGAATAGCACGCCACGACCTTGGGCATTGTTCAAACCGTAAGCTAAGGCCGAGCCGCTATCAGAGGCAATAATTGAACCGTGCTCATTACTGCGCAAATCAATATCGTGTACAGGCTTAAAGCTGTCGAACAAGTTGTTAATAATAGCAGTACCGCGGGTTCGAGTCAGCAACAAGTTTTTTAAACCAATCAATCCGCGAGTTGGAATAATATATTCAGCGTGAATTTCGCCACTGGCATTGCTGTCCATATGCTGCAATTCACCACCGCGTTTGCCAACTTCTTCAATTACCACACCCTGATGTTCACTAGGCACATCAACAGAAAGGACTTCGTAAGGTTCAAGTTTAACGCCATTTTCTTCATGGAAGATAACCTGTGGTTGAGAAACTTGCATTTCAAAACCTTCGCGGCGCATAGTTTCGATTAACACACCCAAGTGAAGTTCACCACGACCAGAAACCATGAACGCATCACCACTTTCAGTAGATTGTTCAACGCGTAATGCAACGTTAGTTTCTAATTCACGATCGAGACGGTCTTTAATTTGGCGGGAAGTTAACAAAGTTCCTTCACGACCTGCGAATGGGGAAGTATTAACACCAAAAGTCATTTTAATAGTAGGTTGTTCAATTTCAACCGGAGGGATTTGCACGCCGTTCACGCTGTCAGCGATAGTATCGCCAATGGAAATTCCGTCAAAACCACCCAATGCCACAATGTCACCAGCTTGAGCTTCATCAACCTCTACAGGAAGCAAGCCTTCGTACATTTGTAGAGAAGTAATTTTGCCTGTAGTTTTGTTTCCTTCACGATCAAAACGAACAACACCTTGAGCCTTTTTAACAGAACCGGAAGTGATTTTTCCAACGCCAATTTTACCTTTGTAGTTATCGTAGCGAAGTGCCAAGATCAAAACACCAAACGGATCTTCCGGGGCAACATCAGGAGCAGGAATGTGTTCGATGATTGCTTCGAACACCGGGATAATATTATGTTCGTCGTTTGGAAGAGTTGCTCCTGTGTCTTTAGACTTCACCGCATCCAGAACTGGTTGCAATTCAGTGTGCGCAACTCCGTTAATACCGGAAGCATACAAAATAGGGAAGTCGAGTTGGGTGTCAGTGGCATTCAAGGAAACAAACAAATCAAAAGTTTTATTGATGACTTCATCAACCTGAGCTTCTGGTTTATCTACTTTATTAATGACCACAATAGCTTGGTGCCCAAGTTCCAATGCTTTCTTCAGCACGAATTTGGTCTGAGGCATTGGGCCTTCTTTGGCGTCTACTAATAGAAGCACGCCATCAGCCATTTTTAGAGTACGTTCCACTTCACCGCCAAAGTCAGCGTGACCAGGAGTATCAACAATATTGATTTTTGTACCTTTGTAAACTACAGAGGCATTTTTGGCAGTAATGGTAATGCCGCGTTCGCGTTCAAGATCGCCACTGTCCATAATTAAATCAGCGCCACTGTCTTTAACAGTGTCGGTCTGTTTAAGCATCGCGTCGACCAGAGTGGTTTTACCGTGGTCAACGTGTGCAATGATGGCAACGTTGCGGATGTTATCTCGTTTCATTAGTGCGGTTTTTAGAATCTTTCAAATAAAAATGCCGGCATGCCCGGCAGGAACTTCAAATAGTATAGGGGATTAAGCGGAAAAAGTCAATATAAAAGCCGGCGTTCTGGGTAGAACGCCGGCAGTCCGTTTGCGTAAGACGCGACTATTGTTTACTCAATTTCTCCTGTACCTAATTCCCACCGCCGATACCGGGAAAATTTTCGTATCCATCTGTGAGGAACGGATGGACTATTGCGACATCGTTTTGGACTACTCTAACCTCGTCTTCATCTGCCTGTTCGGGGGTGGCGGCGTATGACCCCGGGATAATTATTTGTTCTCGGAGTTTGACGAAGACCGGTTTCCGTTCGCTAGCATCCCAGTCCACCAAAACCACATCTCCAGTGTTAATTTGTTCTGTAGCTACCAGATTTGATAGCTTCATAACCAAGTGACGTTCTAAAGCCCGGTTGATATGCCGGCCGCCGTACTGGTTGTCCCAACCTTCGGCCAGAAGAAATTGCTTTGCTTCCGGTGAACAGTGGAACACAAATTTTGTACCGGCAGATTCGGTAATCCGGTTCTGGATTTTGATAAGCTCGCGTTCTAAGACCCGGGCTATGTCAGCTTTACTCAAAGAATTAAAAACTATCATTTTGTCGATCCGATTAACGAACTCAGGCCTGAATTTTCGAACGACCGCAGCGAGGGCTGCTTTGGATATTTTTTCCGACTCTTTCCCTTGGGTATCAGTCGAACCTTTGTTGGGAGCAAATCCAATTCCGCCGCTCAGAAGGTGATCGATTTCCTTCACACCTAAGTTCGAAGACATGATGATGATGGTTTTACTAAAATCAATTTGGCGATTGTCTCCGAGAGTCAAGCATCCCTTGTCCATAATTCCTAACAAGAGATTGGCCAAGGAGTCACTGGCCTTTTCGATTTCATCAAACAACACGAAAGTAAATTTGAATTCATCAGTGTGGCACTTGTCCAGATTGTCCTGTGTCAGCATTGGCGAAGTCTCCCTGTGACCTAAGTACCCAGGAGGGGAGCCAATGAGTTTGGAAATTTGGTGGCTATGTCCAAACTCAGCACAGTCCACTTTGACAAGAGCCTTGGAATCTCCAAATAGGATTTCCGCGGCTGACTCTGCGATGAGCGTTTTTCCGGATCCAGTCGGTCCTAAAAAAAATAAAATCCCAATTGGTCGGGTTGGGTTGTTAAACCCACTGAGACATAACTGTAAAGATCTACTCATCGCTTGGACGGCTTCAGGTTGGCCAATTACAGCCTCGCTTAGCCTGGCAGAAAATTCTTCTACGCGTGGGCTGCGGCGGTTGGGGTCCAGAAGAATTCCTTTTGGACCACTTAGTTGCCGGATACGCGTTCCGTCTGATGAAATTCTAACAACAGGGTATTTTTCAAGTGGTAGTTGCCTCGTTGATGCGTCCATGATTGTCCTCCAGACCTAGATTTGACTAACACTATTATTATAGCTCCCTCCGCAACACACAACAACTGTCTTCTAATTGGCAAAATTTGCTATAATTAGGGCATGGCTCACTTTAAACGTCTACAAACCATTAGTTTCCTGGTTTTGCTTTTCCTGGTTTTTGTATTGATTTTCCAGATTCTTAAACCATTTGTAAATATCATTGCCCTTGGTTTAATTCTGGCAATTCTTTTTCGCCCTCTTTATTTATGGTTGCGATCGCGAGTTAAATACGAAAATTTAGCAGCAGGGATTTCGGTGTTAATTATCTTGTTGATTTTCCTTATTCCAATTTGGTTTTTTGGACAAGTGATTTTTAACGAAGTCGGAAATTTGTATCAGCGTTACCGCGATGGAGGATTCATCATCGACAAGGGTCAAATTATTTCCAGTCTGCCTCCACAATTACAGACCATTGTACAAAATTTGAGCGTGGACATTAATTCGTATATTGGTAAATTGAGTAGTCAGGCGTTCAGTTCGGTCACTTCTATTTTTACAAACATTGTTGGATTTATTGTGGCAGCGTTCATGATGTTCTTTATTGTGTTCTATTTATTGCGTGATGGCACCAAAATCAAAAAAGCTTTTATGGATGTGTCACCAATTTCCACAACACATGAAGATAAACTCTTTGACCGGATTGTTTCTGCTGTGAATGGGGTAGTAAAAGGTTCGTTCCTTATGGCGTTGATCCAGGGATTTGTCGCCACCGTTGGTTTATTTATTTTTGGCTTGCCCGAGCCATTCCTCTGGGGTGCGTTTACTGTCGTAGCTGCACTGGTGCCAACTGTGGGTACATCAATTTCAATGATCCCGGCGATAATCTACCTTTTAATTACAGGGCACATTCCGCAGGCAATTGGGATGACAATTTGGGCTGCTTTTGCAGTAGGCTTAATAGATAATTTTGTTGGGCCACGCATTGTTAGTAGCCGCATTAAGTTGCATCCGGTGCTGGTGCTATTGGCCGTTGTAGGCGGACTTAAATTTTTTGGTGCTTTAGGATTTTTGATTGGACCAATTATAATGGCGATTTTTATGGAACTTGTTGATCTCTACCGTAGTGACTTTAAAGACAGTTTAAGTAGTTAAATTTAAAACATGCCTATCGTTTTTGCAATCTTACTTCTTTCTGCGCCACTATATGTTTGGCGCTTTTCTGTTGGCGGTTTGCCAACTAATTTTTTGATGCTGTTCAGTTTTGCTGTTATTGCGGTCGGGAAATTTGCTGTGTTTAAACACAATGGTAATTCGGTGATGCGCACCTGGCGCGCATGGATTGAAGAATTTAAGTCACTACCGCGTTGGGTTGCAGTTGGATTAATACTTGTAAGTTTAGCGAGTGTAATTTCTTTGTTGGTCGGTGGGTTTGGCGCGGAAAAATTTGCACAATGGATTGTATTATATTTAGAGCCAATCTCCATTTTCTTTATTGTCAGATATTTTGCGCGGCGCGATGAAAAAGTTTTTCGCAAAGTTACTATTGCAGCGTATGTTTTGTTGGCAGCCGCCGGAATATTAGCGATTGCACAATACTTCACCAGACTAACATTGCCCATGGATTGGTGGGGGAATGCTAATGAGCCCAAACGGGCGATTGCGTTTTTTGCACACCCAAATGCCTATGCGCTGTTTGCAACACCACTACTAGCTTGGTTAATTCCTGATGCATTTCGTCGAAAGCAAATTTGGATTACTTTGGCGTGGCTCGTGGGTGGGGTTGGGTTGTTCCTAAGTTTGTCGCGCGGGTCTTGGCTGGGACTACTTGCTGCCGCCGGAGTTTTTGTTCTGCTTTCTGTAAACAAAAAATTATGGCCTTTATTTGCGGCCGCACTTTTTGCATTAGTAATTATTGTAGCTGTTGTTCCTAATTTGCGTTACCGCGCAATCTTGCCGTTCATGGGTGAGAAATCTTCGGTAGCACGCATCAGTCTATGGCATACCGGCACTGATATGATCAAAGATAGTCCTATCTTGGGAAAAGGCATAAATGGTTTTGATAATAACTGGTCAACATACAATAAGGACTCGGGATTACAACATTACAATTTTCCGCACAACATCTTTTTAAATTTTTGGATCGATCTTGGCCTTCTTGGATTGATTGGATTCATAATAGTTTTTGCTGGGGGAATTTGGAATGGAATAAAAAATCGCCAGAACTTTAAAGCGCTGGGATTATTATTGTTTATGACTGCACTCATTGTGCACGGTCTGATCGATATACCGTATTTAAAAAATGATCTGGCCTTAATTTTCTGGCTAATTTTAGCCGTATCAATTTAGTCTAGAACTCCCTGGGTTTGCACATCTTATCAGCATCACCGGAATTAATGGGCTGGTATACATAGCTTTCGTTTAACCAAACTCGCTGGAGTTTTATTGGGGCGGAACAAACATATAAAGTATTGCCATCGTTATATGTTAGGTCATCTTTGATTTTTGGTTCATCAAAATTTCTGACGTACTCAAAAACGTGGTGCCCGTAAGTGGAATATAATACAAAGCCACCGATCACTAAAGCTATTAAAACCGCTAAAGAAGCTAATTTGCTCATGGGGAAATTATTGCCTTAATTATAGCAAATCTTGACATTGAGTGCATATTTGTCTAAAATACAAAATCGTTTTCAAATAATTTAGAGGAGGGATTTAAATGCCATTAAAAGCTATACAGCGTCACTGGCGTGAGCGACAGTCTGCTGGATCCTGGAGCGCAACCGAATATAACGGGTTGTTCCTTCCCAAGCATGAGATCTTAATCGCTGACCTTCCGCATGGGATGAGGGTTGTCAGGTATGATAACTCGGATAACTTTCAGTTTACCTCGGTGGTGTCTCTGGTCACTGAAGTCAGTGAAGATTTCGTAGCTGCAGCTAAAAGAGCTTTAGAAGAAGATGAGCGTTTCCAGATGCAGCGTTCTCATTTTCTAGAGGCCATGAAGAACAGTCGTCCGGATAGCTAATAGGGCGATAGTAAAAAACGAAGGCCGCGACTAGATTTTGTCGCGGCCTTTTCTTATGCTCCAATTAAAATTTGGTAAACTATTTTGAAGAATGGATCTGCGTCAGGACCGAATACAATCACGCCTCCCAAGCCCCCGGTAATTGTAATGGCAATCAAACCGATTACAGCCAGCAAGACCAACAACACAGGTCGTTGAATTATCGAGGCAATCTTTGCCAAGAATCGCCATAAACTCTCTAGCGACTTAAACCTATTTACAAAATTAGTGCGATCTATCCAGGTAAGTAAATAACTGGCGGCAATTAATCCAAAAACGACTATTGAAATATCTGCAAAAGTTTCGTGAAGATGAATTACGTCCATGTAATTACTCACAGCAGGCGTGAACAACCCATTGCGTACACCTTCGACCGCAGTATCGCCAGTTGCGAGTGCTGCTAATGCGGCCAGGCCACCCACGCACACAAACATTGCCTTTACATAAAACCAATACGGTTGGCTGGTTATTTTATTCCAGCGAATCAGTTCTAAGAGGGAGTAGATAGCCAGTAATGCGACTGGGAAATGGACTAAAATAGGATGAATATTCATACCCATATTTTATCAAAAAATCCAAAGATTTACGATATATACATGAAATAAATCCTTTTAAATCTTGTATAATATAGATGAGAGACCCCTCTCTTTTAATTTGTATCAATTTATGAAGAAAATAATCGTTTCGGTATTTGTTGCGATGTTGTTCGTAGCATATGTGGTTTACCAGCGCACCCAGACTAATAGTAGTAGTAATCCAGATGCCTTATTGGCATTAAATTCCAACACATCTCAATCTATAGATACTAGCCCTTCCACTAACCCAGCAAATGTTAATTCTGATAGCAATGGCAACAGTAATGGTAATAGCAACGGCAATAGCAACAAGAGCACGGGCTCTAATAGTAATGCTAATAAAGGTACTTCGTCGGGCTCAAGCTCAAGCTCAAACACTAATACGAATTCTAATTCTGGTAGCACAACCCAACAAGGTAAGTACAAAAATGGTACTTACACCGGAGTTGCCGCCGATGCATACTATGGTAACGTTCAAGTTAGAGCGACTGTAAGTGGCGGCAAATTAACTGCCATTGAGTTTTTGCAGTATCCAAACGATCGCAGTCATTCTATAGAAATTAACACTTACGCTTTGCCAAGATTGCGTAGCGAAGCGATCGCCAATCAAACTGCTAAAGTTGACATGATCTCTGGCGCAACAGATTCAAGTCAAGCCTTTATTCAATCTTTGAGTTCTGCATTGTCGCAAGCTACATAATATTTCTAATTTTCTGATCATGAAAAAGAGCGAATCAATTATGGGCATGCCGATCAATGTAGAAATTGTTGATTGCCAAGACCAAGAATGGTTTAACAAAGTGTTCGACTATTTCCGTTATGTTGATGAAAAGTTTAGTACTTACAAAGACAATAGCGAAATTAACCGGATTAACAGCCGAAAGTTGGAACTTGAAAATGCCAGCGAAGATATGCGCTTAATTTTTAAGCTTGCAGAAACCACAAAACAAGAAACTAAAGAGTATTTTGACATTACAAAACCAGATGGAACTATCGATCCCTCTGGAATTGTAAAAGGTTGGGCAATTCAGGAAGCAGCCAAAATTTTGGATGTTGCCGGGAGTAAAGATTTCTACATCGATGCTGGCGCAGACATCCAAGCACGCCGCAACGCAGACAAGCCTGCTTGGAAAGTTGGGATTCGCAATCCCTTCGATCGCGAACAAATTGTAAAAGTAGTTTATTTGCACAACGAAGGTATGGCCACTTCCGGTACTTATTCACGCGGTCAGCATATCTATAACCCGCATAATCCCAATCAAGAATTAACTGAAGTTGTGAGTCTGTCGGTGATCGGTCCTAATGTTTATGAGGCTGATCGTTTTGCTACGGCAGCATTTGCCATGGGCAAAGAGGGGATTTACTTTATTGAAAGTTTGCCAGGATTTGAGGGTTATCAAATTGATGCACAAGGACAAGCTCTTTCAACCACAGGTTTTGAAAAGTACACAATTGAAAAATAATTTATAAGCAATGTTAAAATTTATCGACAACTTCTTGGATCGCATTACAATGTACCGCACTGTGCTGTATATTCTTTTAGGTTTGCTTGGCATTGCAACTATTCTGGCATTTGCAGGAGTGTTGCATTACAGCCCTTGGGGGATTATGTATTCGAGTTTAGTGTTAGTTATTGGTAGTGTAATCTTCAACAAAATTTTGGGCTGGTTCTTTAAAGTTCCGGTCAA
Organism: uncultured Candidatus Saccharibacteria bacterium; assembly: GCA_964473815.1. GTDB lineage: Bacteria > Patescibacteriota > Doudnabacteria > UBA920 > UBA920 > UBA920. The sequence goes on along the minus strand of CAYYQK010000004.1, from coordinate 17,710 downwards.
TATTGAATCCGCTTACATTACTGCTTTGATTTTGGCGTTGATAATTACACCACCCGCTGCCGGTCAATTTATTACGATTATTCCGATTTTAGCTTTGGCTGGTGCTACTGCTATCGCATCAAAGTATGTAGTTAGTTTGGGTAAAAAACATTTGTTTAATCCTGCTGCGTTTGCAGTTGTTTTAACTTCTTTAATTGTTGGTCAGTCCGCCAGTTGGTGGATTGGTACGGCAGTAATGTTGCCATTCACTTTGATTTTTGGATTAATGATGACTCGTAAGCTTCGTCAGTTCCATTTGCTGTGGGCCTTTTTAGGCGCGTCAATACTGGGAACTATCGCCTTAACTTTTGGTCACGGGGGTATAACTAATTCGGTTTGGAAAGCAATAGAAGCCTCGCCATTAATTTTCTTTGGAACGATTATGTTGACCGAGCCTTTAACCATGCCGCCAACAAAGTGGAAGCGCGTATTGTACGGAGCTTTAGCCGGGCTTTTAATTATTCCGCAAGCTAAATTTGGTCCTTGGTCTATAACCCCGGAGATAGCACTGATCATTGCTAATATATTTTCGTATGTCATTAGTCCAAAAGGACGGCATGTGTTTACGCTACAAAAAATTCAGAAAGCTGGGGATGCAGCCTTTGATTTTATTTTTAAAACTGATAAGCAATTTGCTTTCGCGCCGGGGCAGTATATGGAATGGACTTTGGGTCACAAGAGCGCGGACTCTCGCGGCAATCGCCGGTATTTTACAATTGCATCTTCTCCAACTGAATCGGAAACAATTTTAGGGGTAAAGTTTTATCCTCAACCAAGTACTTACAAAAAAGCTATGCGTGGCATGCATGCAGGGGAAACTATTATTGGTGCACAGCTAGCGGGTGATTTTACTTTACCAAAAGAGTTAGATAAAAAATTGGTGTTTATCGCTGGAGGAATTGGTGTAACGCCTTTCAGAAGCATGACAAAATACATGATCGACAGTGGCGAACATCGCGATGTGGTTTTGTTGTATTCCAATAGAAGCAAACAAGAAATTGCTTATGCGGAAATTTTTGAAGAAGCCCATCAGAAGTTTGGCATGAGGTCTGCTTACACAATTACAGATGTTGCCCCTGTTGATTGGACTGGTTATAAAGGATTTATTGACGCCAAAATGATTAGTACCGAAGTCCCAGACTTTAACGAGCGCTTATTTTACATTTCTGGCTCGCATGTTTTTGTAACTGCGATGAAAAAGACCTTGTTAGATATGGGTGTAGGACGCGGTCAAATTAAAACTGACTTCTTTCCGGGTCTGGCTTAGATTTATAGTTTTGCGAAAAAGAATCCTTCAGCTTGCAGCTTAGGGACAATTTTTTTAATGGCTGCTTCGGTAGCTGGGGCATTTGGCCCACCTGTGTGAAGAATAATTACAGTACCGGCTTTAGAATTCTTTACAACGTTATTTACGATGGCTTCGGTATTTTTATTGAAGGCATCACCTGAAGCTAATCCCTCGTCGCTAATTTTCAAATTTAATTTAGCCGCTAGGTCATCATCATGTTGGTTGTGACATAGACCTGGATGTCGAAAATAAGCCGGGGTAGTGCCGGTTAATTCCTTTAAAATATCTTGAGTTTTTTGCATCTGGGAAATTTTTTCTTGGTCAGTGCTAATTGTTGCTAAACCATAGCAAGGGTCTTCAAAACCTGGATGATCATAAGAATGATTTTCAATCGCAAAGTTTTTATTTTGAGCCCATTGTTTTATTGCATCGGGGTAAATTTCGGCAAACATTCCAGTCACAAAAAAAGTCGCTGCAATTTGATTATCTTGCAGATATTGAATCAGGCCAGGACTATACCAACTAGCTACTTCGTTGTCTTTAAGTTTTTTTGCCATGACTGGAGTCATATCGGCATCAAAAGTTAAATAAACAACTTTCTCATTTGCAGGAGAAGACGTAGAAGTAGATGTTGTGCTTGGTGTAAGGTTATTTGGTTGGGTATCTTTGGTCTTGTTGCAACCCACGCCCAAAAACGCAACAACGATTACAACACCTAAAACCTTTTTCTTTAACATATAATTATTTAGAATGAATTGCGAATATGCTCTCTGGAGTAACTCCAATTTGCAGTAGTTTTTTTATGAGGGTTAAATATGTTGAGCGGGTCAAATGTATTTTTTATTTTTTTGAAAATATTAACAACTTCTGGTGAATACATTTCACTTAAGAATGGACCCCGGATCATTCCATCATTGTGTTCACCGGACAGGGAGCCGTGATATTCCATGACTAATCTGTTGACTTCTGTAAGGACAACTGGGATCTTTAATCGTTCTTCCGCATTAGTCAGATCCATCAAGGGAATTATGTGAAAGTTCCCATCACCAATGTGGCCGGCAATGGTATAGAGTAATTTGTATCGTTCTAAAATCTCAATTAGTCGCGGTAGAAACTCTGGCAGTGTTTGCGGCGGCACAATTAAATCGTCAATAAAAGGAGCGGTGTGTTTGCGCTTTACATTTTTACGAAGTAGATTAAAACTCTCGCGGCGCATTATCCAAAACTTTTCTTCATGATGTTTGTCTTCCGCACGTTGTAAGCTGACATCAAAAGGTTCGAGCACTTGCTCAACTTGCGCAATCCTAGAATCAATTTCTTCTTGGGTTTCACCTTCAAATTCCACTAAAATGATGAGTTTTGGGAAGTGGGGGAGGAATCGTAGTAGTTTGTTAAGCACCGGAATAAAACTTAAGCCCAAGAAAATAAATCTTTTCCATCCCAAAGTTTTTCGGAAGCTGTAGAAAAACCTAAAGGCAAATTTTAAAGTGTGGTCATCAAACGACTCGAGGCTGCTGGGTTTTAAGGGAAGTAAAACGTTAATTATTTGCCCCAGATCCTTTAAGCTCGGCATCAGTACCACCAACATTCCGGAGAGTGGTTTTACGGGAACTAGCCGGAAGGTAATTTCGGTGATTATGCCAAGCGTGCCCTGAGCTCCGACAAACAGTTTTGTCATATCAAAAGTCTGTCCATCCCAAACATCCCAAATATTGTAACCAGTTGAATTTTTACTAACTCTAGGTTTTGACGCAGCAATCGCAGAGTGGTTATTGGTTATTAAATTATATATTTCTCGATACAGATCACCCTCAAAACCAGAATTGTTCATTTTTTGGTGAAGTTCGGATTTTGAAAGGGGTTTAATGATATATTCTTTTCCATCAGACAAAACTACTTTGAGCTGTGTAACATATTTTTGTGTTTTGCCGTAAATTAAAGATTTTTCGCCACCTGAATTGTTGGATGCAATTCCTCCGACCATGCAAATTTCGCGAGAAGCCGGGTATGAAGGCATTAGTAATCCATGAGACAAAGTTTCCTTCTCAAAATCGCGATAATATACCCCTGGCTGAACGTTCATTTCCTGACCGTTTAGACTACCAATAGCTTTAAAGTATCGCTCAAAAGCAAGAATTATAGAATTGTTGATTGCGCCTCCAGACATGTCTGTGCCACCACTGCGCGGTGTTATTGAGATATCAGGACTGTGCTGTTTTTGTAATGAGACAAATTTAACTAGATTACAGACATCCTCGGAATCTTTGGGGTAGGCGACTAATTCTGGAACGATTTCAAAAAGACTCGCATCATGACTATATGTTTTTAACGTTTCGGATTCATTTTCTAAATCACCTCTAAAGACCCTCTTTAATTCTCCGAGTTGAATGCTATCATTTGTCATTGCTTTAACTTACTGATTTAGTAATCAATGCCAGTGCACCATATAGACCAATCTCATCACCGAGCATGGTTGTGAGGATGGGAATATTTTGAGCGCGGTTTTTTGTTAAATCGTTTAAAAACAATTTAATTTCATCAGCTTGCCACTGACCCTTAAGAACGGCACCTCCACCCAATACAACAGCATCCGAAGGCCAATGCAGGGTGGTGTTATACAGACCAACAGCAAAATACTTTTTAAAATTCGGCTCACGAATATAACCTTCCAAATGCCCCGGGGTTTTACAGGCAGGACAAATTGGACCATTTGCTTCTATAACCTGATGCCCCACATCAAAACTATAACTGCCTTCAACAAGCTTTTTATTTAATATCCACGCCCCGCCAATCCCAGTTCCAACCGCAATATAGATTAAGTTTTTATAGTCCTTACCAACACCAAAATGACTTTCACCAAGAGCACCCACGGCACAATCATTTTCAAGTTTTACAGGGCAAGAAAATATTTTGGAAAGTTTTTCAGCCATTGCTCTCCCAGACCAGTCCGGCAAATTCGAACAATGAATTATTTTTGTTTTATCCTGATTAAACTGCGCGGCAACACCGCCGGCTATTCCTTGAATGGTTTGCCCGTCCAAAAGTTTTTGAGTTTCTTCTGTGAGTAATTTAATTCCATCTTCGTAGTTCTGAGGAGTAGGGAAGATTACATTTTTTTTCAGAGTTTTGCCATCCTCTGAGTGGGCTAGACGGAAATTCGTCGCGCCAATATCAAAAACTATATACATACATTTATTGATTATTAAAAAATGTTTTTGCGGTGTTTACCATTGAACTGTCGCCATGAGCTTTTTGCATCCAGTACCACCATTCAGCGCCCCACAAGTAATTTTCCGGCAATCCAACTTTTGTCGCATATTTAATATCATTTTGGAATATTTGAGGATTCATGTGCTTTAGTTGTTCAGCAGGCACTGTCGCATTTGGATTGGAGATAATTAACCACGGTTCTGCTTGCAGCTCTACACCAATAACTGTATTGGCAGGAGTCAGAAGTTTCACTAATCCCGCTTTGATGTTATATGTCCACCAAGGCAAAGCATAAGTCACATACTTTTCTTTTTTATCATAGTAGGCTTCCCGGTACATAGTTGTGCCCAAAATATTTACTCCGCTCGAGGCAACTGTAATCCAGGCTCCTTTTTCACCGCTGTCCGTGGCAATAGTAGGACGTGAATCTAAAGATTTTACTAGACTGATTTCTTTTTGATAAAGTTCATGGCTAGTTTCCGGGCAGCGAGGTCCATATTGAAAATATGGTTCATTTTCGATCTGCCAGGCCACAATAGCTTGGTTACTCTTAAAATGGTTAACCGCTTGTTCGACCATAGTTAGCACTGCCTTATCTTGAGTGGCTTCATCGGGCAGATGATTGTACCAGTCTGGCTGATGGCATTCTGGCCAACGTGGCTGTTTTTTCCCAAGAACAAGCACAATTTGGGTATTTGTCTTACTTGCTTCGGTAAGGAGATTATCAAAAGGTTGATAATTAAATTGTCCTTGTTGCGGTTCAAGTTCCGACCAATAAGCAGGGAGGCGGACTTTTTTGGGATGCAGATCAGTAAGAATTGTTTTAAATAAACTTTCAGGTTCAAAGCCCAGTTCTCGGGCTCTTACTGTTGAGAAGGTGATCCCCCAAGTTATATTTTTTTGTGGTCGGCCAATCATAAATAAGATTATCGCCAACAGAAAGATTGCTCCCAGAATAATTAGAACAACGATTAAAGATTTTTTTATTTTTGGATGAATGCGCATTTTAGAAAGCTAGGAAGACTAAGCCAGTAGCAATTAGAATAATTGCTAAAATTTTCTGTGCTAGAATCTGTTTGGTAACTTTTTCCTTTAAAATTTTTGGATAGTATTTAGAAAGCAATACAGTACCAATTAACACTAAAGCATATTGCGTGCCTTGCATAGCATTAACAATGGTTACACTGCCAAGAGAGATTGCATAATTTTGAAGAAAGCCACTCAAGCTGCCACTAACCCGCGCACCCAGATATAAAAATTTGTTGGCTTTCGTGGTATCCTTCGGGACATGGCGAATTTCGTACCGCACTTTTGGTGATATAAGAAAGCTAACAGCAACCACAAAGAATCCGAGACGTGTCCAGATCAGACCGGAAATAAAATTGGAATGATCAAATGTATATTTAGTAAGAACGAAAGACAGTGCAAATAAAGCTGCTGCAACAACTGCGTTAGTGAAAGCTTTAGCGTGCCAACCACTTTTGTCGTGACGCAGAGAAATTATTACTGCCCCCACAACTAAGAATACAAAAGCTATCAGCTGAGTTTCGAGCAAACGTTCTCCTAAAATCACATAAGCAAACACTAAAGTGAATACAGGGACAAGACCACCTTCGATTGGCAAAATTCGCGAAACGCTAGTTTGCTGAGTTGCTTTATATAAATAGTAGAGCGCAAGAACAAAACTGGCACCACCTACAATTGCAATGAGCAAATCAGAAAGGGATAAAAATTTTAAACTAACATGGAGACCCGGCACTAAGGCCAGTAAAGCCAAAACAAAGGTAAATGGCCCTGTAATACCAATGAAAAAAGCATAGACAGCAGGGGAGCGAACCGCTTTGCTCAGTAGAAACTTGTCTATAATTCCGTTAATCGCGAACAGGGAATAAGCAATGACCGCAATGCCAATATAAAAATTCATGTTTTAGTTTTGATTATTTTTTATTTCTTGAAAAATTTCTGCGCTTGGGCGAACCTTGCGAGTTTGGTCACGTTCAAAGTCTATTTCCACTAGACCAAATTTTGGATCATATCCATCTTGCCATTCATAGGTATCCGTAAGTGACCAGTAGAAGTACCCACGCACATCCGCACCTTGCGAATTGGCTTTGCTCACCCAATACAAATGTTCGCGGATGAAATCTTTGCGCATGTCGTCGCGGGCGTTGGCGATTCCATTCTCAGTAATGTAAATTGGTTTCCCGTAGCGGTGAGTTAAATCCATAATTAAGTGATAGATTCCTTCCGGGAAAGTTTGCCAGCCCATATCAGATTTTGGCACATGTTTATTTTTTTCAGTAATCCCTTCAATTGAAACTGTTATTGCTCGGTAGAAATAATAATTTAGTCCGATAAAATCCAAATGATCTTTAATTTTGTTTAGGAACCAAAAATTACGAAAATATTTTGATAACTGAACTGCAGTTTGGTCGAGCCAGCTATTGGGTTTGAAAGCTTCGAAGTGAATATTGTTTTTAGCAATGCTAATTTGCGCACTCGGCAAAACCGACTTAATCGCTAGGTATCCTTGAATATGAGCTTTAGCCAAATTATTAAAAACCATAAACGCTCGAATTGGACTTTTCGAAAAAGGCGGCCACGTACCCCATTGCGAAGTCATCGAAGTATAAATTTCCGGTTCATTTATTGTGTTCCATAAATCAATTTCAGTACCCAGTTGTTCTGCAATATAGCGGGCATAACGAGTAAAGGCTGTGACCGAATCACTGCTACCGAACCCACCTTTTTTATACAACCACACCGGTAAAGTAAAATGATGCAAAGTCACTAAACGGCTGAGGCCCTGATTTTTCATTTCTTGCAAAACTTTTCGGTAATGCTCAACAGCTTCGGTATCCCAATGTCCTGGCTGTGGTTCGATGCGGCTCCACTCTATAGAAACACGCATGGCATTGAGGCCTACTTGTTTTGCCAATCCAAAATCTTCGGCGTATCTATGATAAAAATCAGTCGCTACGCCAGATTTAGGCAATTTTCCAGCCTGTTCTTCGAGCCACCAGTCGCAATTAGTATTATTGCCTTCAACTTGATGAGAGCTCGAAGCCGCCCCCAACAAAAAAGAGGCTGGTAATTTAAATGATTTTTGTTTCTGATCAGAAGCCATATATCTAAATAATAACAAAAAACCGCCCTGAAGGCGATCTATTGCTGGGGTCGCATAGTGGAAGATGTGGCAACTGCTGTTCGTGAATCTAGCGAATATATTGCGACCCCAAATTTGAGAGTAGTTTAGATTTTGTTTTTCTTTATTCGAATACTATTACCAACCACACTGAAGCTCGATAGAGCCATGGCTGCACCAGCAATCATCGGATTTAGGAAACCCAAAGAGGCGAGGGGAATGGCAGCAACATTATAGAAGAATGCCCAGAATAGATTCTGTTTAATGATTTTTAGTGTCATCTGCGATAAACGCAAGGCTTGCACTACTTTCAAAGGGCTTCCTTTCACCAAGACTATTTCACCAGATTCTATGGCAATGTCTGTACCTGTGCCGATCGCGATTCCTAAATCGGATTGTGCCAATGCCGGAGCATCGTTAATCCCGTCACCAACAAAGGCGACTTTTTTGCCTTGGCTCTGAAGTTTTTTCACCTCAGCAGCTTTGTCCTGTGGTAGTACTTCCGCTAACACTTTTGTTATTCCTGCCTCTTTGGCAATTGCCTCCGTAGTTCTTTGGTTGTCACCAGAAATCATCACGCTTTGGACACCCATAGAGTTAAGCAAGGCAATGGCCTGCTTTGAATCAGGTTTGATGGGATCAGCGATCGCGATGGCACCAATAACAACGTGTTTGTTAGTTAAAACTACAACTGTTTTAGCTTCGCGTTCAAGTTGTTCGATCTTTTCACCAATTGAGTTGCTGATGTTCATTTCTGTTACCCATCTAGGGTTACCTATATGATATTGTTCTTTATCAATAGTTGCAGACACACCTTTGCCTGTAACGGATTTGAAATCAGAAACGCCTTCCATACGAATTAGTTTTTCCTTCGCGTACTTCACAACTGCTTGAGCTAATGGGTGCTCAGATTGACTTTCAATCCCGGCTGCAATTTTAATTAGTTCATCATCTGTCATTCCGTTGCTGATCACATCAACAACTGTAGGTTTTCCTTCGGTTAGCGTGCCGGTTTTATCAAACATCACCACATCAATGTGTTTAGCTTTTTCCAAGGCTTCGCCATTTTTAATTAGGATGCCTTTCTTTGCGCCTTCACTTGTACCAACTAATATTGCGACAGGAGTGGCTAAGCCTAACGCACATGGACAAGCAATCACTAGAACAGCAACTGCAGCTATAAAGCTTGGTTCAAAATTTTTCGTAATCAAGAACCACACTGCGAATGTTACAAGAGCTAGCACAATAATAATTGGCACAAAAACTCCAGCAATTTTGTCCGCCATCTTTTGGATTGGCGCTTTTTTAACCTGGGCATCTTCGACCATCTTGATAATCTGAGAAAGCATAGTGTCTTTACCAACTTTAGTAGCCCTCATTTGCACTGCACCGTTGAGATTAATCGTGGCACCAAATATATCATCGCCGGCTTGTTTACTCACAGACATACTTTCTCCCGTGAGCATAGATTCATCGGCAGAGGTTTGGCCTGACTCAATAACTCCATCTACAGGGTATTTTTCACCTGGCTTAACTAGGAGGATGTCATTTTCTCGAACCTGCTCGATGGATATTTCTTCAGTACTATTATCCCTAACTAAGTGTGCTGTTTTAGCTCCCAATTGCATCAGTTTTGAGATAGCCTGACTAGCTTGACCTCGGCTTTTGGCTTCCAGGTATCGTCCGAGCAGGATGAACGCGGTAATCACAGCCGCGGTTTCAAAATAGAAATCTTGCCCGCCCTTAACCATTGCCCAGATGCTGTAACCGATTGCTGCTACTGTACCCACCGAAATTAACGTGTCCATATTGGTAGTAAACCGTTTAGCCAGTTTTAAAGTAGTAATGTGGAATTCTTTTCCAATCACCAATACGGTTATGATTCCCAAAACTGCTTGGATCCACACAGAAAGATTGAATCCGCCAAATATCCATGGCAGATCAATTTTACTCATCGCCAACACTAAAGTTGGCAGTGCCAACAGCAGTGCCCATATTGCTTTGTTCCTCGCTTCTTTCACCTCTTTAGCTGAAGCCATGCCCCCATGGTCATGTTCTGACATATTGTGACTGTTATGATCGCCATGATTCATTGCTTCTGGATGATAGCCGTTGTCACTAACAGTTTTGTGCATTTCATGCTCGTTAACTTCTCCTGGGTCGTAGTCAACAGAAGCAGTACGCAACGCGAAATTAACACTAGCTGACTTCACTCCTATAAGTTTGTTGAGAGATTTTTCGTTCCTAACAGCACAGGACGAGCAGTGCATATCCGGAATGCGAAATTTAGTAGTTTCCATATATTTAATCTTATCATTATTCAACTTTAATTTCGCCGCGTTTTACACCCATGGCGCAAGTGATTGGGTAAGTTCCTGCCTTTTTCGGCGTGAACTTCATCGTTACAGTTTGGTCTTTTTTGAACGGTAGGGGCGTATTGTATAGCCCAGGAATCATGATGGTTGCCATACACCCAACACCGTCGGTATGTGCTAGGACGTCCATTCGCACTGGCTGTCCTACTTTAACTGTGAAGTTGTAAGGTTCTAGGTCGGGAAGTGGCCGCGCCCAGTATTCCACGGATAATTTTTGTTCCTCTAAGCTGGCGACTACTCGGGTAGTAGAATCACTGCGAGCAAAGACAATTCTTCCAGCGTTCGTAATGTTTACTATTCCGAGAATAATTACTGCAAAGCCGGCTGTTGCAAAGAATAATCTAGCCTTCTTCTGGAATAGTGAAGTTAGTCCACCAATACTCAGCAAACCTACAGATGTACCTAGCGCGAAGAGAGACATAATGAGCGCACCTTTAACAAAGTTGCCAGTAGAGATAGCGTATAGTTGCATCGCTTGGGTGAATCCACATGGCAAGAAGAAGGTCATAAAGCCGCCAATGAATGCACCGCGATGACTATATTCACTATTCTGTTTGTGAGCTCCAAATATCTTAGAGATAAACTTCGGCAAAGTTAAATTTACTCGATCTAAAATTGGGAAGATTTCAGTGAGTTTCAAACCGAGTAGGATCATTACCACTCCTACTAGCAGGGCTAGTATGGCCATATGTCTGAATGATGGTTGCAAAGCGCCGCCAATCAATCCAATTAGTCCGCCAAGAACCGCAAAGCCTAAAATCCTTCCAAGATTAAAGAACAGGTGAGGTCGGAAGTTTTGTAACTTTGTGCTTTCTGGATGAGCTTCAGAATGACTTGCTGAGAGAGCGAGAACTAAACCTCCAATTAAAGCCATACACGATGACAATCCAGCAACCAACCCAATAACGGCAGACATCGCAATGCTTTGACCTGTCACTGCGCTTGCAAGATTTGCGAGACCAGAGTCTTTAGCAAACACGTAAACAAATACGATTATGGCCGCAGCGCATCCTACATAGAAGTAGGTCATTGGATCATGAGAAAGCCAAGTCTTTTTTTGTGGTTTGTTTTGCGCCACTGAATAACCAGCATCTTGAACGGCTTTATCGATATCTGTCATTGCTGGTTTTCGGTCATTGAACCATATTTTAGCTCGGTTACTAACATGACTGACAGACACTTTTGCTACATTGGGGATTTGTTTAATTTTTTCTTCAATACTAAGTTCACAAGACTTACAATGCATCCCTTCAATCGGGACGACAATTCTATTCATAGATTTCTACTTAATAATAAAAACACCTTTACGGAACGTAAAGGTTATTACTAAGCAGTTAGTTAAATAGTAAAAACCTTTACGCTATTGCAAAAGCGTATGCAGGTGCTTTCTTCTCGATTATCACAAGCCAATTACCGAGCTGTTTTAGGTAAGAGGCGAGGGATATTGGCTTAAGTCTTTGATAGTGAAAATTAACTCTACTGTTTAGTTCGGTAAAACTTATTGCTAAACCTAATAGTAGAACTAGAGCAATGGCAAATAATAAACTAATAGCGTTTGTATTAGACAGTCGTGGGCTACATTCAGAAAGTTTTTGGAATAGCCCTAAATGGAAATCAACGCAGGAGGTTGCATCTGACATTGGTTGCCCTGGGATGATTGATTGTCCATTGATAGGAGAGTGATGCATTACTTCAATAGACATTTCGTGGTTCATAAACACAACGCTCAACGGATATGCAAAAACTAAACTAACACTGATTAAAATCAGCGCAAGCAATTTATAGTTTTTAGTTAAAGTTTCCATATCTTTATTATATCACTGCTGTCAAATTTAAGCTTTTAGTTCGAATTACTCTGTGGGCTAAAGAAAAAACACGCATAATTATGCGTGTTTTTTCATGGGGTCGCATAGTGCAAGATGTGGCAACCAGAGTAAGGGAAGCTGAAGAAATAATATTAATTCCGTCCTGCTAACTAAGGGGGGGTATATGGCAAGAGGGGGTGGTTCTTTTGAATATTTTTTATTGACCTCAGCATTCCTAAGAAATTTTGAATTTACGCTTACTCGCTGATGGCTTCATTATTGCATCGATTATCACTAGTTCTGGCATATGATGGCCTTCAGATATTAATTTTTCTCTAAGCAGTTTTACTCTTTCAATAGATTCAGTTGATTCAGTTACACGGATGATTACGTAAATAGATTTGTTTGAGTTTTCTGATTCAGAATAAGCTGATAGCTGCTCGGTCATCCCGGATACTAAATTCTTGTTAGATGATAGCTTTAACTCTACTAAAACTTTTTGTTTGTTACCTTTACTAACTTTAAAATCTACCGGACCATTTCCTGCATTGGGTTCTCTACTTAAATCTAAGTCATTAGCCTCACAGTAAGTATCGGCCGTTGCAAAGAAGAACAATTGTGAGAATTTTTCGTGACGTGGTTTAAATTTTCCATTTATTTTTGTGTAAAGTGCTTCCTTTTCTCCGTTGACTTCAATATTGCGTTTAAACTGGGAAACTATTTTTAATACAATTTCGTAGACATCGTTTAAGGTAGGGGATTTGGTTTGTGTAAGTTCCAGTGGGTTTTGGTGGGCAGCTAAGACACCTTTCTCAAGCCATGTAACCTCACTTGCAGGGTCAATATCAAAGTTATAACCTACCCCTTGAGTTGAGTTATAAGCTTCAAGAATAGATTTTAAGTTATCAGGGTTAGCGAGAATAATTTTCCGTAAATCCTTTTTCTTAGGTTTGCCATCACCAGTCCATGCGGAAGAAATAATCGAATTAATTTTAGACCTCAGCTGATTGTTAAAAGCTACTACGTCTGAGATATCGTACCAACTTAAAGCAATTGGTAACCTTCTTAAAAGGGACTTGGGCAAAAAGATTAAAGGAGTTCTTCTTTCTTTGTCATATGGCAGGCTATATTTAACTCCCTCTAACTCAAGAATATACGTTAATGAGATGCCGAGTTCCTTAGATACGCGCTGAGTATAATTATAAATATTAGACCTTATAATGCGTATCGTCATATCACTTAAACGATCAGCACCAAAATCTTCTTCAAATAACCCTAGCAGTTCAAAAATTGCCGGGTCTTTAATGCCCATTTCAATAATTTCTTTCGCGCTCGACAATAGCTTTAAAGCCAAAAACGGACCTATCCCGCTTCCATTATCATTATTATTCCCATATCCAATAGCGGAACCCTTAAGTTCTCTGAAAATAAGTCTTTTCCAAGCTTCTCTCCAAGCGCGGTCGCCCTTTTCTTTAGAAGCCTGAATTAAAACTAAGATATTTTGGAAATATGTTTGAACCTTTTCTTTGGCATTCAAGAATTCGGGTATATCTGTTGACTCAAGCAGGTTTGGATCGATGAATAACTTTGTGTCTACTCCTATAACCGAATTAAATACTCCTAGTCGATCTAAGTCTTCTGCATTTACCCCGAGATGGTCGCTGAGTTTTTTAATCATCAGATTTCGTTTCTAATTACTTACTATTTGCGGCAGGTTTGATTATATCCGAACTATCATTACTCGGCTTATTTATCAATGTCGATATAGGATAAGACACCATTTTGTTAGCTGGATAAGGTTGTAATAGTTCAATGATATCTTCAGTTTCAAGATCTGGATTTAACCATTCTTTTTCACTAGTTGGAGTTAGAATAACAGGCATACGATTATGAACACTTTCCACTACTTCGTTAGGTGTAGTTGTAATAATTACGCTATGAGGAACTTTATTGCCTTTGTTGTCCAGCTCGTATTGATACAACCCGGCAAAGGCAAAGGGTTCTTTGTCCTTTAGTTCAAAGCGGTATGGTACTTTCAATTTTGAGTCAGGTTGTTTCTGCCATTCATAGAAACCATCCGCTAAAATTAGACACCGTTGTTCCTGAACCATTTTCTTCCAAGTGGGTTTAATCATGCTGTCATTCCGAGCATTGATAAAAAACATTTTACCGGTCTTGTCGTAAAATGGATGTATGCCCCACTGCGTGTATACTATTTCTTCTGGGTCGGTATTTAAAATAGTTGGTATAGGCTGTGATGGTCGGACGTTATATCTCGGATCAACAGGGCTATCGTTGTACCCAGCATTAAATCTTTGAGACAAGTCACGGAATGGATGTATAACAGAAAATGCTCCACACATAGCCTCAGAATAGCAAAAAATCGCCTTGTGGGCGATTTTATTGCTTAAATACCGGACTTTAACCTGTTGTCTTCCTTACATAGCATTTGGCAATTTTCAGCAGTGGTTTTACCACCTTCATGCCATGGTGTAATATGGTCAGCTTCCATTTCTTGAATCTCGTATTTTTGGCCACATTTCGGGCAAATACCTTTTTGTCTTTCGTACGCTTCTCGCTTCATTTTGTCATTGAATGCTCTGATAGACAGAAGTCTTTCCTTTCTCTGAAGAACATAAGGGTAGATACCTGACTTCTTGGTAACGTCTTCATCTTGCATAAGCTGCGCCACTTCCTCTTCGATTTTTAGCGGATTTAATTTTTGATCTTCGAATGCATTAAATAATTCACCCCAATTCACACCAGACATTTCTTTGCGGTAGTTTGGAAACACTGTTCGTACCCATGACACTACTTTTTGGAAATATTCCCATAATTCATCGGCTGATTTATCATGCTGATGCTTTGCCATGTAATCTGCAACTTCAGCATTATTAATCCAAGAAATTGCGGTTTCTAAGTATTCTTGCCTTATTGGAGATCCACTTATTAAAGACCCACCATCATTTGCTAGTAAATAAGCAGCGCAATTAGATTTACTGAATTTTAATTTTGCGTCAGATAACCAAGGTCCGGTATAGACTGCATTAAGTAATTCTTGATCAGTAAGTCGTTCTCCAGCAATATTGATTGTCTTAAACCAATCCAGGCGTTCTTTATCGGTACCTTCACAGAAATAAATCATCAGTTCATAGTCCAGGATATGCTCTTGTTCTTCTTTGGTAAGGTTGTGAAAAAACCTGTCATTGAGGGAGTAATCACCAATAACATATTGCCCAATACTAATAGTACGTTGCTGCCCATCCAAGACTTCAAACTCACCGTTATCTCGTACCATCCAGTACATCACGTTTAACGGGAAGTTTTGTTTGACTGTTTCTATTACAGCATCGCGTTGCTTATCTTTGTACACAAACTCTCTTTGGTACTTTGGGCGTATATCCAACTTTCCCTCATAAGCAACCACACCTTCTTCAGCGCTATCTTGGTAGCCTTTTATAACATCACGAATCGTTAATTTATGTAGTTCAATTTTCATATTATTTTCCTACTTTCTTATTTCTTATTAAGATTCTAGCGTATATTTCTTTGCCAGCTATTGTAAACCGTTTACCATAATTGGGGTTATCTTCCACATATCTGTCTATACCTAAAATCTCAAATTGCTTTGGGTTATATTTATCAACAAAAGTTATCGGAACTCCCATAATTCCTGGATAGTCTGATGGTATATCCATATATCTGTTTACATTGATAGCATTGTAAGTGTCATACTTTGGATATTCTTGAGCGTTATATTTTTTATACAGAGTGAGAACTTGGTGTCTTTTTTCTGTGTCGAGATTAGTGAACCATAATATACGTCCCATGCTGAAATATTTCACTCCATCAACTACTTTCTTTCTAGATTCTGTAGGAATGTCATAATCCATTGGAACCTGAAACCATTTAGTTCCACCATTGTCATATCCCATCCATAATTCATTATCTTTGATAAGTTTAAAGATTTCCTTATAAGTGATTGCATTCTGATCACCTAGTATTAAAAACTTCTTTTTATATTCAACTAATTGAGAAACAAAATCTCTAAAAAGAGAGAATGGGGGATTGGTAACAACGACATCAGCTTCGTTTAGTAAATCAATACATTCTTCACTTCTAAAATCACCATTACCTTTTAGTGGTGTTGCTGTATTTTTATCATGCTTAAGTAAGAACTTAACATCGTCCAAATCGATAGCCCCGTCACTATCAGAGTCAGGTACCTCATTAATCTCAATTTTAAAAGGCTCTTTGCCTGTTGGTTTCAAGCCCTCTAGTTCGAAAAGAGGTAATTGTCCTCCAGCAATGGGGGACTTGGTGAAGCTGGTACTGATCAGTTTTTTGAGCCCCAAGGAATTAAAATTCGCAGCAAAGTACTTGAAAAAATTGCTTTCGAATGGGTCATCGCAGTTACAATATATAACTTTTCCCTTGAATTGGGATTTGTAGTGTTTAAGTTCCTTTTCTATATCTGAGAGTTGGGTATAAAACTCATCCTTCTTTTCCTTAGCCGCTTTATGTAGATTAGAATTTAATTTTGTGGCCATAAAATTTCACTTATCTAAGGTAATTATAGAACTTTTCGAAGAAAAAGCGAATTAGGTAGTTTATAATAAAAGGTGTACTAACGTATACCTATGGATAAGCAATTACCCATTTTTTATTTTCCTAGATTAACTCGATGTCCAGAGCATTTTTTGATGCTAGTTCCGAGTGCTAAGAACTACGGGGAGGTATGTAAGAAGTGCAGATGGAAGACTTTGCCCTCCGGTAATACTATGCGACCGGTAAAATTCTTTAATCGATACTGGAATCATTAACAAAGTTACTCAGTAGTAGAGTAATGTTTTTAAGCTGGCTTGGATTTTCTCTTAAATTTACTCTGATAAGCTTATCGGTAGCGTTGTGTGAGGCGAGTGAATCTTCTTCGGGTTTATAGACATCATCATCAATCCACCTAAAGTCAGAACTAAAGTCTATCGCTTCTGTTTTCCAACTACTCCAATTGGTAGGTTGAATTTGGTTTATCAGTCCGTCTAGATTGGGAAATTTACTTGAGATTAAATCTGTCGCGTGATTTTCTCCATTCATGCAATGGGTAGTTAACCAAAAGCAATCAAAGTTTTTAATTACAAATTGTAAAAACTCTTCAGCATATTCAGCGGGTTTGCCGCTTTCGTCTAAAGAGTCTTTAAGTAATACTCCGTCAATGTCTAGGTATAATTTCATGGGTTAAGGGCAATAGGCAGTTCTTGTTCCATCGCATATCTCAAAATCTTCTGGTGATCTACGATCGCTTGAACCAGTATTAAATGCTAACCATAGTATAGCAATACAAATGAAGATCCCGATAATCATCCAAGTTGCTCTTTGTACCCAAATATCCTTTTCCGGTAAATGTGGCTTGGAGATTACTTTACTTTCTGTGGGATTCTTCGATGTGCCTTGGTTAGCAAGGAAGCTCTGCATTGGAGTTTTATCAGGCTTCCAAGGTATTTTATCAGCCATAGTGGTTGTATTAGTTACTATGGCGGGAAACACAAAGCCCCCGCCAAGTGGTGTCTTGCGACACCCATACAAGTTTCCCTGTATGACCTGAAACAAGCCCTTGGACGAGGGTTCTATATGTTTCAGGTTTTAATGCCATGCCCGTGCTTAACGCACGAGTTTAGGCAACAAATTGTACATAAAATATACCATTTTGGACTTATCCACGCAATTTATTTGACCCGTAGTTTCCATGGTGGTATATTGGTTATGTTACTTTTACAAATTGATCTTGATTCTGCGTTTCGCAACGCAGATGTGTAACGAGTCCTAATCAATATTGATGACTGGGCTGAGA
>CAYYQK010000003.1:108965-154337 GCA_964473815.1 uncultured Candidatus Saccharibacteria bacterium | reverse complement strand
CATTTTGTTAACCAGCGTAAGCTGGTTTTTTGTTTTTTATACCACCTCTAAACCTATTATCTCCTGGCCGGTTAACGAGGTGGTTACTGGTCAGGAGAAAGTAGATTTATGTTCGGGTATAAAAGTATTGATAAATTAAAACAAAATTGCTTGGATTGGCCCATATCTTATTACTCCAAGGATCCAAAGCTGCGCTTCGCTTTTGAGCCTGTAGGATCAAAGGAGAAAGTATGTTGGAAACGTATAGACCTAATCGGAGCAATCTGTGTGGTGTCTACGATGAGTAAAGAAGTATTGTTGATATCTAATTGGTATCTAAAAGATATTGATGATGATGTTCGCAACGTAATTGCATTCTCTCTGCAAAATGCAGGAATATATGTGTCATTTCCGACAACATGGCCAAGCCTATTAGACAAAATAATTAATCACCTAAAAACAAATAAAAAATATGTCCACCTCAATAATCAATCGTGAACTTCTCACTGCATTAGAAGAAAAAATAAATAACAACTTTTTGGTTAAGGACCAGGGAATACTTTATTTAGTATGCGCTACCGTAATTGCTAATAAGTTTCCTGGTGATCCAGTTTGGTTATTTGTTGTTTCACCACCTAGCGGTCTTAAAAGCGAATTGATCCGAGCATTGAGTAAAACAAAGCGAATCTTCCCTTTGTCATCTTTAACTCCACAAACATTAATATCTGGTCAACGAAACTCTGGTAAACAAAGCTCGTTGTTACATCGGATAGATCCGCAGACTATTTTTACCTTCAAAGACTTTACGACAGTATTGTCACTATACGATTCAGCGCGGCAGGAGATACTTTCACAATTGCGGGAAGTTTATGATGGGCAATATGCTAAATCATTTGGAACAGGGGAGGAGGTTTCTTGGATTGGGAAGGTAGGTTTTATTGCTGGTGTAACTGAGGCGATAGATTTATATCAAGGAATGTACAGTATTTTAGGTGAACGTTTTCTTCAGTATCGAATGCTCCAGCCTGATCGTCGCGCAGCTACTAAGAAGGGTATGTCTAATTCAGACAATATAATTTCTATCCGACAAGAGCTAGAAGAAATGTTTAACGAATATTTGGAAGGTTTCGAGTACCTTGAGGATTATCCAGAGCTTGATGGCGGGTGGATCGATGAAATTGTTGAGATAAGTGATTTTGCTACCCTGGCCCGAAGTGGTATAAAACGTGATCCAAAAGACCGAGAAATTAGCCACGTCTTCGCTGCAGAGATGCCCATACGCTTCTCAAAGCAACTTACGTTGCTCGCCAAGGCATTTGTCATGATGGGGGTTCCTGAGGTAGGTAAAATAATTCTACGTAAAATAGCTTTAGACTCATTACCCAAGAATCGCATCAATGTTCTCGCTGTATTGGTCTCAGAAAAAGAAATTGATTTAACTACTATTGAGGCGACACTAGGAGTTGACTCAATAGATAGCAATCAAGTAGATCAAGTCTGGAAAACAGAAGAAGTAGCAACTGCATTAAATCTTCCCACAGGTAGTACAAGACGGATATTGGAAGATTTAAATGCCCTGGGTGTGATAGATCGCTTTAAACATGGATCAGGTAATGCTGATACTTGGAAAATTAAAGACTCGTATCAAAAAATCTTAAAAGACTATTTCGTAGATATGCTTAAGGGATACGCGTTCCCGGAAACCTAAAAGGGTTCTGCTAATTATTAATAGACCTTTCCCGAAATCCTAACAGGAAGGGGAATAAGAAAAATATATACCCTATGGTGTCGGAATTCGGGAAAGGTCCTCTCCACGATGAATACAGAAACAAACAATTCAAAGAACTCAAGCTTGAGCAAACTCAATGCTATTAAGCATGGCTTGTTAGCTAAGAGCGTAATAGTAAGCCCAGAAGAATCGCGACCTTTCAACAAATTAGCTAAGCAACTTTATGCGGAACTTGATCCACAAAATGTTCTAGAAAATATATTGGCTGAACAAATCATATTACAGTATTGGCGATTGCGGCGATTCCTTAAAGTTGAGAATGAATTACTTATCTTTGGCGGTACTCCTAAATATCCAAGGGATGCTGAGCGAGATTTTATACCCATTTTGGCGGACTTTTTGAAAGATAATAATTCTTTAGAATTGTTAACTCGCTACAATTCGTCCATTTTGCGTAGCTTTTACAAAGCAATTCATGAATACAAAACTATAAAATCTGGTCAATCTTCCACGAATTAGGGTGGATGATCTCATTGCTGCTATTTTCGTTTGGTAAAAACAATAAATTAAATGCTAACAGACGAACAATTAAAAAAATTTCAAAGCATATGGATGGATCGGTTCGGCAAAGAACTTAGCCGAGATCAGGCTCTTGAATATGGTTTGAAGCTGATTCGTTTGTTTCAAGTCGTAATAAAGGAAAGTAGTTCTGATTATCCTAAGGGGTCTTTAGAAAAATCAGAAATTAAATTAACATAATATTATGACCATAAAACCACCTCTGCGATATTTCCTATACGCTAGAAAGAGTAGTGAATCCGAAGATCGCCAAATCCAATCCATTGAAGATCAAGTAAATCGTTTAACGAATTTGGCTACTGATCAACAGCTAGAAGTTGTTGGGATTTATAAAGAATCCAAATCAGCCAAAAAGCCATCTGATCGTCCTTTATTTGGAGAGATGTTAAACGCAATTCAGCAGGGTAAAGCTGATGGAATTTTATGCTGGCAAATTAATCGTCTTTCACGCAATCCGGTTGATAGTGGTACTATCCAATGGATGTTGCAGAATGGTGTAATTAAAGCTATTCAGACTTATGATCGTACTTATCTTCCAGAAGATAGTGTATTATTGCTCAGTCTTGAAAGTGGTATGGCCAACCAGTTTATTTTAGACCTTAGGAAGAATACTTTACGTGGAATGGAGAGCAAATTACAAAAGGGATGGCAACCTAACCTTGCTCGTTTGGGTTACTTAAATGACAAGTTGGAAAAGACGATTGTAAAGGATCCTGAACGCTTTGATATGGTAAAGCAGATGTGGATGCTAATGCTGACTGGCAACTACTCTGTACGACAGATTTTAAAAATTGTGAATGATGACTGGGGCTTCCGTACAATACAACGAAAGCTAAGAGGTGGAAAGCCTTTATCTTTGAGTGGGTTATATAGTATGTTCTATAGCAAGTTCTACGCTGGTATAATCGAATGGAATGGCCATACTTATCAGGGTATTCATGAGCCGATGGTAACCATTCAGCAATATGAACGTGTGCAAGAATTATTAGGACAAAAACAAGGTAAACCACGTCCTAAACGTCATGAACATCCTTTCTCCGGGATTATTAGATGTGGAGAATGCGGCGCCCATGTAACTGCTGAAACTAAATTTAAAAAGATCAAATCGACTGGTGAAAACAAGCGATATGATTATTATCACTGTACGGGTAAAAAGAAGTATGTGAGTTGTTCTCAAAAGAAGGTAATAGCAGAATCTGAATTAGATAATCAGATAACGGTAAAGTTGTCACAACTCCAGATACTTCCTGAATTTCGTGACTGGGCAGTAGAAATTCTGAATAACTGGAATGATCAGGAGATCGCTATTCGTAGTGATAAGCATCAATCACAGAGCAGCACCTTGCTGGAGTTACAAAATCAATTAGATAATCTGACTAAAATGCGATATCGGGATCTTATTACTGATGATGAGTATTTATCAGAAAAGAAAATATTGCAATCTAAAATAGTACAGTTAAAGCAGCTGCGAGAAGAAACAGAGGTTCGTGCTGTAAACTGGTTGGAGCTAACTGAGAAGGTGTTTGATTTTGCAACTCACGCTAAAGAAAAGTTCACGAGTGGTAGTATCAATACTAAAAAAGAGATATTTTCTGCAATGGGTTCGGCATTCACACTTAAAGATGGAGCATTGAATATTGAAATGCATAAGTGGTTTGAGCCAGTTCTGAGCGGTTATAAAAAGCTCGAAGTGCAATATCAAAAATCAGAACCAACGAAACACCCTATAAACAAAGAACGAACCGATGAATTAACATCAGTTCGTTCTTTGTGGGGTGGATGACGGGGCTTGAACCAAGACTTTTCTATGCGCTGCGAATAAAGGCTTAAAATCATCGTGCGGTTCTATGGCTATAACTTTCTGATTTTTAACCCATACCCGCTTAATTGTCATTTGTATCCAAGCCCTGCGTTCTTCGTCACCAATGTCAGAACGCCAGAATTGTTTGAAATTCTTTAAGAACTTCTCGGTCTTTTTTATGTATTCGGTTTCTTTGGTTACAGAGTTATTTTTTACTAAACCCAAATCATCATATTTTTGAAGCTCGTTGTTAAGCTCCCGCAACTGTTTTATATAGTCAGCCTCGGTTAGTTCTTCGGTATTGGCGAACATCCAGTTTAGTTTTTTCTTTTTAGCTTCTAATTTTGCAACAGTATCTAAATCTTTTACTGAACGCTGAGCGTGCTTGAATAAGACCTTTAATCTATTGACTGTCATCTCAATCACATCATTAGGAAGCTTAAACCCTTCCATTAAAGCGATAACTTGCTTATCAATTATATCTGCCGCAACAATGGGCTGTTTGCACGATTTGGTTTCCCTCGCAATCTTGCAGTGGTAAGTTAGCTTTTCGTGTCTAACACCTTTGGCGTCTACATATTGGTGAGTTTCACAATACATTTTTGGTAACATCTGAGCGCGAGGATTGGGATTATCTTCCTTACCCTTTAGATATTTACGGCAATTCCAGCAGTAGATTAAATCCTGCAAGAGATAAAACCTATGTTGAGCAACGGGTCTACCCTGTGTATTTCGTCGTTGCGCAATAACTTCTTGCACCTTATCAAAAAGCTTTTGTGTAATAATAGCTGGATGTTCACCTGTGTGGGTTGGATAACCTCTCCGTTTAGAAAATACTTTGCCAAGATAAGTTTGGTTGTCCAAAATATCTTTGATTGAACTATAAGTGAAAGGATAACCGCTTTTTGTCTTAGCTCCCATTTTATTTAGCTCTGCGGCTACATCAGCATAAGAATATTTGCCAGTAGCGTAGAGTGTAAATATCTTTTTCACCAATTTACTTTCCTGTGGATGCACTAACCATTCTTTGGCATAAATTGCTCTACCTTTATCCTTATCAAAACCCAGCTTCTTTTTGTAATAACCCAATGGAACGCTTCCAATTTGTTTTCCTTGTTTCCGCTTTTCCATTAGTGTTGAACGCACCCAAAAACTGAGTTGCTTAGAGTAGTATTCATCAAACAACTCGTTTACGCCTTCGTTCAAAAAGCCACTTGGGCTATCATAATCGCCAAAGTGTTGAGTTACGAAAATTACATCAATACCTTGTTTCTTACGAAGTAGGTCTTTGTATTGTCGGGCTTCTGATACATTACGGGCAAAGCGCGAAGTATGGAATACTAAAATAACTTCAAACTTCTTTTCCATTGCATCGGTAATCATTCGTTGAAAGTCATCGCGTTTGCTGGCTTTCGTTCCAGTTACTAAGTCTTTATACCAATCCGTAATTTTGATATTGTTCTTAGCCGCGTAATCTTCTATAGTGCGTTTTTGGTTGGCAGGGGAAAAGCCCTTGTCCTGTTCCTCGGTGCTTTCCCGAATATAACCAACACCAAGCTTTGGTTTTTGAGAGGGAGTTTTTACCATAACTTTTATAGTTTTTTGTATCTTGTTGCTCTACCCGCACCAAGCCGTTCAATGCGTTTTAATTTGAGCAGTTTGTCTAACACTTGATTGACAGTTGGGCGAGGAACACTCATTTGTTCGCTAATTTCCATAGGAGTTGCCTCATCTACTTTTTGTAAATACTCCCACACTTTAAGCTGGGTAGGGGAGAATAACTTTTCTACATTCTCAGCAGATAGGAGTTCAACGGCCATACGAGATTGTTGTAAAAATGTGTCTAAGAAAAATTCAAGCCACGGGATTATGTCCTCCTTTGCAGTCTTAATGGTCTTTTGACTTTTTCGTAATGCTAAATAGTAGTCTGGTTTGTTATCTTCAATAATCTTTTCGTGCGACACATAAGGCGCATATAAATAGCCCTCTTTTAACAATAAGAGGTTAGTTAAAATTCGGCTAAGTCTGCCGTTCCCGTCTGTGAAAGGGTGGATGTTTAAGAACTCAACTATGAAGTTTGCAATTATCAGTAGCGGGTGGTATTTCTTTTCCTTTGTTGCTGTTTGCGTCCACTCAACCAGTTCTTGCATCTCTTTGGGTGTTAAGTATGCTGGTGTTGGTTTGAACATCACAGCAATTGTTTTCCCAGATGCATCTTTCATTTCTACAGTGTTGTCGGCAATCTTGTATTCACCGCGATGCCTCTCGTCTTTGCCTACATATTTCAGCAGTTCTTTGTGGAAGTGTTTTACAGTGCTTTCGCTTAATCGTATAGCCCGCCAGTTATCAAAAACTGTGTTCAGTAATTCGTAGTAACCTTTTACTTCGCCTTTATCTCTATCGGAGAATTTTTGCAAACCAATCCCTTTCACGAATTTTTCTACATCTTCATCCGACAATATAGCTCCCTCTATGCGAGTAGAAGCTCCTGTGGATGTAACAAGAACAGACTTTTTAAGCCGTCCCAGCACCTGTGGGTTTAATTGCGCCCCAGACACCCATTGACCTTTTAACTCGTCAATTTGGCCAATTTTGGTGGCAACAGAGGCGGGTATAGTTAGTAGTCGCTTTTCGTAATTAGTCATATTAAATCGTATATAGTTAGCTATATAAGATTATATAGGAAAGTTAGGGGACAGTCAAATTATTGACTAATGCGCTCAAATATGTTATATTTATACATCTGCTTGATACCAAGCAGTCCCTGCCTCGGGGTAGAGGCAAATCACCATTCGGGCAATGAAGCCCAAGGAGGAAGACAATGAAATCGGAATTTTTTATTAAGGACTGGAAAACAGGCGACCTTAACGCTTTGGTCAAAAATCTTGGCGAAAACAACGCCAGAGCCATAGCCGCAGGAACATTGGCGACGGAAGTCGTTGACAGTAAACTGCTGCTCAAGGCAAGACCGCAGAACGTGTCCCTGTTCAACCGTAACGGTGTTCGCATTCGCCCTCGGGGGTTGAAGGCTAATACCACGAAACCCGACCGTGACTATCGCTTCAATCAGCCAACGCTCGACTACGGTCAGCGACTGGCTCGGTTGCAAACTTATCTCAACTCGCCAAAGTATCTTTACAACATTTCGGCGGCGGACTTTGAGACGAGGAGCGAAGCAATTATCGATGGCATCCGTGAAGACGATAGGGTGAGCAATCTGCTCAAAGGCACTTATCTGCCTTTCGTCATTCCGCAGATGGATGTCGAAGACTACGGTCAGGTTCTGGACGAGGTGTTCCTGACGGGAGTGAATAACTCCTATGCAGAGCATTTCGGCGGTAACCGACCATTCAATAACTACCGTAAAGGTTCTTTGGCGGAACAAACGACAATCGTCGCTGGTTCTCGCCACGAGCGGTTGGTCGAGGCAATGAAGAAAGCCACAGTGGTTGGCATTTACTTCCCGAATTGCCTGCAAGGGTATTCGGTGGATGCCGACCGTGAGCAGATGGATAGTTTGCCAGAGCAGTTTTTGCTGGCAGGTGGCTTTGATGCCGCAGCTGCAATGATTGCTTATCCCGACGTTCTTGCTCGGGACGGCTCTACTCCGCTTCTCGACCTTGCCGCAATGCAGTGGCAGTCGTCTGGCCGCTCGCTCTACTTCTTCGCCAGCGGCGACTACCTCAGCTTCGGCAGCGGGATCGGCCTCGACGGTGCCAGCGTCTTCTGCGCTGGTGGTCTCGTCGTTCTCGGGTAGTGTCGGATTTTGGAGTTCGGAAGCTTGGGCTTGTCTCGGCTTTTGGGTTCTGGTCTTTGGTCTCGAATTTTCTACAACGGGTGCGATGTGCAATTTCATCGCCCCGTTTTTTTGTTTATTAAGTCAAAAATAGCTTTTGGTCGAAGGGTTGACTAAAAGCTAAAAATATGCTATATTTATACATCTTTTCATCACGGAAAGTTCCCAATCCACGGGTAGTGGAATTTGCAGAAAATTCGGGCAAATAGCCTGAAGGAGGATTTTACAGTGAAACACGGAGATTTGAAAATTAACGAAGTTATTACGCTTGCTGATTTGCTCAATGGGCGTAAAGGCATTGACGGACTGCTGGCGGGGAAGCAGCTTGCAACACCCAAATACGGCGAGATGAACCTTGGGCAGAACGAAGCCCTTGTGAACATTCTCGGCGGAATGGAAGCGGTTGAAGCTATCCTGCGTGGCGAGAAAGAAGTTAGTTTGACCGATGCGATTATTAAGTGGTTCGACAAGCACGGTCGTCGCATCCCGCCTCGCACACTTACCGCTTCAGTCACGGACGCAAGTCGCAACTACTTTCTGAAACACACGAAGCTTAACTACGCCGAGCGGCTTGCTCGCATTGTTGATTGCTTTGTCCTGAAAGAGGCGATTTCGGCGGACGAGTTTGAGAACCGTGCCGAGGCAATCTTGGATGGTTTGCGGGTTGACGAAAAGACCCAACTCATCACCAACGGCGTTCATTTGCCGTTCTATCTGCCGCAGACACAGGTTGACGACTATGGTCGGGTATTGGACGAAGTGTTCCTGCCCGCCGTTGAGCGAAGCTACAAGGCAGAGTTTCCCAAGCGCAGTTTTTACAACTACCGCAAAGGAACTCTCGCTGGTCAGACCACTATAGTGGAAGGCTCTCGTCACGAACGGCTCGTCGAAGCGATGAAGCAAGGCAACGTGGTCGGGATTTACTTTCCGAATTGCCTGCAAGGTTTCAGCGTCCACGCCGACCGTGAACAGATGGCGAGCCTGCCTGACAAGTTCCTGCTTGCTGGCGGTTTCGACGCTGCGGGAGCGATGGTGGCTTTTCCAGATGTATTAGCTCGGGACAGCAAAACGCCCTTGCTCGACCTTGCCGTAATGCAGTGGCAGTCGTCTGACTGCTCGCTCTACTTCGGCGCCCGCGACGGCAACCTCCTCTTCGACTACGGGATCGTCCTCGACGATGCCTACGACTACTGCGCTGGTGGTCTCGTCGTTCTCGGGTAGTGAAAGGTCTTCGGATTTTGGAAACTTGTTTTTGGTTCAGGGCTTTGGCTCTTGGACTTTGGTCTCCGAAATCTATCAATCGTACGGGGCGCAATGTGAAATATCATTGCCCCCGCTTTTCTTTTTGGTATAATATCTCTGAAAGTAGGTTAATACACGGCCGTCTACGGATTGTCGTTACCGAAATCCTGAGTTTTCTAAGTATCAGAGTTTTGCAGTTCGAGTGGATTGCAAGAGAGTATACCAAAACATCAGACACTACTTGCTGTTTCTTAAGCCTGTTATAGGCGGATTAAATACAAGAACAATTAGAGTATAAGTAGAAATGCGGTAAGGCTAATGTTCTGGTGGTATGGATGGGAAACGGCAATTTTCGTTGAGTGGTGGCAGTCGTCTGACAACTCGCTCTACTTCAACGCCAACGACGACAACCTCAACTTCGACAACAGGATCAACCTCGACAATGCCAACGACAACTACGCTGGTGGTCTCGTCGTTCTCGGGTTGTGTCTGGTTACAGGAGTTCCTCTTGATTGAGGAACTCCTGTTACTTTAAGGAGCGTTGCCATCCACCGAGCATACGGCCTATTTCTTGGATACAGGTTTGTAGCGCAATATACTTCTTGTTATCTAATAACCCAAGCTCTCTGGCCATCCGCAACAAAACTTTTAGCGTATCAAACTTAACACTGGCTTGTTGTATTACTTCACCCTTGCTTTCTTTGGGAAGACTACCTGCGGATAGCAAGAGCTCGAGGACGGCGATAATGTATAATTCACATTTACTGCCTAAAGCATATTTGTCTTTTTTCGGGAACAATTCTAAATAACCGTAGTATAGTTTGTAAAGTTCGTATACTTTTCTAATTATCGGGATTTCGTCTAAATAATCTTTATTATGCAAGTTGTTCATAGTGTTAATTATCCTTTCTTAGTTAGTTTGGAAAACATACTGGTTTCTTGGGATGAGTTTAAGCGCGGTAAGATTTCGAAAAGTGATGTAATGCACTTTGAACGATATTTGGAAGACAATATGTTCAACTTGCATCATCAGCTCGTCAATCAAACATACAGACACGGGCGGTATACAACCTTTCACATCTATGACCCAAAACACAGAATTATAAGCAAAGCTACTGTAAGAGATAGGCTGGTTCACCATTTGGTCTTTGCTAAATTGTATGAAATTTTTGACCCTACTTTTATCTTTCATTCTTACTCATCAAGGCTTGATAAGGGTTCGCATCGCGCCGTCGAAAACCTCAGAAAAGCATTAAGGGAAGAAAGTCAGAATGGCTCTCGGCAAACATATGTTTTGAAGTGTGATATAAAACAATTTTTTCACAGTGTTCCTCATAACTTGCTTCTGCAAATTATCGAAAAGAGAATAAAGGATAAGCGATTTCTATGGTTGATACGAGAAATACTCGGGAGCTTTTCACAGGGCAAAGGCATTCCTATTGGTAATCTGACATCACAAATCTTTGCCAACATTTTCCTGAATGAATTAGACCAGTTTGTAAAACATAAACTTGGGGTAAAGTATTACTTTCGTTATGCTGATGATTTTGCAATTGTCCATAAAGATAGAAATTACTTGGAAGAAATACTGAAATGGGTTTCAGTCTTTGTATCAGGTAGGTTAGGGGTTTATTTACATCCTAATAAAATTGAACTGCGTAAGTATACACAGGGGATAGACTTCTTAGGATACATTATTTTGCCTAAATATATTGGAATAAGACGAAAGACCAAAAACAGGATGTTAAAGAAATTATCTTATAAGGATGATTTATTAACGGCAGGCGAGCTTGAATTTGATAGTTTCTACCAAACCGTACAGTCATATTTGGGTATGCTAAAGCACTCTAATAATTACTCCTTAGAAAATACAATTAAAAATAACTTCCTGTTGCGATAACAAAAAGTTATTTTTTGTTTTTATTAGAAGCTACCGACAATAGCAATAAATATGATTATACCGATAATTATCAGAATAGGTAAGACAATAAACATCCCGCATCCTAACCGAACCCCGTCTCCTATACCGCTTTTTGCTGTAACTTGATTTTGAGTGGGTGGCGAAGTAGGTGGGCTGGGCTTCAACCATTCGACAGGCTTGCCAGTAGTGAGATTATAGCCACAGTGCTTACATACTATCGCTTCTGCTTGTATATGTTCCGCACAATATGGGCAGTCTTTTACTGCCTGCGGGTTTAGTTCTTTTTCAGCCATAGGGTTAGTTGTAACTGTCAATTATACCGTCATCATTGTTGTCGTAGAAGCAAGACGGACTGTAACTGTGCCAGCACCACTGCCACTGTGTTTTACCACCATAGTTTGAAGGGTTGGCACTGTTAGGTTTACTACCGTATGAAGCGACAAGTTGTTCATATGTCATACCTACCCAGTAGTTGCGGTCTGCAACTCTTTGGCAGGTTTCCTTATCCCAATCAGGGTGAGCCTTACATAACTGACCTGCTTTGCTTCGCTCGTAAGCGGCTTGGTCAGCCTTTGCCTTTGCGTCAGCTTCCGCTTGGGCTTTTTGTTGGGCTTCCAATTGTGCCTGCTTCTTTGCTTCCGCTTCTGCCTTTAACCGTTCACGCTCTGCCATTTCCTCTGGGGTAAAAATACGACTGACGGTTAAAGTTTGTGGTGTAGTTTTTCCAGCGTTGGTGGCAATAACCGTAATGGTGTTGGCTTCGTTTTCAAGCGGTGCGTCATAGGTGAAGTTACCACTACTGTCTACTTGTGCAGGTGTGTTATTAACCACCACAGTTGAGCTGGCAGGATTTACCTTTCCCTTAATTGTTATGCTCTTTGCCTGCACACTTGCATTGGCTTGCGGTTCGGTAATGGTCAATTCGGGCTTCCTGTTTCCGTGAGCGTTGGCTATGCCAGCCCCAATAAAGATTACCGCTACTACCGCAGTGGCAATTATGTTGGTGCGTTGGCTAAACTTGTTCTTACGCTTCTTAAACAAATACCACGCAACAACTGCGGGTATGCCAATATACCAAAACTTCAAGACAAGACCTATCAAAAAGATTGTGCCAAAAATATTTCCAATCTTTTTCCAGTTTACCTGTGTCGGTTGTTTGGTTGGCGTTGTTGTCGCAACAGCAGGGGAGGTTGCGGTCAGAGGGCTTTTACAGTGCTTACACACCACTGCACTTTCTTGTATCTCCTCTGCACAAAAGGGACATTTTTTCATTGAATTATATGATTATCTTATTTTACTGAATACTTATAAGTATCAGTAGTTTCCAATAATATATCATAAATATCAGGATACTCATAGTCCGTCGCCTTATAGTCGTCTAAGGCCTACCCTTAAAGGGTGAATAAAAGCGACGAAATACTAATAAAATTTGGCAAAAGAGTAAGAGATATACGCTTACAAAAAGGGGATATTTCTCAAATGGCTTTAGCGAATAAGGCTGGTTTAGACAGAACTTATATGGGTGGAGTTGAAAGAGGGGAAAGGAATGTCGGGCTTAAAAATGTTGAGAAAATCGCCAAAGCTTTAGGCGTATCTGTCGAAGATTTGTTTAAGTTTTAAGGCTACTCTTTTGAAATAAAACCCCAGACCGTTGCTGGGGTTTTTAGATTTTACTGTATTTTCTCAATAAGGTATTCAGTAAATTCGTCTTTGTCTTGAAATTGTATATATTTTTCTGCATCCTGCTCTGTTAAGAAAATACCTATTTCCGTAAAATCCACAACATAAGCGTTGGGATTTTTATATTTAACTATGTAATGCGGTTTGCTATCTTTGGCTTTTTTGTTTCGCTCTATTAACTCGTTGTATTCGAGAGTGTGGTGAACACAGTCTATGAGGGCGGGGTAAATATAATCTTGAGCGTAAAGTTCGTTGGTAATATCTTCAATGAGCTGTGGCGTAGCCTCGGTTTCAAATTGGGTATCCAAGATTTCGACGATTGTTTCTTCGTAGATAGAATATATGATTTTTTCTTCGTAGGTTTGGTTATTAGTATCCATAGTGATTAGAGATTTTTAAGGGTTAATTAGAGTGGGAAGGTGTCATACATATTCAGGGCGGTCTTTCAAAGCCTGTGTCATACATATTGCCGTATCTAATAGTGCCACTTTTGGCATACTTATTGTGGTAATACTTGGGAGTGATTTTTGAAGGTTTTTGTATGGTGAGCGAGGGTAACATAGTAGAGGGTGGTAGTGTCATACTTATTTAGGTAAAGATTTCTAATTGTTTCGGTTCTCGTATATTGGGTTCAATGCCAAATTGAGACAGTATATATTCAATAACTTTTGCGTTATCAATGTTGCCTTGCGGTGGTGGTAAGTCAATTTCTTTGAGTAGTTGTTTTATCTTTTGCTTCTTCCTGAACCAAGTGCGTTTAGAAGATTTGCTGGTTACTTCTTTTCTCAGTTCGCCAATTCCACGAGTATAAATAATGTCAAACATAGTCCGTAATTCGGCAGACTGGGAAAAGTTTTTGCATAACTGGTCGATGATTTTATTGAATGTGGTTTGGTCGTATGACCTCAATAATACGATTTCCTTGAGCGGGTGGTTGAAAATATTACTAACTTCCGCCTTTAAAGCCTCGTCTCTAATTTTGTCCTTAAAAACCTCACTCAGGGTATAGTCATTCTTGCGGCCGTAATGTTTTTCCATAACTTGCTTAACCGCGAATTTAGTGTGCAATGTTAGCTCAAAGCGCAAAGTTTCTGTGATGATGCTTTCGTATTCTGGCGGTATAACTCCTTTTTTGTAGTAGTCAGCAATCTTTTTTTCTTCGTCTGTAATGGGCTTACCCAGCAATTCAGCGAGCTTGTCATATAGGACGAGATGAGTATTATTGTTGAAGTATTTTAGCTCTGCGTGGCTATTATCTTGTTTGTAAGTAAACCTAAATTCTGAGCGAGGTCGATAATCAAACGGTAATAACACTCGTAAAACTTCGGTTGTTTTGCCTAAATGTGAAATGGGAATATTCTTTGCGTAGGCGACTAAAGTTACAGTGGCGTTTTCTAAGTTCTTTTCAAATATCCCTATTCCTATGGATTTAAGATATAGTTTTAGTTTAGTAATGATTTCGGGTAAATCCGCTTCTGTTACCTCTTTTAAGTTAGTTCCGTATAGAAGTTTTGGTGCTGAAAATTCTACCACCAAGTGGTTATCTGCAATACCAAATAGCATATCCAAGAGCTTAAATTTGGGAGCATAAAAACCTTTTTTACTTTGTTCGTTCCTAAAACCGTTGTTGGTTTTTTCTACTTTGAACCTCGGGGAATTAGTAAAATGGCTACTTTTTACTTCGTTGAAAAAAGCAGGGTCTTTAATCAGAAACTTATCGTTAGGAATTTTAATTCTTATTGTGTCCATAGAGGGGATTTTACCGAGATAATTAAGAAGCCACCTTAGGTGTAGGGAAACCCCCTCTACAAGATGAACCTACTTCTAAGGTAGCTACTTCATTACCCCGTCGGTTAGAACTGTTTTGCCAAAAATCAAAGAAAAAACTGGCTAAGGCATCGGCCATAGCTTCTTTTTGTTTCTTGTTGAGTTTATTTTGCTCAGGTTGTGGCATAGAAAACAAAAAAAGCCCAATTAGGGCAACCCTCGTAAGAGTTATCCTAATTGGACTTCGTAAAGCCAAGCCATAAGACCTCGTAGGCCTTATGACAGTTAAATTTTTACAAAACTAAATATCCTTGATTTTAAAGTCTCGTGGTTGCTCTAATCTTTTGTTGCATTTAGGGCAAATTTGAGAACGAATACTTAAGGTATAGAGAACAGGGTTTTTCACTTTGCATATAGGAGCGTTACAAGCTCCACAATACACTATCTGCTCTTTATATCCTGCATTTATTATACTTCGCTCGGCCAGTTTGTCAAATTGTTCTGTTACTGTGTTTTTAATTTGTTCGCTAAAATCTTCTAATTTACTTTCCAAGTTATTAAGTTGATTTTTTACAACAGTGATTGGAGGCGGTGAATAAGTAATTATTTCCATTTCATCAGGGTCTGGCTTCAGTAGCTCGGGAATAGGTAATTTAGAGATATTTTTTATCATCTCTGTCAGTGCGGGTGATAATCTAAATGTGCCTATACCTTTAAGTTTTTCTAAATGCTCATTTAACTGACGCATCGGCTCTGCTAATTTCCGCATAGGTTCAGAAAGTTGGCGCTCTATTTCAGCCGCTTTTCTAAAACTATCCCACAGTTGAGGTTGTTTATTTAACGCCTCGCCAATTAGTCTTACCTTTTCCAAAGCATCTTGAGTGGCCTCAAAGTATGGCTGCTGAGCTTTTAGCATAGTCCCAAACTTAGCGTGGTCTTCTCTCATTTGGCGATACACCAATTCGCCGATAGTAATTCTTTTCGGTTTGTGAACTTCGGGTTTAGATTTCTTTGTAGGTTTTAACTTTGGCATAGAGGGGGTTTATAAAAATAAGGGTTTGCACCCGTTATTTTTCCAAGAAACTTTTTAGCTGTGCAAAAGGTTTTATCTTAAGGTATGTTTTACGGTCGTCTTCTTCATTTAAAGAAGCTCGGGTTTGAGTATATCCCTGAGGAATAAAAATTTTATCCCAGCCGTAACCATTTTCTCCTGACGGGCTTTCGGCTATTTCACCATCGAGACTACTTTCAAATAATTGTAAATCGTTACCGTCGTAATAACCAAAAACGCATCGAGCAGTAGCTTTGCGGGTCTTATCGTTTAGCATTGAACAGATTGTCTCAAATGGAACTTCATCGACAAAAAATTTTATGAAAGTTCCTGGCAATCTACCTAACGCAGAAAACTCCAAAGATACATCTTCAACAATCACTGGTTCTTTAACAATCTCATAAGCCTGCTTAACTTTATGCTCAACGATTTCTTTTAAGTCGAGCGATTGTAATTCTTCTAAATCCAGCTTTAAATGCTTTACAGGAAACCCAAGATACTTTGCTAAGTAATCAGCCTTATTTTGGTTACCAGTAATAAAAGTAATATTCTTCATAATTGTATCTTAACAAAAAACCGCCTTTCAGGCGATTTTTGGTCTGGGGTGGCTGACGGGAAATCGAACCCGCGATTGCGCTGCCACAGAGCGCCGTGTTGCCATTACACTACAGCCACCATAAGTAGGAACTATTCAATTGTAAATCGCTCGCAACCCATAAGCCTGACCTGTTTCCATATAGGAAAGTGTTGGGTCAAGCGGATTCGGACCCGCGACATCCGCTGCCACAGAGCGGCGCTCTACCACTGAACTACATCCACCATATTTTGCTCACCAAATCTCAAAAGAAAAACTCGCCTGCACAGCGAGTTTCAAAATCCGTTCAAATATCTGCTGTGTCAGATAGCAATATCTTAGCTTATTTTAGCAGGGGAGTCAATGACTCGCCTGAAGAGTGGAAATCATTGCCACCTTCATGGTCCCCGTCATGCTGTTTCAATTGCTCACGGAATCGATTAA
This sequence comes from uncultured Candidatus Saccharibacteria bacterium, assembly GCA_964473815.1. GTDB lineage: Bacteria > Patescibacteriota > Doudnabacteria > UBA920 > UBA920 > UBA920. The sequence continues at coordinate 137,774 of CAYYQK010000003.1, read as the reverse complement.
CTTTATCTTGAATCTCTTGAGCTTTTTCCTTGTTGCCACGATGGCTCCAATTTTCACCAGTCTGATTTAATTGATCCAAAGCCTGATTAGCCTCATGTCGAGCTTGGTTTTGGCGATTACGTCGATTTTGACCTTGATGCTCTGGTTGATTTTGACCCTCACCATTGTCGCTCTTTACATCTTTTCCATCAATCTCTACTTTCGTTTGAGAGTCTGGTTTTATATTTTTTTGACTTTGTTGTTCAGAAGAATCAGGGGAATCTATTGCTTCTACAGCGGCTACCTCATCCAAACGCTTTTGGGCAAACTCTTCTTGGAGTTGTAACTTATCATCCTGTGTAGGCGCAACAAATAAGCGTACGTTTTCCACGCCGCGTTTAACTGGGTATAAAGTGTCACCAGGTAAAGAGTTGGCAGAGGCGTAAGCAGTGCCGCCGACAAATAAAATTACGACAAGAGGCGCCACAATATACGAATGCAAAAACAAGCGACGTAATTTTTCTAACAATGAAACAATGGGTGGTTCATCTTGAACGGCTTCACCTAATCGCGCAAAAACTTTTTCCTTAACTCGTGCAGATTGAGCTTCGGAAAGTTCCGTAACCTCGCGATGTTCACTATAAAATTTTTTTAGTTCTTCATTCATAGTTTTCAAATAATTTTTTTAAAGACGCCAAAGCGCGATGCTGCCACACCCGGACAGTAACGCTATTTTTTCCCATAATCTTTGCTGTATCAGCAATCGAAAAATCTTGAAAAAATCTCAGTTCTATCACTTCTTTGTAGTGGGTTGGGAGAGAAGCCATGACACGCTTAACAGATTCTTTTTCAAATCGGTTGCTCGCATCAGCGGCCAAGTCATCTTGACCTGCAAGCTCTCTGGCTTCTTCGAGCGCGACTTCCGGTGGTTGTCGATATTTTTTCCGGTAATAATCATTGATTGTGTTCCCCGCGACTTTGTAAAGCCACGCAGAAAAATTAAGATTAGTTACATCAAGGCCTTTAGCGCCCGTCCAAGCTTTTAAGAATACTTCTTGTAAAATATCCTCAGCTAAAGACTGATCACTTACCTTGATACGGATATAGGCATATATTTGTTTGGCGAATTGGTCGTAGAGGTCAGAAAAAGCTTCCTGATCTCCGGACTTCATTCTGTTAACCAACCCTAATACTTGGTTTTTGTCTATATTCATCCGTCAGTACGTATATCGCTAAATAGTTAAAGAATGTTTCAAGAAATCTTACAATATTTCTAAATAATTCTAACATTTTTTCATGAAGATAAAATAACGCTTATTTTAGCCTAGTTTTCTTTGAAACATTTCGCTTAATGAGAACGATATATTACCTAGAGGGATCAATTTAGAAATTTAAGAAAGAAAGGACACCTTATGTTGAAAAACATATCCAAATTTGTAGCGGTGTTCGCTATCGCTGCAGTAATCTTTCCAAGTTTGGCCTTGGCTCATGGGATGGATAGCCGTGGTGACAACCGTACAGGTGCTTGGGTAACAAATGAGTTTGGCGTAAAAGTTTTTGACTCGAATGCAAACACTAATGTTAACAGTAATACTCAAGTCAAAGATGATAACGACCAAGATAAAGACCAAAATAAGGAAGATAATCATGGTCGATTAAATAACCGCGGGTTACACCTGCGTCTGGGCGAATTAAAAGATCACGGCTTCATTGCCAACCTCTTTTATAACGGCACAGTAACTGCAACTTCAAGTTCTGGCTTTACTATCAAAGCCAAAGATGGCACCATCTTCACTATTGATGCCGACTCAGCTAAAATCGTTCGCATACCGCGCACAGTAATTGCTTTAGCTGACATCAATGTTGGAGATGCCGTTCATATCACCGGACAAAAATCTGGGAATGATATAAACGCCTCTGTAGTTTATGTGTTGCCAGTTAACTTGAAGCCAGCGATCGCCACTGGAACTGTTACTGCAGTGAATAGCACGACTGGTGCGTTGACTGTTCAAACTAAAGATGACGGTACAACTATCACTGTAAACACCGATAGCGATACCCACTTCAGTGACAACAACAGCAATACAAACGACAGCAATTTAACTTCCGCTGATGTACAAGTTGGTATGAAGGCGAAAGTGCTGGGATTCTGGGATTCGGTTCTAAATGTATTTAATGCAATCAAAGTAAAGCTGTTATAATCGACAACAGCAACACCGATACTCTGATATAGAAAAAGCCTCGCCAATATGGCGGGGCTTTCGTATTTTAATAAATCCGATTACTCAGCTTCTATTCGTCTTCGAGGTGGGATTTTCTGCTGATGAAGAATCCTCGGCTACTTTGGGAGATTTTCTTGAGTGATTGTGGTGCAGGTTTACGGCCGCGTTCGTAATCAGACCATTTCTTTTTGCCCCGGGAGTTTGGTTTAGATTTGGATCCTGATTGACTTCGTTCGTAACTGTTGCGTGGTTTGTCGCTTCGGGAGCGTGAATTTTGGCGAGGAGAACCATATCGTTGTGGTCTGTCACTTGCAGGCGTCGTGCTACGAGTATTGTCGTGGTGTCTCGGGCGAGAGTCTCGGCGACCAGAGTCGCGGCTGCGCCCACTCTCACGACCTCGTCCACTGTCGCGCCCCCGACCTCGAGAATCCTCGCGAGGTGGGCGAGATGGTGTAACTGAGGTAACTTTTTCCAGTTCCGGTAAAGTCGCTACAGGCAAAGCCTTGCGAATAAGTTTTTCGATAATATTTACATCGCGGCGTTGGTCGTGCGTTGCAAACGAAATTGCATGACCTTTCATATTTGCACGGCCAGTACGGCCAATGCGGTGCACATAGTCTTCGGCTTGATCAGGTAAGTCGTAGTTAATAACCAATTGAATACCAGTTACATCGATACCGCGAGCGGCAATATCTGTGGCAACGAGCACGCGGTACTTGCCTTTTTTGAAGCCATCAAGGGCTTCGAGGCGTTGGTTAAGCGAGCGGTTAGAATGGATCTCAGTTGCAGTGATCTTCATGTTGCGAATATCACGAGCAATTTTCTTGGCACCGTATTTTGTACGTGAGAAAACTAGTACTGTGCCATCGTAGTCTGCAAGTAACTTTTTGAGTAAAGAAAGTTTTTGACCACGATCCAAAAAGTAAATTTCTTGACTAACAGATTTCACTGCACTGCCAGCAGGTGCCACTTCGATTCGCACTGGTGTACGCATGTACGAATTAGCGATCTTTACAATTTCGTGAGGCATGGTTGCCGAGAATAACATTGTCTGGCGAAGTTTTGGCACCTTTTCTAAAATCTTATTGATCTGCGGTGCAAAACCCATGTCGAGCATGCGATCAGCTTCGTCTAAAACTAACACTGATGTGCGGGCAAGGTTTACCGTTTTCTGATCAATGTGATCAATTAAGCGACCGGGTGTTGCAATTAACACATGCGGATCTTTTTTCAAAGCAGAAATTTGGCGACCAATATTTTCACCACCAATTAGAATGGCAGTTTTCAAACCAATCGGGCCACCAACTTTTTTTAAAGTTTCGTTAACTTGCAAAGCTAATTCGCGAGTCGGCAAAACTACTAGGCCAATTTTTTTGCTGTCTGGTTTACTGTTGTCTTGGGCAAGACGTTGAATCATGGGCAAACCAAAAGCCAGGGTCTTGCCAGTCCCGGTTTGGGCAATACCCATAATATCGCTGCCGGTTAAAGCAGCAGGAATAGATTGTTCCTGAATCGGAGTAGGAGTAATGAATTTGTTTCGCTGCAAAATTTCGAGCAGCTTTGGTGCAATCCCTAGTGCACTAAACTTTATACCATTAGCCTCTTCAGTAGGCTGTTTTATCATTAGTTGATTTTAGCAGAGTTTGATGATTTAGTCAACCCTGCATTAATTATGTCGCACGTGGTCTACATAAAATTGTAGGTCTGCGTCTGACTTTTTATGTGGGTTGAAAATGTTTTGTGGATCAAAAATATTTTTGGTTTCTTTAAAGAGGTCGTAGATTTTATCACCAAACATAAATTTGAGAAATGTACCACGCACTAAACCGTCATTGTGTTCAGCAGACATCGAGCCGTTATATTTTTTAACTAGAGCAAAAATCTCATCACTCATCTGCACTATCTGCTGGCGGTGTTTCTCAATGGAAATATCAACCAGGGGAATGATGTGGAAATTCGCATCGCCAGCGTGACCGGCGATCGTGTAAATAAAATCAGGGTATTTGCCAATAATTGCATCAATCCTAGGCATGAATTCAGGCAATTGATTTGGGTGAACAACAATATCCTCAATGAACGGAGCAGAAAGCTTTCGAGCGTTGTGCTGGCGGAGTAAGTTGTAGCTTTCACGGCGAATGGTCCAATACTTTTGGGCTTCTTCAAAACTTTTCGCGATGTGTGTTGGTAAATTGAAATGTGATTCAATATTTTGTTGCGCGGTTTTTGCGCGCTTTAAAACTTCGGCTTCATTGTCTCCAGTAAATTCGGCAAGCAAAACTAATTCCGGTAATCCGCCGCGCAACATCATAAAGACCTCGGGTAAAAATTGCCAAAACAATTTTAGCAAAGAACCTTTGTTGGTAGGGGACTTTCGCATCTTGTTTACAATCTCGGGCAAGTATTTTAAAGCAAGGTGAAAAGTATGTTTGTCAAAAATTTCAAAACTTTCAGGTGATAGTTCATTCACGTGGGTTACTAATTGACCAAGCTGTTTTAAATCCTTGAGGAAGAATACTAGCAACTTGCTATAACGTTGAATTGGTACAATGCGCCATTTAATTTTTGTAATTAACCCAAGCGTTCCTTGCGAGCCAACAAACAATTTTACTAAATCAAAAGTTTTACCATCCCAGACATCCCACAAAAAGTAACCAGAAGAATTTTTCGAAGTGGTAGGCTTGGCATCTTCGATAATTTTGTAGTTGCTTTGAATAAGATTGTAAATGTTTTTGTAGAATTGGCCCTCAAAATTTGGTTGAGCCATTTTGGCTTTCAGCTCTGCTTCGCTTAATGGTTTGATTTTGTAAACATTACCATCGTTTAAAACTACCTCAAGCTCTTCGACAAAGTCGATAGCTTGCCCATATTTAAAAGTTTTTTCACCACCACAATTATTACCAACCATTCCACCAACCGATACCCATGCTTTGGAAACAGGGTAGGCAGGCATAATTCGGTTTTTGGCAGAGAGTTTTACTTCTAAGTCTCGAAACATCACACCACTTTCGGTTGTGACTGAAGTATCTGTTAAATCAGAAACTGCATTGAGATGACGACTGAAATCAACAATTATAGAGTCGTTTACACTGCCGCCAGTCATGTCGGTGCCACCTCCACGAGGAGTTAGGGAAAGACCAGGGTTATCTTTTTTATGGTCATTAACAAAACGAACCAACGTCTGCACATCTGCGAGATCTTTTGGAAAGGCAATAGCCTGTGGCGCAATCTGAAAAATGCTCGCATCACGGCTGTAATGCTCAATGTCTGCTTCACTTGTTGTAATTTCGCCTTTAAAGTTTTGTTTCAGCGACTCAAAGTCCATGGATATATTATAGCAAATGCGGTTAAAATAATGTTATAATTGCTTGTATGGCTGACAAACAAGATAAGAAAAATAATTTACCAGTTGCCGAACGATTCACAGTGTGGATCGGTTCAACAACATCGATAGTGGTGCACACAATTTTGTTCATCGCGGCTTTTGTATTTGTCTTGTTGGGAGCGAAGCTCGATTCAGTATTACTCATTTTGACCACAGCGGTTTCTTTAGAAGCGATTTATTTAGCCCTGTTCATTCAGATGACTGTAAACAAAAACACCTTGAGCTTGGCCGAAGTAGAAGAAGACATCGATGAAATCCAAGAAGACGTTGAAGGTATTGAAAAAGACATCGATGAAATCCAAGAAGACGTTGAAGGTATTGAAAAAGATATTGATGAAATTCAGGAAGACGTGGATGAGATCGAAAAGGATGATGAAGAAGATGACTTACATGACGCGGCTACAATGAAAACTTTGAATCAAATCCAAACTGATATGATGAAACTCATGGAAGACATTCAGCTACTTAAAGAACAAAAAAAGTAAAACTAGATCTCTTGACAAAACCATTAGAAAACCGTATACTGTGCTATACGGTTTTTGTATTACAAAATAAAGGATGGATAAAATTATGGAAACACAAAGTAGTGTTATGATCATGAACCGTTTTGAACGGGCCTATCATCAACTAAGTGAGGTTTTGTCTCATGGGTGGACACCGCCGCTCAAAGGCAAAGTCGATTTGAGCATCCGAGACAAATGCATCGCTTGCGTGGTCGAGGACGATGACATCTTCTTTTGCCTGCTCGACGAGGCCGAGGAAGACGAGAAGTTTGGCTGCAAAGTTTCGAGCCGCCGCCGTCTCAAAGTTCCTGATATCCTTTTGGACAAGATCGACGTTCCAACGAGCGACGATAGTCGCGAAGAAATGTTCAAGGACAACCTGGCTCGATTGAGGAAGGTTGCGAGAGAGAGATCTATCTTGACCATCGATGATCTCGACGGAACAACTCCGGCTGGGTATTGGTATACGGTCGGTTACAAGTACCTTCAAGAAAAGGCGAGAATCTACACTTTGACGTCGGGTTCGTAAAACGTTTCCAGTGAACAAAAAAGGCCGTGAGGAACTCACGGCCTTTAGTTTTGTATTTATTCTTTTGATGAAATCTGTTGTCGCCAAAGTGCATTGTACAAACCATTCTTCGCTAGTAACTCTTCGTGTGTACCTTGCTCAACTAATTTACCTTTTTCCAAAACGTAAATAATGTTTGCGTGCATAATTGTAGACAGTCTATGAGCCACCAAAATTCGAATTAAACTTGGTCGGTTCTTTTCAATTTCTTTTATTGTTTGAGTAATAGATTCTTCAGTGATAGAGTCGAGTGAAGAAGTCGCTTCGTCAAAAATTAGTAGGTCAGGTTGGCGGAGTAGGGCACGGGCAATTGCCAAGCGTTGTTTTTCACCACCAGATAGTTTTAAACCACCTTCACCAATTTTTGTATCCAAACTTTCGCCGCCGCGCTCTAGCAAAGAATCAGCACTGGCAGACTGCAATGCCTCGATACATTCGCTATCTGTCGCAGTTGGACGGACGAACAACAAATTCTCGCGAATTGTTCCCGAGAACAACTGAGTTTCCTGCGCCACTAAACCAACTCGATTACGCAATGATACTAAGTCTATTTCTGTGCTTGGAATACCATTAAACTTCACTTGTCCTTCGGTTGGTTGATACAAACCCACGGTTAGTTTAATCATAGTGGATTTTCCGCTACCAGACGGGCCAACAAAAGCGACAGTTTTCCCAGAAGTAATATCTAAATTTACTTTATCGATGGCATCAGTATTTCCGGTGGCATAACCAAACGACACGTTATCAAAAGAAATATTTTCAATTTTACCAACTGGCTTTGGATTGTCAGGTTGTTTGTCTGGTTCTTGTTGCAACACTTCTTCCAACTTAGCCAAACTAGCTTTTGTTTCCCCGTAACTAGTAGCGATGTCACCAAGCGCGCCAAGAGGAGCAAATAAAAAGAAGGAATAAATTTGCAAAGTGAAGAATTCACCAATTGTTAAACTCCCGTGGAAAATTAACCAGAACATGGCAAACATCAACACAGCGCGAAGTGCATTCAGGATTGTACCTTGCAAAAATGAGTAAGCACGAATGAGGCGTACCTTTTTTAGTTCCAACTGCAGAATTGCAACATTAGTGCTATTGAGTCTTTTAATTTCTTGACCTTCCAAACCAAGCGATTTTACCAATTCAACATTGCGCAAAGTTTCTGTAGTTGATCCAGCCAGGCCTTGAGTTTCGGCAACAATCGGTGCCTGCGCAGCTTGAATCTTTTTACTGATGTAGAAAGTAGAGATTCCAATAGTCGGAATCATTAATAAATAGAGAACGCCGATTAGCCAATGAACATAAGTAGCGTAAGCCAGAACAATAATGACGCTAATTAAAGAAACGAACAAAGTTCCGATCGCCAAGTTCATGAATTTTTGAGTGTCGTTGCGAGCGGACGTTAACTTCGACAAAAATTCTCCTGAACGTTGGTCTTCGAACACAGCGTACGGCAAAGAGAACGAATGGGTGACACTGTCGTTGTACATTTTTGCACCAAGGCGTTGGATAATAACATTGGTGTAATAGTCTTGGAAATTTTTCGCAACGCGGGAAATAAACGCTGTAACAATAAAAGCAAGCAAAACTAAACCAACTCCGCGAAGAAAAGCGGTTTGGGTAAATTGATGAAAGTTGGCAGCGTATTTATCAACTAAAATTCGCAGCAACTGTGGTTCAACTAAAGAAAAAGCCTGGTTAATAGTCGCCAGCACTAAGGCTGCAATAAGCAATCTTTTATAATTTTTTAAGTATTTAAGTAGTAAATTCATTCTGGGTAAATAAGTATCATTTCTTTAATGTTTTGATCGAGACTCTCGGTTTGTAAATCCCAGCTCCCGAGCGCTTTGTCTATTATATCGTATGGATAAGTATAATCAAAGCCTTTGCCTATACCAGGGTCATTAGTAATAATGTTATCTTTGTCATAACCTTTAACTAAAACCATGTGATAGACTGGTCCGGGTTGTTTGAAATATGGATTGTTTAAGTCGCGGCCATTAAGCGGGAGAACTACCAAACCATTTTCGAGCGCAATTGCTTTCTTCATCTCATAAACATCATATTTCACAACTTTAGCGTGAAGGCCGTAGACTTTACGCATCATGCTCGCTGTTTGTTCTGTAGTGATGCTTAAATTATTTTTATAAACATCTTGTTGCCAATCTGTGAGTTTGGAAATTTCGTCATCAACTTTTTGGGGATCCATTCTGCCATCAGGACCAACAGGAATGAAGTGCTCATAAAAATTTACAGCCATAATTGTTACTGCTTCTTCGCAAGCTTGATTGTGAAGTTCATCCCAAACATGAAAAGGTGCTTGAACAGTGAAATCAACTTTGGCTTTGTAAGTGTCTGGTAAAATTGTTTGCGGCGGCGGCTGAATGTTAGATTGAGTCTGCGAGACAACCGGTGAAGTGGCTTTTGGTCGATGTGCTTTCCAGAACCAATAACCTACTGTTGCCAGAATTACAAGAATTATCAAAACAACTAAATGTTTATACTTCATTTGAGTTTTAGATAATGTCAGTTTTTTTGATTTCCAAAAATTCACCAGGTGCCAGTTTGCCAAGGGGGGCTTTGCCAAGTTCGAGTTTGCCTATGCGCATTCGTTTTAAATTGTGGACACCTAGGCCGACTGCATTAAACATACGGCGTACTTGGCGTTTTTTACCTTCATGTACAGTTATGTAAATTTTGCCATTGCGTTGGCGAATTTGGGCTGGGGAAGTCATGCCTGTCGGCAGTTCTATTCCGTCGCGGAGTCGTTCAAGTTGTACTGGTTTAGCAGGCGCATTAGTAATGACTTCGTATTCTTTATCGTGTTCGTATTTTGGATGAGCCAATTTTTGAGTTAAGTCACCATCGTTCGTGAGTAACAACAAACCCTCGGTATCAAAATCGAGGCGACCAACATTATGCACTTTACTTCGCAAGTCTTCGGGTAGTAACGAGAAAACCGTTTTACGCCCGCGCGGATCACGTTTACTGACAACATATCCAGCCGGCTTGTTTAGAGCAATATAAATCTTTTTTATTTTCGTGCTACCAGGGGAGTTTACGATTTTGCCGTAAACCTTAATTTCGTCTTTGCTAGGGTCAGCTTTATCACCAAGCTTGGCGCGCCGCCCATTAATCGAAACCTGGCCTGACTTAATAAACTCCTCAGCCTTTCGGCGAGAAGCTATTCCAGCCTCACTTAAAAATTTCTGAACGCGTTCAAGCATAAAGTATCAGGTTAAAATGAATTTTAAATTTTTCTTAATTTCTAGGCTTTAGAAATTGGAAGTTGAACAAATACAACAGTACCTTTGTTTTCTTCAGACTTTAACCACATTTTACCACCATGTAATTCCACAATTTTTTGAGCAAAATAGAGTCCCAAGCCAGTACCACTAGCTCCGGAATTAACTGCGTTTTCAGACCGGAAGTAACCATCGAATACCTTTTTCTGATCCGCAGCAGGAATACCTATGCCATGGTCGGTGAAATGCAAAACGTAAAAGTCTTTAGTTTGTTCAAACGAAATTTCAATACTGGAATCAGGATGCGAATATTTAATCGAGTTAGATAAAATATTGTTAAATACGCGTTTCAGTTTTTCTCGGTCTGCTTTAATAATATGACTACCAGCAGGAATATTTTCTAAACTGATTTTAATTCCTTTTTCTTTAGCGGTTAAAATTTGTTGGTCAGCTACAGATTTTACCAATTCAGCGATATCAACATGGTCCAAAATTAATCGCGTGGATTTTTGTCCTGTAATAGCCGAAGCATTAAGAATGTCGTTAATGTTGCCCATCAAGTTGCCGGCTGTGGTCTTAATCTCTGTAAGCATATCGGTTTGTGGGGCAGTCAGATTCGGTGCTTTGCTTATTGTATCGAGTGCCCAAGTAATACCATTAAGAGGGGAGCGCAATTCATGGGATGCGATAGACACAAATTCAGATTTCAATTCCACCATCTGTTGCTCGTGCTTACTGATGCGTTGGCCGATAATTGCAAAAGCTAATAACAACAAAGTTATTAACGCGGGAATCATTGTGTTGGTCACAACATATTTGCGATGCGTTGATGCTTCGATGTCTTCACCAACTACAGCAATAACCTTATGAGTCTCAGGATTAATAATCGGAGCAAGTGCTGTATACCAGGTACCCCAGCGATCTGAACTCGGACCAGTTATATTTGGTTCTTTGGTATTAAATGCATCAATAAAAGATTGATCAGCCTCACTATATATTTGGCCAGGAGGGGAGTAGTCTTCGGAGCTTGGATCTTCCGAGTCCGCGTAAAAGAAAAAATCACCTTTTTGGTTCCGTCCTGTTAGATAGACAAATCTTACATCGGCATCCACTGAACGAATTTTCATCAATTTGCCTTTCAAAGATTGATATGCTGGATTTTCCAAATCATCATTAGACGCTTTGAGGGCAGTGATTTCGGAAATGTCTATCGAAGAAGCAACTGTTTGCGCGCCGCGGGAAATCGAGTCAAGATCTGATTGATTAACAAACCGATAAACATAATAAGTAAGCACTGTTCCGGCAAGAACAATTACTGCGATCAAAATTGAAAAAAACAATCTTGACCGGAACATTATGAAAGGGTATTTAGGCATTTTATTTTCTTGAGTTTTATTTTAGCTGGCGACTCCGGCAGGGATCGAACCTGCGACCTTGGGCTTAGAAGTCCCCTGCTCTTCCAACTGAGCTACGGAGTCATATGAGTAATTATAGTGGGTTTTTAGACTATTGACAAATGTGAGTTCGTATAGTATAATTTTGTTCAAATGTAGTTGTTTAACATTTGTTGACTTTGCGCAAGCATTGGATCCGGAGGACACTCGCTATGTCAAGACGAAACCTTTTTTCAGATAAAAGAGTTTTGTACTGGATTTTGTTTTTCATGGGTGCTTCAATACTCATTGGCGATCTAATCTTTTACCTGCTGTGTTGTTTTAGGGAACTTGATTATACCGCTGATCAGTGTTTTTGGATCACTCTTTACTTTCTCATAATGGGGTTGTTGCCGCTGGGTGCAGCATTCGTTATGAACAAGAAACCCACCACTCTCTAAGCAATTACACGCAGTTATCCGCATAGCTATTATCCGCAGTAATAATTTCCTCGCAAAAAGCCGCAGCTTCTACGCCGCGGCTTTTTAATTTTGTAAAAAAATTTCGATATTTTTCTGGTGCACCCGACAGGATTCGAACCTATGACCTCTCGCTCCGCAAGCGAACGCTCTATCCAGCTGAGCTACGGGTGCATATTTAATACCAACCAATTATATAGAAAAAAGGGGATTTAATCAAGTGCATGATATAATTAGATAAAAGAGCAATTCTCAAAACCTGAAACAAAAATAATGTTCAAGACTTTAACCCGCAACGTTTCGATCAGGCACATGCTGGATAATTTGTTTGTCTCGGCAGTGGCCACTGTCCTGGTGATCCGTGCGTTTTTATTTTTAACTGGCTGGCCAATTATTGGCGGTGAACGGTTACATATTGCCCATATGCTATGGGGCGGCTTTTTTATGATTGCCGCCATTATTTTACTGCTCGCATTTTTAGGTCATCGGATCCAACATTTTAGTGCAATTTTAGGTGGCGTAGGCTTTGGATTTTTTATTGATGAACTAGGAAAATTCATTACCCGCAATAACGATTATTTTTTCCAGCCAACATTCATGTTGATGTATTTAATTTTTGTTGGTTTATACTTCACAATCCGCCAACTCGAAAAGTCCATGCAGTTAAACGACACCGAACGGCTGGTGAATGTTTTAGATTTGTCTCAGGAAGCAGTGTTAAAACAAGTTGATGCGGAAGAACGCCGCCAGCTGCTGCAGTTAATAGAGGCGCCAAGTGGCCATGAAAAATTATTTGAACAGTTACGGATGATCATTGCCCAGGCCACCGTCACACCAGAAACGCGTTGGTTTAAATTTAAACAGCGATGCAAAGAGATGTATTTCCACTTTGCTGAATCAAAATACTTTGTGCCTTCTGTAATCGGTCTTTGGTTGGTGCAAAGTGGCTTGCTAACTTTTTCTTTCCAAAGATTTTTAGAAATGCGCAATCCGAACGTTGCTGAGCAAATTATTGTGGTACTCGGCGCAGGGTTTGCAGTAATTGCCGCAACAAATATTTTGTGGGGAATTTTTGATCTTGGAACGAGCCGCATAGAGGGTTACAGAAAGTTTTACAGAGGAAATTTAATTTCAGTATTACTGATGCAGCCTTTTGCTTTGTACGTAGCAACCTTTGGTCCAATTATCGCTTTGGGCATAAATTTAGTAGTATTATTCGCTTTGCAATATTTATTGGCTCTCGAAAAACGTCGCGGACCTAAGCGGGAAGAATCGCCGGCATTGTAATCAAGAAATTTTCATAAAAAATATTTATACTCCTTGCGATAATTAAGAAAGGAGTTTTTATGTTCTTTGAAGATGATGATAATACTCAAGATGTCTCGGATACTGCCGAAGGAATCGCTGGTGGGGTAGCTCATGGCGCTGAAGAAGCCGGGCATGCAATTAAACGCGATGCCGAACAGACTAAAGATGATGTAGAAGATGCAGTCCGCGGTGAGGACGGCAACAATAGTTAATCCGAGGGTTGATCCAAAAAAGCTCTTACGACTGCTTGCACGTCGTGGGAGTTTTTTGTTTCGTATAATTTTGCACGCAAGTCAGCAGCCCCTTCGAAATCAGAAACATAGGCTTTGAAATGACGCTTCATAATATCCCAGTGCTTTATACCAGAGAATAATTCTTCGTAAAGTTTGGTGTGCTCTATTAATACATGCAAACGTTGTTCTAAGGTAGGAGCAGCACCTTTTGCAAACAACCATGGATTGCCAAAAATTCCTCGGCCCAGCATGACGCCGTCCGCATTTGTATCAGTAATTTTTTGGCGCGCTTCATCAATTGTATAAACATCACCGTTACCAATAATCAGCGGGCGAGTGGCTTCGGTTGTGTGCTCGTGAATGAATTTTACAATTTCTGGCATTACTTCCCAGTGAGCTGGGACTTTAGACATCTCTTTGCGAGTGCGCAGGTGAATAGCAATGGCAGCAGGTTGCCCTTCCAAAAGTTTGGTTATCCAGTTTTGCCAATCAACTTTAGTATCACCAATGCGAATTTTAATAGACACAGGAATTTCTTCTGTTTTGTTTTCAGTGGCGTATTCACGCGCCCCTTCTTTGCAGGCTAAAATAATTTCTTTAGCAAGTTCTGGGGTATGGAAAAGACCCGCGCAGGAACCACTCTTCACGGCATTTTTTTCTGGGCAACCCATATTTATATCTACGCCATCAAAGCCCAAAGACGCAACAAGTTTAGTTGTTTCTTTAAACTTTTCTGATTTTGAGCCAAAAATTTGCGCTACTATTGGATGTTCTTCTTTTGAGAACTTTAAATAGTGCATTAACTTTGGCCGTCCAACTTCGTTACTTAAACCATCAGTGGAAGCGAATTCTGTGTAAAACACATCAGGTTTTCCATACTTTGCAATGATGCGTCGAAAAGCTGCATCAGTAACATCATGCATTGGAGCGAGTGCAAAAAAAGGTTTTAGTAATTTTTTCCAAAAGCCGTAAGTCATAAAGGATATTATAATGTACTGACCTATTTCCTTCAACCGAAGAGATCGCTCATTTTTTATTATGAAATTTGCGATGCACGTCGCGCAATTGTGCGTTTGTGACGTGGGTGTAAATTTGAGTGGTGGTAATAGAGGCGTGACCAAGCAAAGTTTGCACACTGCGAATGTCTGCACCATTTTGCAGCAAGTCTGTGGCAAAAGAGTGTCGGAAGGTGTGCGGTGTCACTTTGTGCATAATGCCAGCCAATCCAGCATATTTTTTTACCAGACGTTGCACGCTGCGCGCTGTTAAGCCTGCGGCATGATGTTGATCAGACTTCGCTGACATAGCTTCCATTTGTTTGGTAACCGTATTGCCAACTTGGCTGTGACTCACAAACAAGGCAGGGCTGTTGTCATCACGTTTTTTTAAATATTCTTTCAGTAGTTTTGCAGCTTCATCCGACATAAACACTAACCGAAGTTTGTCACCTTTACCACGCACAGTAAATTCTCCTCGCTCAAAGTTGAGTTGTTTTTGCTGCAGCTGCACTAATTCAGAAATACGCACTCCACTCGAAAACAACAATTCCAAAATTGCAGCATCGCGCATGCGGGCGAGGTCGTTTTCTTCGCTCTTCACAGCATCCTTTATGCGCTGCACTTCATCGTTGGTCATAATTTCGACCTCACGAGCCGGATTCTTGGCCAATTCTATTTTTTCGGCAGACAAAGTATCAATGTCACGCTTGGCTAAATATTTTAAAAACGCCCGCAAAGCAATGACATGATAATTTTGTGTAACCAATTTTAAATTGCGACCATGTTCATCACTTAACCGGTTCAGAAACAGGCGATAGGAGCGAACAGTGTCTAAAGTAATGTCCTCGGGCCGACTAATTCCATGAGTTTTGGCAAAGTCACAAAAGCGGGCGAGATAGTGGGCATAATTGCGCACCGTTAACATGCTTTTGTTCTTCTCGATTTCACAATATTCTAGAAAATCTTGAGCCAACTTTTCAATAGGAGTTTTTTTGGTTTTAGTTTCAGCCATTTTTCGTCAGTTATTCAACAACCTAAGTATACACCTAAAATTACGCGTCGTAAATTATTCGATTATGCGACACGATGGAAAAATTAGGGAAATTTGCTAAAATTTAAGCATGTCTGAATATCAAAAACAGCCATTTCACATCTGGAAAGAACCCAATCCTGAGCCAACTGCAGAAGAATACGAAAAAATCAAAGCCGAATTATTACGACCTTTCGACGATCAAGAGATCGAAGAAGGTTGGTCTAAGGTTAAAGGGCGTAAGCAAGATGCATTACCACCTCGCACAGAACTATTACATCGCAGTATGGATGGATTTGATTTTGCCATCGGCTTGAATGCCGTTGCAGATTTAAGACAAATAGAATTCCAGATCACTGGCCGAAACAAAGAAAAGCTGGCAAATGTAATTTTTATGCAGGATACTGAGTACGGTGCATCTGATGAATGGGATCTGTCTCATCGATTGGTTCGAACTGGCGACTTGGGAATATCAGGTTCAGAATTTTTGCAGCAATGCGAAGAGTACATGAAGGCTTTAGCAGAAAAAAGCTATATTAAATTTGAAAATATTACTGCAGATTGTTCCCAGGAAGAAGTCATTGCTTGGCTCCAAAAGAACGGCTTTGACTTTGCAACAGAAAAAAACCGCGAATGGTTCGAAGATTACCAGAATAATCCCGATGACTATATTAAGGTTAACCTGAGTGATGGCCAGGTAAGAAGCGGTCAGCCGCAGTATAACCGGGAGGAATTTCTTTTTAAAAAATCCGAGATGGATGCAGACGAAATGACCAAAAGATTAGATCCCAACGAACCCGATGGCAAGCACTACATCGTACAGCATTCAGAATTGCTCAAAATGCCGGGTCTTTTGCGAATTCGCTTACTAAAAAAGGCCTAGAATAAACTTGCCAAAATATCGCAGATTCGCTATAATATCTATATAAATTAACCACGCAGTGAACCGTATACTGTCGCTGTCGTGCAGAAAGGATTCAGAAGTATGCTATCGAAAAAGGAAAAAGACGCAGTTATCAAGAAGTATCAAACTCATAAAGATGATACTGGTTCTCCCGAAGTACAAATTGCTGTCTTAACCAAAGAGATTGAGCAGGTTAGTGAACACTTGCAAGTTCATAAAAAAGATAATCACTCTCGTCGTGGTCTTCTAAAGATGGTTGGTAACCGCCGCCGTTTGCTTCGCTACTTAAAAGGTGAAGATGCGAAACGCTACGACAAGATTGTCGACAAATTGAAATTGAAGAAAGATTCTAATTAATTTTTGATCAAGCTCTATCGATTTCGGTAGAGCTTGAAATTGTTTTTATTGACATATGGAATTCCAAACCGCTTCCCAAGACCCAAAAGAATTTGAACAACAGTGGATAAAAGTTGCTGAAGATGTAGTTAATCATCTGATGGCAAACGCTGAAATCGAAAAGATCAAACAAAAGGTGCGCTCACAAGGACACGTGGCTTTTGAAGACCGCGATCAGTTTATTCACTTAGTGAATCAAATTAAGTACGAAGTAATCTACAAGCACTTTGGCAACGAAAATTCTGATAGCTATAAGTCGTTTGCAAAAGCGTGGTTGAATTGGCACAACAACAAAGGTACTGGAATGCCAAAACCACAGAATATGTTTGAAGAGAATATTTATCATTTGTTGTTCGGATCAACTCCTGATCCAGATGCTTTCCTTAAAGATTTTGATGTAAATAAATCTTAATTATTAATTAACGCAAGCCCCATACACAAGTTCCCAGAGTTTAGTTTTTGATAAGATCTCGGAATTGTTTGCCACCTCACTCAGATGTCCTACGTTTGCTACTAGCCTTCGGCTAGGCAAACTGTGGCCATGAGAGTTCGTTAGGCAAAACATTTCCTCGATCTATGAAAACCTAGAGTTTGGAAACCTGTCTGAGGGTTGCGAGAAAGATCCGTAAATGGATATTAAAGAAATTTCCGCAGATATTGCGGGAAGCCAGTGGAAATTACAAACTGGCAAATTGGCGCGTCAAGCCAATGGCGCTGTTGTGGCGCGTCTTGGCGACACGGTTGTGTTAGCAACTGCTGTTATGAAAACTCAGCCGCGCGACGGCATCGACTTCTTCCCTCTATTAGTAGATTACGAAGAACGTCTGTACGCTGCTGGAAAAATTAAAGGCTCTCGTTGGGTAAAGCGCGAAGGTCGCGCAACCGATGATGCAATTTTGACTGGTCGTGTTATCGACCGTTCATTGCGTCCAATGTTCCCAGATTCTATGCGCAACGATGTGCAAGTTGTGGTTACAGTTCTTTCTGTTGATGGTGAAAACGATCCCGACATGTTGGCTGTAAACGCTGCTAGTGCTGCATTGCATATTTCCGATATTCCTTTCGATGGTCCAGTTGCAGGAGTTCGTGTTGCCAAAGTTGATGGTCAGTTTGTGGCTAATCCGACTCATGATATGCGCGAAAAATCCGCGCTAGATTTAATTGTTTGCGGTACCGCTGAACACATTATTATGGTGGAAGCTGGTGCGCAGTTTGTGCCGGAGAGTGAAATTGTTGAAGGTATCAAATTTGCTCAAACTCATCTTGCTGCTCTTGCAAAAATGCAGGAAGATTTCCGCAAAGATGCTGGTCGGGAAAAAACTGACAAGATTGTCCGTAAAGAAATTGAACCTCGTGTTCTTGAACACGTGGCTAATTTGTTGACGCCTGAAAAAATCGACTCTGCCATTTACGTGAAAACCAAAGAAGAACGAGATGCTAACGTTGCTGCTCTGGAAGCCGAAGCTGTGCAAGCGGTTGCCGTTGCAATTGGCGAAAATGAAGATATTAATTTTGAAAAAGAAGTTCACAATGCGGTTGATAAAATTTTGAAGAAGTATCAGCAGAAGCAAATTTTGGAACACGATCGTCGCGTTGATGGCCGCGCCATGAACGAGACTCGTCAGATTACTGCAGAAGTCGGCATTTTACCGCGCGCGCATGGCAGTGCTTTGTTTACCCGCGGTGAAACCCAAGTCCTAACAGTAGTAACTTTGGGCAGTAAAGGTGATGAACAAATGCTTGATGGCATGGAAGACCCGGCAGAAGGCCGCGGCAAGCGTTACATACACCACTATAATATGGCCGGTTTCTCTGTCGGTGAAGTAGCGCCGATTCGTGGTCCAGGTCGCCGTGAAATTGGTCATGGGGCTTTGGCAGAACGCGCTGTAGAAGTTGCACTTCCACCACAAGAAGAATTCCCATACACTATGCGCTTAGTTTCCGAAACTATGTCTAGTAACGGTTCAACTTCTATGGCGAGCACTTGCGGTTCGACTCTTTCACTCATGGACGCTGGTGTGCCAATCAAAGAAATTATTGGTGGTGTTGCAATGGGTTTGGTTATGGATGAATCCAACACAAATAACTTTAAAGTGTTAACAGATATTGCTGGTATTGAAGACTTCAATGGTCACATGGACTTTAAAGTAACTGGTAACGAAGAAGGGGTTACAGCACTTCAGCTCGATATTAAAGTTAAAGGTTTAACTGCGGAAATTTTGGAACAAGCTTTGCAGCAAGCGCATCCAGCACGTATGCACATCATTTCGAAAATGAAGGAAGCGCTAAGTGCGCCTCGTCCTGAACTTTCTCCGTACGCTCCACGTATTACTAGTTTGAAAATTGATCCGGAAAAAATTCGCGATGTTATTGGTAGTGGCGGTAAAATCATCAATGGTATTATTGCGGAATGCCCTGGTGTGAAAATCGACATTGAAGACGATGGTTTGGTCATGATCACTTCAACTGATGCCGAAGCTGCAGAAAAAGCCATGAAGATGATTCAAGACATTGTTAAAGAAGTGGAACCAGGCGAAATTTACGACGGTAAAGTAGTTCGCATTATGGATTTCGGTGCATTCGTAGAAATTTTGCCAGGTCGCGACGGGATGGTTCACGTTTCGCAACTTGCAAATTATCGTGTGAACAAACCAGAAGATGTTGTAAAAGTTGGCGACAGTTTGAAGGTTCAGGTTATTGAAATTGATGATCAGGGCCGCATTAACTTAACTCACAAACCATTTGCTGGTGATCCAACTCCAGAACAATTAGCACAGTCAGAAGCCGCTGGGAATGGTGGACGAAGTTTCGATCGCCCACGTGGTGGTGGCGGTGGTGCACGCGGAGGATTTGGTGGTCGCGGAGGTCATGATCGTCGCAGCGGTGACCGCCCAAGACGTTAAATTAAATGGAATACTTCGAAATCCTAAAAAAAGATCCTGGTTCGCGAGCGCGAACCGGGATTATTCACACTGCGCACGGCGATGTTAACACACCGCAGTTTTTGCCTATTGGTACCAAGGGGACAATCAAAACAGTAACTAGTGAAGAGATCAAATTTTGGGGTGCATCAATGGTGTTGGCCAACACTTACCATTTGTGGCAACGTCCCGGGGATGCCTTAATTTACAAAGCGGGCGGTTTACACAAATTCATGAACTGGAAAGGACCGATCTTTACAGACTCTGGTGGCTTTCAGGTTTACTCTTTGTCTAAAATGCGAAAAGTTTTGGAAGCTGGTGTGTTGTTCCAATTTGATTTAGACGGCAAGCAAGAAATTTTATCACCAGAAAAATCTATTGATATTCAGGCAAACTTAGGTAGCGACATCTGCTTAATCTTAGATGACTTTCCGGGTTTCCCGTTTGAATACGAACGCAGCAAGCAGTCCATTGAATTAACCAAGCGTTGGGCTGAGCGCGCGGTTGCAGAGCATGCACGAATTATGGAACACGGCGATCCCGTGAACCCCGGACAAAAGTTGTGGGGGATTGTTCAAGGTGCGAGCTTTGAAGATTTGCGAAAGCAGTCGGCGGAAAATATGGTTGAACTTGGTTTCGAAGGTTTTGCAATTGGCGGCGTTGCTGTCGGCGAACCACACGACGAAATGATGAAAGCCGTTGAATACGCGATTCCGCACTTACCAGAAACAGCACCGAAACATTTACTTGGTGTTGGTACTCCATACAATATTATTCAGGCAGTCGCACGGGGGTGTGATACTTTTGATTGCGTTATCCCGACGCGCGAGGCTCGACATGGTCGTCTATATATAAATGCGCGTGATGAAGAAGGAAAAGAAGGATACGAAACCATTGATATCAGACTTTCAAAGTACGCCGAAGACTTTACTCCAATAGACTCGACTTGTAATTGTTATGCGTGTGTTAATCATACCCGTGCGTACATCAATCATCTGTTGAAAGCAGGGGAGAGTTTGGGCGAGCGCCTGACCACCATGCACAACCTGCGCTACTATTTGAATTTAATGGAAAAAGTTCGGAATGCCATTCAGTATGATTTTTTCCCGCAATTCCTGGCAGATTTTAAGGATTTAACCAAATAATGGTATAATTTTCTTATGTCTAACGAGAAAAATACACAGAAAAACCATCCTGAGGCAATGGAAAAAATTGTGTCGCTGGCAAAGCGGCGTGGTTTTGTGTACCCTGGTTCAGAAATTTATGGCGGTCTTGCAAACTCTTGGGACTACGGTCCTTTAGGTACTGAATTAAAAAATAATATTAAGCAACTTTGGTGGAAGCGTTTCGTTCAAGGCAGACCAGATATGGTTGGTATCGATGCTGCTTTAATAATGAATCCAAAAGTTTGGGAAGCTTCTGGTCATGTTGCAACTTTTTCTGATCCTCTTGTTGAGTGCAAAGCTTGCCATGCGCGCTTCCGTGCTGACCAAATTGATTTATCTGCCGCATGTAGCAACTGCAAAAAAACTGATGGCTTTAGTGAACCAAAAATGTTTAACTTGATGTTAAAAACTTTTTTGGGCCCGGCAGAAGAAGCTGCTAATGTTGCTTACTTCCGCCCAGAAACAGCGCAAGCAATGTTTGTGCAGTTTAAAAATGTACAAATTACTTCTCGCAAACAAATTCCATTTGGGATAGCGCAAATTGGAAAAGCGTTTCGCAATGAAATCACCCCTGGGAATTTTATTTTCCGAACTCGCGAGTTTGAACAAATGGAAATTGAATATTTCATTCCTGTTCCAAAAACTGATGCTGAGTGGAACAAGTACTTTGAAGAATGGAAAGAAGAAATGATTGCCTGGATGCGAGACGACTTGCAACTTAATATGGATGCAGTTCACGAGCTTGAAGTTCCAGAAGAGGACCGGGCTCATTACAGCAAACGCACTTTAGATTTTGAGTTTGATTATCCTTTTGGAACGAAAGAGCTATATGGGCTGGCATACCGGGGTGATTTTGATTTACAAAATCATATTAAAGCGAGCGGTGAAGACATGTCGTACTTAGATCCGCAAACAAACGAAAAATATGTTCCCCATGTGATTGAACCAACTTGGGGTGTTGATCGTTCCTTGTTAGCAGTATTATTGTCCGCTTACCGTGAAGAAGCCCCAGAAAATGATAGTGGTGACAGTAAGCGCGTTTGGCTCGCCTTGCCTCCGAAATTGGCCCCTTACAAAGTGGCTGTTTTTCCATTGCTCAAAAATAAACCTGAACTTGTCGACAAAGCTAAAGAAATTTACACAGAACTTTCCAAGCATTTTTCTGTAGCCTGGGATGACCGTGGTAATGTGGGCAAGCGTTACTACAGCCAAGACGAAATTGGTACGCCATTTGGTATTACCGTAGACTTCGACACCCTTGAAGATCAAAGCGTGACTGTTCGTCACCGCGACACAACCGAGCAAGAACGCGTAAAAATTTCTGAATTACAAAACTACTTACATTCTAAAATTTACAGTTAGGTCATGGCACACGCTCGTATCACAAAACTCCAAATTGATCTGAAGACTCCTGTTATCATTACGAATCCGCAAGACTTGTTGTATTTAACAGGTCGTTTTTTGATTGATGGCGGATTTTTATTTATTTCTAATAAAGATGTAGTATTGTTTGGAGGCCATCTTGAACAAATCAATGGCCTTAAAACCGATACTCTTAGTAATCTCGGAAAATATATTGGCCGTTACAAGACCATAGAGATCGACAAAAATATTCGTTTGTCTTGGTTGGATATTTTAAAAAATTATACTAAAGGTATAAAGTTAAAACCAATAGATAGCCCAGTCACTGTTAGACGCTTATTAAAAGATGGTTACGAACTTGCTTCAATGAAGGAAGCATACGACATTACTGTAAAAGTTTTTGCGCAAGTTAAAAAAGAGTTGGCAAAGCAGACGCAGAAATCAGAAAAAGAATTGGCGCAATTCATTCGCATGGCCGGCATTAAGCTTGGCGCGCACGATGAATCATTCCCAACTATTGTGGCCAGCGGAGCAAATGCCGCGATCCCGCACCATTTACCGACCGATAAAATTCTCAAGCCAAAAGAAAGTATAATCTTAGATTTTGGCTTTAAAGTTGATGGTTATTGCAGTGACTTTACCAGAACAGTATTTCTTAAAGAGGCAACGGATGAGTTAGAAGATATGTACCGCGTTGCAGAAAAGGCTTATCACTTGGCTGTAGCAAGGGTGACAAATAATAGAGAAGCAAGCGAAGTTGATTTGATAGCGCGTGAATATATAGACAAAAAAGGTTATGGTGAATATTTTATTCACAATTTGGGTCACGGCACTGGCATCGATGTGCACGAAGGCCCAAGTCTTCACGAACGCTCCAAAGATATTTTACAGAACAAAATGGTATTCAGTATCGAACCCGGAATTTATATTCCAAAAGTTGGTGGCATCAGAATAGAAGATTTGGTTTATTTAAAAGAAGGTAAGGCAAATTACTTTGCTCGTGTATCTACAAAATTTGAGGACATGATCATTAAATAGTTTTAAATGAAGTATCATAAAAGAGTTCTAAAAAATGGATTAACAGTTATCGAAGTACCAAGCAACGACGCCGAAAGCGTGGTTGTAGATTTTTTTGTAAAAACAGGTTCGCGTTCAGAGACAGCCAAAGAAAATGGTATCTCGCATTTTCTGGAGCATTTCTTATTTAAAGGTACGAAAAAATATCCTACAGCAATGGAAATTACAGAAATGATTGATGGTATTGGTGGTGAAATGAATGCTAATACAGGGAAGGAACACACTCAGTACTATATCAAAGCGCGTCACACTCACTTACCGGTAATTTTTGAAGTACTTACAGACATGTTGCAGAATCCACTCTTGGACAAAGCCGAAATGGAACGCGAGAAAGGTGTAATAGTAGAGGAGATCAATATGTATCACGACAATCCTCGTGCCCGGGTTTCCAATATATTAGAAGAAATTATGTGGGGTCGCGATCCTTTGGCGCGTGACATTGCTGGCACTCCACCAGTAGTCACTAAATTCAATCAGAAGATGTTTGCCAGTTACATGGCTCGCAATTACCAGCCTGGCAATATAATTCTTGGAATTTCTGGGAAGTACGATCGCGCTGCGTTAAATAGGTTGATTACTAAATTCTGGAGCAAATTGCCAGCTAAAAAGTGGGACAAATGGCCACGCTATACAGGCGCCCAGAAAGAACCACAAGTTAAAGTTGAGTTCCGAAAAATCCAGCAGGCTAATTTTGACCTGGGATTTAAGGCTTATTCGGTAGAGGATAAGCGCAATGCCGCCGCTACAGTACTTGCCGCAATTTTGGGTGGAGGTATGTCTAGTCGTTTGTTCAATGAAATCCGCGAACGCCGCGGCTTAGCCTACTATGTACGCGCAGGCAGTGGGTCGTACCAGGATGTTGGGTCATTCGATATTAGTGCCGGCGTTCGCATCAGTAGCATCGAAGAAGCTTTGAAAGTTACACTTGAAATATTAAAAGACATCCGTTCTATTCCAGTTACAGAACGTGAACTGGGAAAAGCAAAGGCATACTTAAAAGGACGGACAACACTTTACTTAGAAGACAATCAAGCGCGACTCGACTGGTATTTGGAACAAGTCGCATTTAAAAAATCAACAAAGACTCCGCAAGAAGCTTTTAAAGAGATTGATGCGGTCACGGCAAAACAAGTGCGAGATGTAGCTGAAGATTTGTTCAAACCGCAAAAAGCAAACCTTGCTATAATTGGACCATACAAAAGCGACAAAGTATTCAAAAACATCATTAGCAAATTTTAAAATGCCAGTTAAAAAGACAACTGTAATTAAAGAACCCGCTAAATTAAAAAAAAGCAAACTTTCTGCTGCAACAATTTCGGATCCCAACGAAATTCCCAAAGTAACTTTGCCAAGTAAAGGCAAACCGTTAATTGGTTGTCATGTTTCTATAGCAGGGGGTTTGCAAAACGCACCCGGTCGCGCGGCGCTCTTAAATTGCGAAACAATGCAAATTTTTTCGCGCAGTCCTCAGGGCGGAGCAGCTGCACCAATTACCAAAGAACTTGAAGATGAATTTAAACAAGCACTGGAAGCATCGGGAATAAAAACTTTAGTAATTCATGCGCCGTATATTTTAAATTTAGGCTCAGGGAAAAAAACCACTTTCCACGGAAGCATTAATTTAATTCGTACTGATCTTGAACGCGGTTCTCAGCTAGGTGCAAAGTTCGTGATGTTCCATCCGGGAAGTTTTAAAGACTTAGGCGAAAAAGAGGGAATGAAGCAAGCCCAAAGCGCTATGAAAAAAATCTTAGATGGCTACAAAGGCACTACTGAACTACTAATAGAAATTTCTGCAGGCTCTGGCGAAGTTATTGGTGACACTTTTGAAGAAATTGCCGAACTGATGTCGCCAGTGTTAAAAACAAAAGGCTTTGGCGGCGTCTGCTTCGACACTCAACACGCATTTGGTAGTGGTTACGACCTGCGCAGCCCCGAGAAAGTCAAAGAAACTTTCACGAAGTTTGATAAAGTTATTGGTCTAAAGTGGTTGCGTATGAGTCATATCAACGATTCTAAAGTCGAATTTGCCTCTCACAAGGACCGTCACGAGCATATCGGCGACGGTGAGATTGGCGAAAAAGGTTTTTCTGCAATCT
Organism: uncultured Candidatus Saccharibacteria bacterium; assembly: GCA_964473815.1. Classification (GTDB taxonomy): domain Bacteria; phylum Patescibacteriota; class Doudnabacteria; order UBA920; family UBA920; genus UBA920. The sequence goes on along the minus strand of CAYYQK010000003.1, from coordinate 112,538 downwards.
TTGCTTATTTCAAACAGAAAAAACTCGACCTGCCCTTGATCTTGGAAACCGACCATGATAAAGTTGAATCAGATATTAAAAAACTCAAGGCCCTGCGAGACAAGGCCTGGAAATAAAGGTATAAAAAATGGAAACTCAAGAAACCCAATCCGGGCAGCAATTGGAATCGAACCCAGAGATGTACGCCGGTACGATTATAGAAAAGACCGGTGATAAAGCAATCGATCTTGAACGTGCAATTAAAGCCTTGAGAATTCATAACGCAGTAGAACAGGAACAATAATATGGACGAAAAAATTCAAAAGGTAGTTAATCTAATTCAGCAATCTGATTTGGATCAAACTATTAAAGACATTTTAATTCGGGATTTACAGACCGAAGGATTAACTGACTTCTTACGTGAACAGATTAAAGCTTATTGTTTAGAAGGTATTAAACGACTTGATATTCAAATTGAAGAAGCCCAAAAAGCTTTGGAAGAAGAAGATTTACAAACTCAAAATCCAGCTTAGGCTGGGTTTTTAGTTTCCAGAAAATTAGCTATACTTAGCATATGAATTTTGAACTGGATTATTCGACAAAAGTAATTTTACGCGTGGCAGGTGTGGCCTTGGTCCTGGCGTTTTTGTGGGTGGTACGCGACATCGTGGTAATTATTTTATTGGCCTTAGTTTTGTCCTCAGCTTTAGAACCCGTGGTGGACTGGTTAAGTCGGCATAAAATTCCCCGTACTGTTAGCGTACTCGGCGTTTACATTATATTAATTGGCCTTGTTGTTCTGATCATCAGTTTGATGGCGCCATTAGTTGTCGATCAATTTCAAGTGTTAAAAGATAACTTGCCGCAGTACACTGCTGATTTTCAGGCACGCTATCCTGGACTTTCTAGTATGATCGGTGGCGCGGACCTTGGAAGCATTGTCAAAACCTTATTTGCTGGCGGCGGTGGCACAGATGCACTATTCAGTCGCACGGTCGGATTCTTTAACGGATTGTTTGCAGTAATTTCTGTGTTAGTTATTTCGTTTTACTTAGTGGCAGCTGATCGTGGCATGAAGCATTTTATCCATGATATTGTGCCAACCGCTCAACAAAAAGTTGTGATGACTTTAATTCAAAAGGTACAACGCAAAATGGGATTGTGGGTTGTAGGCCAGTTGATTCTTAGTATCTTTATTTTTGCTTTAACATATATCGGCCTGTCGATTCTGGGAATTAAATATGCCTTGTTCTTAGCAATTATTGCAGGGTTACTGGAAGTGGTGCCATATGTGGGACCTTTCCTGTCCGCAATACCTGCAATTTTCTTTGCGTTAATTCAAAGTCCGGCTTTAGTGATTGGGGTTATTGTCATGTACATTGTGATTCAGAAAACAGAAGGCTATGTGTTAGTGCCAAAGATAATGGAAAAGACTGTTGGAACATCACCTTTGGTGGTTATTTTGGCCTTGCTAGTTGGATTCAAGCTGGCTGGTATTTTAGGGCTACTCCTTGCAGTGCCTTTGGCCGGGGCAGTCACTGTCGTAATTGCCGAACTTTTCCATGAGAAAGGGCATACTGGCACCCCGCCGCAATTAGATCAAGTAGATGTTTAAATGGGTAAATTTGACAACTGTGCTTAAATAAGTCATAATTAAAATATGAAAGTAAAATACTGTCAAAATCACATCGGAAATACCAACCCTTCAGTGTTGATGGGCGTTTTTTCGTTGTCTGACCATGGCAGTGTTTATGTGAAATTTTAGAAAGATTTTAAAGAAATTTTATCAAAACTTTAACACGACCTCGGTTAGATAACCGAGGTTTTTTGTTACAAAAAATTAACGTTATCTAAATTCGAAAAGTAACAGGAGAGAAAACTATGAGTAGCGTAATTTGTATGGAGGGTATCAAAACCGTTTTGAGACCCGTTAACCCCGAAACTGACTTCGAGCTTTTATGGCCCGCAGTCAATGATGTGTCCATTTCCCAATTCATATTGGCGCGGCCTCCCATTACCGCGGCGAGTGAGCGGGAATATTTAGAAAATCTGGGCAAAGATGGAAAAGACATCGTCTTTGCTATTTGTGAAAAATCTTCACAGAACTTCCTTGGTCTGATGGGTTTGTACAATATCAATTGGCAAACCCGAATAGCCACCACTGGTGCCCTAATTGCTAACAAAGAATTTTGGGGAAAAGGTTATGGCTATGACGCTAAGATGCAAGTTCTGCATTACGCATTTCATTTTCTGAATTTACACCGCATTGATTCATCTGTTGTTGCGTTTAACAAACGCAGCGCCGGCTGTTTATTAAAATGCGGCTACAAGGAAGAGGGGGTGCGTAGGGAATATCACTTTCGTCATGGAAAATATTTTGACCAGATTTTATTCGGAATCCTGAGAAGAGATTTCGATCCGATCTGGAAAAGATATTCGAAAGATTTGAAAGAGGTTAACGAAGCTTGGGTCGAGGCTTAAATATCGGCTGTGGTGGGTGTTTCTTCAGAAGCGCCCATCATTTTACAACTTTGAAGAAATATTAGAAACCGCTATAATTAACATACTAAAATGAACAAATTCTACATCACAACCGCTATTGATTACATCAATGGGAAGCCTCATATTGGGCATTCCTACGAAAAAGTGGCAGCAGATGTGCTGGCGCGTTTTCATCGCGCCCAAGGGGACGAAGTACGGTTTTTGACTGGCACTGATGAACATGGCGCCAAGATCGCCGAGTATGCCGAAAAATCTGGTTTACCAATTGAAAAGTTCGCTGATGAAAATTCTGCAGGGTTTAAACTCGCATGGGATAATCTAAATTTGTCTTACGATCGCTTCATTCGCACAACCGATTCAGATCATATTAAAGTAGTTGAAGAATTGATTACCAAAATTAAAGATAACGGCTATTTATACGAAGCAGATTATGAAGGATTGTATTGTGTGGGTCATGAGGCGTTCATCACTGAAAAAGATTTGGTTGATGGTTTGTGTCCAGAACACAAAACAAAGCCTGAAGTAATTAAAGAAAAAAATTGGTTTTTTAAAGTTTCGGAATTCACTGCACAAATTAAAGAAAAGATTGAATCAGGAGAATTTAAAATTTATCCTGAGCATTCACGTAAGGAAATTTTGTCTATGTTGGATGAAGGTTTCCGCGATATTGCGGTAACCCGTCCTAACGTGAAGTGGGGGATTCCGGTGCCATGGGACAAAGAGCAAACTATTTACGTTTGGGTTGATGCATTGATAAATTATTATTCTGGCGCAGACGGTTTTTGGCCTGCTGATATTCATTTGATTGGTCCGGATATTGCCAAGTTCCATTGCATCATTTGGCCAGCGTTGTTGCTTGCAGCAGGCATTGAAATGCCAAAGGGAGTAGCAGTGCATGGATTTTTGACTTTAAATAATCAAAAAATTTCTAAGTCCACTGGAAATATTATTGATCCTAATGACTGGATAGAAAAGTACGGCACTGACGCTGTGCGTTATTTCTTGCTGCGTGAAGTACCGTTTGATTCCCATGGTGATGTTAGTGAAGAAAAGTTGCGCACGCGATACGAGGGTGATTTGGCAAATGGTTTA
>CAYYQK010000003.1:90072-108955 GCA_964473815.1 uncultured Candidatus Saccharibacteria bacterium | reverse complement strand
TCCTGAAGGGACAACGCCAAAACAAACTGACATTCCAAATGAAGTGAATGAACTGATTATTGGTTTTCGTTTTCACGAAGCACTACAGAAAATTTGGGAAGAAGTTGCCCGTGCCAACAAAATTGTTGATGAAAGTAAATTGTGGGAATTGGGGAAGAGTGATTTAGTTGAATTTGCAAGGGTTTCCAAAGAGGTGTTAGTGATTATCGAAAAGGCGGCGAATCAGTTGTTGCCGTTTATACCATCTTCGGCGCAGAAAATTTTGGATGCTATTACTGCAGAAAAAATTGTGAAAGCAGAGCCATTATTCCCAAGGGTAGAGAAATGAAGGTAGAGTTCGAGGCCACATTTGAGAATATAGATAAAGACGAGATGCGCGCCAAGCTTAAAGAAGCAGGCGCTACTTTAGTACGTGAAGAGTTCATGCAAAAGCGAATTGTTTTTAATTTGCCAGAAGGTCATGGAATAAATGGAGGATGGTTACGTGTGCGGGATGAAGGCGATAAAATCACAATGGGATTAAAACAAATCGACGGGGAAGGAATTGAGCGACAAAAAGAAACTGAGTTAGTTATAAATGATTTCGAAAAAGGCGTGGAGTTTTTAGAAAGCATTGGATGCGCAAGAAAAGCTTATCAGGAAAGTTTCAGAGAGTTATGGCACTTTGAAAATGTAGAAATAACAATAGATGAATGGCCGTTTCTTGAGCCCTTTATTGAGATAGAAGGGAATTCAGAACAAGAAGTAAAATCAGTTTCAGAAAAATTAGGATTTGATTATTCAACAGCTTTGTTTGATTCCGTTGATGCCCAATATGCAAAGAAATACAATATTACAATTGATGCTGTGAATCAGCGCACACCAGAAATATTATTTAAGATGGAAAATCCTTTTGTAAATCGAAATGACTAAAAAGTTTATTGATACTCATACCCATGTTAATTTGCGTGCTTTTCGCGATGATAGCGAACAGGCTATTCAACGTGCTTTAGATGCTGGAGTTGCTGTGGTAAATGTTGGTACCCAAATTGATACAAGCCGTCAAGCCGTGGCACTCTTGGAAAAATTTCCAGACGATGTTTATGCGGTTATAGGCCTGCACCCAACACATACTTATGCCCACGACTATGAAGACGAAGAAGAAGTAAAATTCAAAACCCGCGAAGAAACCTTTGATCCGGCTTTGTATGAAGAGTTGGTTAAGCACGAACGAGTTATTGGAATCGGGGAGTGTGGTTTAGATTATTACCGTTTGCCTGACGATCGTGATCATGAAGAAATTAAAAATCTTGAGCGCGCGGCTTTCTTAAAGCAAATTGAATTTGCGTTAAAGCACGACAAAGCGTTGTGTATTCACTGTCGTCCCACTGATGGCACCATCGATGCTTACGAAGACCTGCTGGAGATAGTTAAAGAAGTGAAAGCGCAAAACCCGCAGCTACGTTTTGAGGTGCATTGCTATACGGGCGATGCTACCACTGCTCTTAAGTTTGCAGAAATTGGCGGATTCATTGGGCTAAACGGCATTATTACTTTCGACAAAACGGGCCGCAGCGAAGAAGTTGTTAAAGCGGTCCCGCTAGAAAATATTATTCTAGAAACTGATGCACCGTATTTAACTCCGAAGTCACATCGGGGTGAGAGAAACGAACCTGCGTATATTCCTGAAGTGGCAGAAAAAATTGCCGAGTGGAAAAATATTTCTGTTGATGAAGTCGCTGCGCAAACAACTGCAAATGCAAAAAAACTTTTCAATCTATAATATATAATACAGAAATGGAAATCGACGGCATTATCAATTTTATGACTTTCATAAATAAATTACGCGAAGTTGAACGCGTAATTTTAATGAAGGGCTCGGATCGGTTTGAGAATGATACCGAGCATTCTTATCAGTTGGCGATGACAGCGTGGTACATCATTACCACCTACAAACTGCCTTTGAATGTCGAGAAAGCCTTGAAATACGGTTTGGTACATGATCTTGTTGAAATTCATGCTGGCGATGTATTCTTTTATGATCAAATGGACCCAGCAGTCAAAGCGCAGAAAATCCAAAAGGAAGCTGAAGCTTTGGAGCAAATCAAAAAAGATTTTGCAGACTTTCCGGAACTTGCCGAAGCTATTGAAGGTTATGAAACTAAACACGATGAAGAAAGTAAATTTATTTATGCCTTAGATAAATTAATTTCGCCAATTAATATTTATTTAGACGGCGGTCGCATTTGGCATCAAAATGAAATTAGTTTTGAAAAGTTGTATAATAATAAAAAGCCTAAGGTCGAAGTGTCTCCGGAAATAGGAAAATACTTTGATCAATTGGCTGAGAAATTAAAACAAGATCCAAGCTTGTTTCCAAAGGAGTAATATGAAAGGCTACATCGAAAATATAGAAAAAATTTCGGAGGAAAATACTGATTTCCGTCGGGTGTTGTATACGGCCAAGAACAGCCAGCTGGTGATTATGTCTATTGCTGTTGGTGAAGATATTGGCGAAGAAACCCATCATTTGGATCAGTTTTTGCGATTTGAACTTGGAAAGGGCAAGGTTATATTGGATGATGTAGAAACTCCTGTGGAAGGCGGGTTTGCAGTAGTTATTCCAGCCGGCACGAAACATAATGTTATCAACACTGGTGATGAGCCGCTCAAGCTTTACACAATTTATTCTCCACCAGAACATAAAGATGGAGTAGTGCGTCATACAAAAGCAGATGCACTTGCCACTGAAGAACATTTCGACGGGCAGACGACAGAGTAAATTAATCAAGAAACCAAAACAAACACTAAATGACATTTTTTGAAAGCTATCACTTACCACATTACTTTGCTGCCAAGCTACGCAAAGAAATTGAACATCTCTATGCGTCTGTCGCGATTGGTAATTTAGCGCAGGCTATAATTACAATTTTCGAACCGATCTTTTTGTATAACGTAGTCGGTTTGACTGTTACGCAAATTTTGATGTTCATGGGCGCGGTTTATGCCTTATATGCATTGATAATTCCTTGGGGTGGGCGAGTAGCAACTCGTTATGGGTATTCGCATTCAATAATGATCAGTATTCCATTCCAGGCCGTGTATTGGTTTTTGTTATTGGGCTCCGAACACCATACTTCGTATTTAGTGTTGGCTGCTTTGGCGTTTGCGATGCAAAAAACTTTTTATTGGCCAGCTCTGCACGCTAGTCTTTCGCGATTTGCAAAAAAGAGCCAGCGAGGACGCGAGTTTAGTTTGATGTATGCGATCATGAACTTGATGCAAATCATCGGACCGATGATTGGCGGCTTTTTGTCAGCAACGATTGGAATTGAATCTATATTTATTGTTGTGTCGTTAATTTATTTCTGCTCAATTGTCCCACTGTTAATGTCGAGTGATAAATTAACCACCGCAGAAAAGTACGACTACAAAGACACCATTGCTTTGTATAAACAGTATCCGCTGCGATTTTTGGGGTATTTCGGTTTTGGCGAAGAGTTATTGGTATTAACTATTTGGCCGATTTTTATCTTTATTATTGTCACTAACTATCAAGATACGGGAGCGCTTGTAACTGTCGCAACTTTGGTCGCCACTGGGCTTGCACTCTACATTGGATTTTATACCGACAAGCACAGCAAGCAAGCTTTGCTGCGTAGCGGCACTTTAATTTACGCTTTGACTTGGCTGGCACGTGTGCCAATTGTCGCGCCATTTGCAGTATTCATCACAGACACGCTTTCGCGCACAGCAAAAAGTTTGGTGTTCATTCCAGTCTCTGCACTAACATACGAACGAGCAGACAAAACTAAAATTATGCCGTTCGTGATTGGTTTCGAACAATCACTTGCAATTGGAAAATTTTTAGCTTGCTTGTTTGGCATGCTAATTTTTGCAACAACCGGTAGTTTCGCCGCTTTGTTTATTGGCGGCGCAATATTCTCTTTGTTCTACTTCCTGATTTAATACATTTTGTAAACCTGCTACTTTTTGGTACTATAAAATGTATATGGATTTAAATTTTTTACCACAATCTGACCCAGCAATTGCTGACATAATCAAGGCCGAAGAACAGCGCCAAAAAGAGGGAATTGAGATGATTCCTTCGGAGAATTATGTTTCAGCTGCGGTTTTGGAAGCTTTGGGGAGCGTTCTTACAAACAAATATTCGGAAGGGTACCCAGGCAAGCGCTATTATGGCGGCCAGGAAAATACCGATCAAATTGAAGAATTGGCCATTGACCGGGCCAAACAATTGTTTAATGCGACCCATGTAAATGTACAGCCTTTAAGTGGAGCGCCGGCAAATGTGGCTGTTTATTTTGCATTGCTTGAACCAGGCGATACTGTACTCGGCATGGATCTCTCTCATGGCGGACATTTAACTCATGGTCATCCAGTAACATATATGGCCAAGTTGTTTAACTTTGTGCGCTACAAAATGAAAGATGTGTCCACTGGCGAAATTGATTACGATGAACTTCGAGAAACTGCGTTAAAAGAAAAACCAAAAATTATTTTAGCTGGTTTCTCTGCATATCCTCGTGAAATCGATTACGCCAAAATGAAATCCATTGCTGATGAAGTTGGCGCAATAACAATGATGGATGCAGCGCACATTGCTGGCTTAATAGCTGGCAAGCAACTTCGCAATCCTTTTGACGATGGTTTCGACATAGTCACCACAACCACTCACAAAACTTTGCGTGGTCCTCGCGGCGGTATGATTATGTCATCAAGTTTAGAAATTGGAAAGAAAATCGACAAAGCAGTTTTCCCAGGCTTCCAAGGTGGTCCGCACATGAATAATATTGCCGCAAAAGCCATTGCATTCGGCGAAGCGCTTAAGCCTGAGTTTAAGACTTATGCAGAACAAATTTTAAAGAACGCACAAAAGCTCGCCACCGAACTACAAGCTCGTGGTGCGAAATTGATTACCGGCGGCACAAGCAATCATTTGTTGTTAGTAGATGCAATGTCATCTTGGAATGTGCCAGGAAAACTTTCTCAGCAATTACTAGATAACGTTGGCATCACTTTGAACATGAACATGATTGCCGACGACTCACGATCACCAATGGATCCAAGCGGAATTCGTTTAGGTACACCCGCCATTACTACGCGAGGAGCCAAGGAAGATGATATGACCAAGATCGCTGACTGGATCGTTCAGGTTCTCACAAATCCAGAAGACACAGCGCTTCACGCAAAAATAAAAGAAGAAGTCCGTGCCTTCAGTTTGGAATTCCCTGTGCCGGGAGTTAAATAATTGAATAATAAAATGAAAATATATTTCGCAGGATCAATTACTGGCGGCCGGGCTGACGCAGGACTCTATGTCGACATCATAAATTACTTGAAGGAACACGGGCAGGTATTAACCGAACACATTGCTGATGGTAATCTTACTGATGCAGGCGAAACAATTGATGTAACAGAAATTTTTGACCGGGATGTAGCATGGCTTGAAGACGCCGATGTTGTGGTTGCCGAAGTCACTCAAGTGAGCCTGGGAGTTGGTTACGAATTAGGTATTTCAGAAAAATTAGGTAAGAAGATAATCTGTCTGTATCGTCCGGCAGAGAAACGCTTGAGTGCCATGATATTAGGCAATTCCAAATTTAATTGCTTTCCTTATAAAACCGTGGATGAAGCTAAAGAAATTTTAGCTTCCCAATTGATTAATTAATATAAAGAAATAAATGGAAATATTCCACGCGTTAGTTTTAGGAATCGTTCAAGGTTTGAGTGAATTCTTGCCAATATCTTCTTCCGGCCACTTAATTGTTGTACCATGGCTTTTTAAGTGGCAAGACCCAGGTTTGGGTTTTGATGTTGCACTCCATTGGGGGACTCTCGTTGCTTTAGTAATCTTTTTTTATCAAGATATTTGGTTGCTCATAAAAGGTTTTTTTAATTCGCTACGCAAATCAACTCGCGAGCTCGAAGAAAATATTTACCAAAAATTAGCTTGGCTATTAATTATTGCTTCGGTGCCAGGAGCGATAATAGGAAAACTTTTAGAAGCACCCGCAGAACACGCATTGCGTAATCCCTTACTTATTGCAGGTACTATGGGAGTGATGGGTATTGTTTTGTGGCTTGCAGAGAAATTTGGGAACAAAGCAAAAAATTTAACTCACATTTCTTGGTTAAATGCGTTTATTAACGGGTTGTCACAAGCAGCTGCGATTATCCCTGGTGTATCACGAAGCGGGGCGACAATTACTGCCGGACTGTTCCAAGGGTTCAAACGCGAAGACGCCGCAAAGTTTAGTTTCTTAATGGCGATCCCAATTACTTTCGGGGCAGGCCTGGTTAAGCTCCCTGAAATATTGCATACCCAAAATCGCATGGAAGTTGTGGTCGGATTTCTGGCATCAGCAATATTTGGCTTTCTGGCCATCAAATTCATGCTTAATTATGTGAGCAAAAAATCCTACTCGATCTTTGTTTGGTATAGATTAGCTGTAGCTTTAATTATCATTTTAGTATATTATTTTAGGTAATAAATTATATACCCATTGATGGAGCACCAATCGGCATATTTAGACTACCAAGAACAGCTACACAAAAATATTGTGTTTCGCTACTTCTGGCAATTTTGGAGTAATTATTCTTTCGTCTTTTTCGGTGTCGCCGCACTAATAATGCTGGCCAGTCCTCAGATGCAACCGTATTTTATCCCGGTTTGGGTGATGGCTTTATTTGCTTTCTTAGTTGCCCGAGGAATTTGCGTCACTTTATTAAATATTTTTTATCAGCGAGTTCGGCCGTATCAAAAATACGAGTTTGCGCCGATTACCTCGCTGTTTTTTTCATCACGCACCAGTTTCCATAATTCATTCCCATCTCGTCACGTCACGTCTTACATTGCTGTTGCTACAGTGGTTTGTCTGTTCTTTCCGGCAATGGGCGCTGCCTTAGTGGCAGTAGCATTGCTTACTGGTTTAGGTAGAATCATTTTAGGATATCATTGGATTTCCGACGTTGTTGCCGGGGCTATTTTAGGCACAGTAGTGGGCTATTTAACCGTTTATTTCGGTTACGCGATCCTATTTACTAAATAGGGTAAATTTGCTAGAATTAGAAGGATTTTTGTATCCAAGGCCGAGTGGCGGAACTGGCAGACGCGCACGACTCAAAATCGTGTATCTTCGGGTGTGAGGGTTCAACTCCCTCCTCGGCCACCAAAATTACAGTTTAACCCGTATTCGGGATTTATTTTTTATAAAATGGATAGCATCATTCCAACTCCAGACAACACTGAAAAAGTTTCTTACACTGACAGTAGCATTCAGGAAATTGAAGTTAGCAAAGTTGTTGCTAATCCCTATCAGCCGCGCACGCAATTTAAGCCTGAGGCTTTACAAGAACTTGCTGACTCTATTAAAGAACACGGCGTCATCCAACCTCTTGTTGTAACCGAAACAGAAAATGGTTACGAAATTGTTGTGGGGGAGCGTCGTTTCAGAGCTAGTCAACTTGCTGGACTTACAAAAGTACCGGCGATTGTTAAAAAAACTTTACATAATCAAACCAAGCTTGAAGTTGCGTTAATAGAAAATACGCAGCGACAAGACTTAAACGCCATTGAAGAAGCGCGCGGTTACGAACGGATGATCAAAGAGTTTAACATGACTCAGGATCAGGTTGCCAAAAAAGTTGGCAAATCAAGAAGTGCAGTGGCTAACACCCTGCGCTTATTAAACTTGCCCGCAGAAATACAGCGCGGCGTTATTGAAGGGAAAATTACAGAAGGCCACGCCCGCGCGATTTTAGGTTTAGGCGACAGTGTAGAGAAAATGATTTTGATGTATCAGACAATTTTAGATCAAGGCTGGAATGTACGCCAAGTTGAAGCAAAGGTGCGCGAAATTACAGTGAAGCGTCGTTTGGATGCAGCGTTGCCAGATCCAAAACTTTTAGCCGTTGAAACTGAATTGCGTAGCAAACTCGGCGCGCAAGTGAAAGTGCAGCGACAAGGCCGTGGCGGTAAAATCACTATCGACTTTTTCAGCGACGAAGACCTCGACGAAATTTTGAATCGCATGGCAGAGCAACAACGAGCTGCCCAAGATGATAACTATCTGGTGGTGTAATGTTACACATTTTTGGCGTATTGTCAGCAGTATTGGCTTTTCTTGCCATTGTGCCCTACGTTCGCGATGTATTTAAAGGAACAACAAAACCCAACCAGGCATCGTGGTTAATTTGGGTTGCACTGTTGGCGCTCGCACTACTAAGCCAAGGTTTTAGCGGCGCTAAAGATTCCTTATTTTTAACAATTGGAGATTTAGTTGGTTCAGCAACAATTTTAGGACTAGCAATTTTTTACGGTACTAACAAATGGCACTGGATCGATAAAGTTTCGCTGGCTGGCGCAGGAATCGGATTTATATGTTTATTTATTTTCAAACAGCCAGTCATTAGTTTAGCTGTGACAATTTTTATTGATGCGTGCGGTGCCGTGCCAACCATTCGCAAAAGTTATGTTGATCCATCATCGGAAACACTTTCAACTTGGATAATAGTTGGTGTTGCAGGAATTTTTGGGGCAATCGCAGTGGGTAGTTTTAACTTTGTGTTGTTAATCTATCCAGTGTACTTAGTGCTATCTAATTTTGCAGTTGCAGTCGCAATGTTAGTTGGCCGTGTGCGCAGCGCGAATCGGCCGGCGATAGAACAACCACATTACTAAGCCAGCTGCAAAGATCGACACTGAAGCCACAACAAGCGGCGCGCTAGGAGTTATGAGTGCGGCAATATATCCAGATAAGATTGGCGTAATGCTTTGGCCAAGTGTGTTTATGCTGGAATTAACACCTAAAATTTCCCCTTGGTTTTCCGGACCAACGCTTTTGCTTATGAGGGCAGGGAAGTTGGCTTGAATTAGGCCGTAGAACATTGCGAAGAATGGCAATAAGAATAGCAAGCCCCAAACACTTTTCGGGGCGAAGAACAATGCAATGCAACCAGCAAAAGCGATCAAACTGATTTTCAAAATATTAGACTCACTAAACCACTTGCTAACATTGCTGTTTACAAATACTTGCGAGATCGCAGCCCAAATTCCGAAGTATGCAAAAATGTCACCAATAGCTCCTTGTGACAGTAAAAACTTATTGATTAAATAAATGCTGAAGAAGGTAATGAAAAAACTAAATCCAGCCTGAAATAGAAATGTACTGATGAAGGGGATACGCAAAACTTTTAAAGTATAAGCGCGGCCAAGATTGCGGAATGATTGCAACCAGTCGATTCGCATTTTTTGTTTGAATGTTTTTAAAGTTTCCGGGAAGATTGTCGTTAGTGTGATGACATTAATCAAACTTAGACCTGCTGCAAACCAAAATGGAGTTGCTGGACTGAACCAGGATACTAAATTCGGATCAGAAAGTTTGCCGCCGATATACGGCCCAAGAATTAAACCTAGACCAAAAGCCGCACCAATAAAACCAAAATTTCTCGATCGGGTTTCGGGTGTAGAAATGTCTGCAATGGCAGCCTGGGCAACGGAAATATTCCCGCCGGTTAGTCCGTCAAAAGCTCGCGAAGCAAATAGCAAAGGAATGTTGCGCGTAATAACTCCAACAGCAAATGCAACATAGGAAATGCAAGTTCCGCTAAGAGCAAGAACAAGAATTTTGCGGCGACCAAATCGATCGGACATTTGTCCTAAAATTGGTGTAGCCAAAAATTGCATGAATGGATAAATCCCCACCAAGAATCCGAGCAAGATATATCCAGTGGCAGGTGTCATGCCTGGGGGCAAAACCGAAAAAACAGACTCTTGGTTGCCAAGTAATTGCGGAACGATAGGAATCAAAATACCGTAGCCCAACATGTCAATAAAAATAGTCAGCAGCACAACGGGGAGCGGGCGACGGCGATTAAATTGAAAGATTTTTCTCATAAGAAGTTACCCAACTATTATATCATTAAAAGTGCTATAATTAAGCAAATGAATGATGCACTGCCGTTTAAAAAATTAGATGAAAAAGCGATTTTGCCAACTCGCGGAAGCGAGCATGCTGCGGCTTTGGATTTGTATTCTATAGAGGATTTGGTAATTCCGGCAGGTAAACATTCTGCTGTTCGCACAGGTCTGGCTGTGGAAATTCCTTTTGGCTTTTACGGCCGCATTGCTGGCCGGAGTGGCCTGGCTTTAAAAAAAGGAATTGATGCAATTGGTGGCGTAGTCGACGGTGATTACCGTGGAGAGTTGATGGCTATTCTGGCAAATTTAGGCAGTGAAGATTTTGAAATAAAAGCCGGTGATCGCATTGCGCAATTTATAATTGAAGCTATCAGTCTGCCGTCGCCAGTGTTTGTTGACGAGCTCAACGAAAGCACTCGCGATGCTGATGGATTTGGTAGCACCGGACAAAATTAATTTAAAAAATCATGGCAAAAAATTCCAAAGATTACAGCTTGGTCATTCGCAACTTCACATTTGGTGTTGAAGATAGTTTGGTTTCGACCGTAGGTTTATTGGCGGGAATTGCAGTTGCTGGAGTTGCTCAGAAAACAATAGTTCTGACTGGTTTAGTGTTGATTTTCGTGGAAGCTTTTTCTATGGGTGTTGGCAGCTTGTTGTCGGAACAATCTGTAGAAGAGTATCAGTCAAAAAAAGAAGTTGCTTTAAGTGGACCGGCTTTCGCTGCGGTAGTAATGTTTTTATCCTATGTTATTGCTGGCTTAATTCCACTTTCACCGTATATGTTTAGCGTAGATGGTAACTCGGTGTGGTGGTCAGTGGGTTTGACTTTGCTCTCTCTATTTTTGCTTGGAGCCTTTAATGGACGTATGTTTAAGCTGCGACCAATTCGCAGCGGACTCACCATTTTAATTATGGGCGGGTTGGCAATCGCAGTCGGTATAGTAGTAGGAAAAATCGCGGGCCAGTATTAATTTTTATTGAGATGTTGATGACTCTAATAATAATTCATGATGACGACAGAATACTTCTGGGTATGAAGAAGCGCGGATTTGGAACAGGTCGGTGGAATGGGTTTGGTGGTAAGGTTTTGGAAGGCGAGAGCATTGAAGATGCAGCCCGCCGTGAATTAAAAGAAGAGGCCGGAATTGATGCCAATGATTTAGTTCACCGTGGGACTTTAAATTTCTCTTTTGAAAATAATCCTGATTTAAAAGAGGACATTGAAACTCATTTATTCTTCTTGCCGGAATATTCTGGCGTACCTGAAGAGAGTGAAGAGATGAAACCGCAATGGTTTGCTCATCACGAAATACCCTATAATGAGATGTGGAACGATGATAAATTTTGGTTACCATTGTTTTTGCAAGGTAAAAATATTCGTGGTCATTTTCATTTTGACAGCCCCGGCTCGCAAACAACCCTTAAGCAAAGTTTAGAAAGTTATGAATAAATTTAAATTTTTAATTGCGGCATTATTCGTATCATTACCTCTCTTAGTCAGTGGGGTTTTCGCTAGCAGTGCGTATGCTCAAACAAGTGAGTCGATTTCCAATTTTCAAACTGATATAACCATCAACAAAGACAGCACTCTGAATGTTGCCGAAACTATTGATTATGACTTCGGCACCACACAACACCATGGGATGTTTCAAACCATTCCATACAAAGCTCAGGCCCGAGGTGGAACTTTTAAATACCGCTATAGTAACTTTGTTGTTACGGACGAGAAAAATCAGCCAATTCAATTTGATAATTCAACTTCCGGAAACGATATCATTTTAAAGGTTGGCGACCCAAATACTTATGTGACGGGAAAGCATGTCTATAAAATTAGTTATACTGTCGGCCGCGCGATAAATTATTTTTCTGATCACGATGAACTGTATTGGAATGTAGTGGGCACAAAATGGACAGTGCCAATTGCGAAGGCCAGCGTTGTTGTGCATGGGCCAGCGAATATCACCAGAGCTGAATGTTTTACGGGTGAGTTAAATAGCAAAGAAAAAAATTGTTCAATTGCAGGCGTGAATACCAATACCGTCACAATAACGGGAACCCAATCTTTCCCTGAAGGTGAAGGAATGACAATGGTTGTTGCACTTCCTGCAGGCACTTTGACCCAACCAACCACAGCTCAAAAATTCTGGGACATCGTAAAGGATAATGGAGTATTGATGATTCCGATTTTGGTATTCATTCTGATGTTCGCAATTTGGTATAAGTGGGGTCGCGATCCAAAATCAAAAAATCCGATAGTGGCGCAATATGAAGCACCAGATAAATTGTCTCCAATGTACATGGGTGCCTTGCTGCATAACAAAGTGACTAATCAAGATCTGGCTGCGGAAATAGTTTATCTTGCTGAGCAGGGTTTTCTGACGATCGAAAGAATCGAAACAAAATCCATGTTAGGTTTTCGTAATGACGACTACCGATTTGCGAGCACAGGAAAATTACCAGAAAGTTTACCAGACGCTACAGCGTATTTACTAAGTAAAATTTTCCTTACTGAATCGTCGGTGCTAATGTCAGATTTAAAAACCGTAAAAAGTTTTGGTTTAGCAATAGCGCAGATAAAAAAAGATACTATTGATTGGCTTTCTCAACAACAATATTTCAGAACCAATCCGGTGCGAGTACAGCATATTATGGGAATAGTTGGGGTAGTTTTGATTTATTTGGCCATTCATATTCTAGGTTCCGGACTGGGAGTTATTGGGATTGTATCAGGAATTCTTTCGGCCATAATTATCTTTGCTTTTGGGAGAATCATGCCCGCTTATTCGGAACACGGGGCCGATGTCGTTGCGTTAATTAAAGGTTTGAAACTCTATCTGAGCGTAGCAGAAAAAGATCGCTTAAAGTTTGCCAACGCTCCGGACAAAGATCCAAAGCAATTTGAAAAATTACTCCCTTACGCCATTGCACTAGGTGTTGAAAAAGAATGGGCTGCTCAGTTTAAAGACCTAACCAATGCGCCTTCTTGGTATACAGATTCAACCGGTAATATGTCGACATTCAATGCTTTGTACTTCGCTAATTCGATGGGTGACTTCTCGTCTTCCATGCAGGGCGCAGTTACCACCGTAACCACTGCCTCAAGCGGCGGAAGCGGATTTGGAGGCGGTGGTGGTGTCGGCGGAGGCGGCGGAGGCGGAGGCGGCGGAAGCTGGTAAATTAATTTTCTTTTATGTTAACAACAATTTTAAATTTTCCTTTTAACTTTATAATTATCCCGGCGGTAATCATTTACATCGCCTGGAAAGGTGGACAATACACCCGGCAAGGCCTGGAACCAAGTGGTGATAGCTGGTATGACCATCTCAAAAAGTCAGAATGGACTCCACCTGGGAGCTTTATTGGCGCAGTATGGTTTTTCTTATACTGTTTAACAGGCTTGTCTGTTTTGTGGTATTGGGATGTACCTTACATAAAATATTTTAAATATGTAGTCGCGGCCTTGCTACTTGTGAACGCCTACTATAATTTGCAATGGTCGAAATTATTCTTTGCGGAAAAGAACGTTCCTAAAACCTTGCACTCTATGCGCTATCTAAATATTTCTGGCTTAGTTGTAACCGTCTTAATGGCGATTCATCAGCCAATAGCCGCATTTATGTTTTTGCCATATGTAATTTGGGTTGGTTTCGCCACCTTTTTAACTCAAGAAGTAAAGAGATTAAATAATTTTTAATTTTTTCAGGTCCGGATCATCACGCTTTCAGATCCGAATGTTATTCTAGAAGTGTTCCTGTGAACTTGACCGAGTAACTTCAGGGACAGAAAGGAATCTCTATGTTCGGATCTAAATTAGTTCGGAATATGATCCGGGAACTCTGGGATGACGCCTAGCAACGTACACTGATGATGAAGTATGAAGATATGAAAGAAATAAGGGCAAAAACAATTGAATAAAGAGGATCTAAAATTGCATTTAAAAGCTATTATGCACGCAACATTGGAAGTCGACCGAGGCTTCTGCCGGTTATCATTAGGAGACCCGGCCATTATAAGAATATTATAAAACCGCTCTTCTCACGTGAGGAGCGGTTTTATGCTGCAACTTTAGCTTTTCCAGTAGTTTTGGATTTAGCCTTGATGCAACGTGTACAAGCTTTTACTCGATTGCCGGCTGTATCGCGAGTCCACTGAGTGTTTGGCATCAATCGTTTGATTGAAGCGCGCATTGAGTGGGAGCGCTTAATGGTGCGGGAGTAAGTCTTGCCACAAACGGTACACATTCTTGGCATTTGTTTGTAAATTTAAGTACTTGCTAATTTTAATACAATCTCCGGTTTTGGTCAAGAGCATAGCGTTTTACCCGCCCTTTATGAGTGTCGTGATATAATAAATAGAGAATTATGCGCCGATATTTAAAGATTTATCACCATCGTCTGCACCTGATGATAACCATTGGCATTATTTTGCTGCCCCTTGTGGTAGTGGCTTTTGTTTTGCCATTTTCCTGGGATCAGAAGGAGGTTTTTTTATCCGATCTTTTTTACTCTACTATTAGGCTAATAGTGGCTTATGTCATTTCTTTAATTTTGGCATTGGCGTTTGCTTTGTTTTTGACGCAGGGTAAACTAGGTACTTTTTTCCTACCACTTTTTGATGTAATGCAAAGTTTTCCAACCTTTGCCATGTTGCCTTTGGTTGTTAGGGTATTCGGAGCAGGGAATATAACGGTTATAACGTTTTTAGTTGTCACTGTTATTTGGCCAATTTTATTTGCGATTATTAGCGCGCAAAAATTAGTGAAAGATGAATGGAATGAAGCGGCGACGGTTTTTGGGGCAGTTGGCTGGAAGCGGTTAGTGCATTATTCTTTGCCGTTGTCATACCCTGGTTTAATTACTGGTTCAATTGTTGGTTTGGGTGAGGGCTGGGAAGCCGTAGTGGGTGCGGAAATTATTGTTGGGCTCACTCATAATGGATTAGGTAGCTTCTTTAACGGCAATAGCGATTCGGGTTCCGTAGTATTGTTCGGGGTGTTCGCTTTGCTTGTCTTCATCTTTGTGATTAACAAACTAATTTGGCTGCCTTTGTTAGATAAGAGTCATAAGCTGCTTTCTGAATAATTTTATGGAATATTTATTAAAACTCACAGGCGTAACCAAGACCTTTTCCGAAGGTGAACATCACACTACGGTTTTGAAAGACATCGACTTAACTGTAAAGAAAGGTGAATTTTTGATGTTACTTGGTCCATCGGGCAGTGGGAAGTCCACATTGCTTCGAATTATGACTGGTTTAATTGAAGCGACTTCAGGCAAGGTAGAAATTGCTCCTAATATTAAACAATCGTTAATATTTCAAAACTTTGCACTGTTTCCCTGGTTAAGCGTTTTAGAAAATATTGAATTTGGTTTAAAAATGTCTGGGATGGCTGAACACGAACGTCGTCGTTTGGCTGAAGCTGAAATTGAAGCTATGGGCCTGAAAGGATTTGAGCATCATTTTCCTCGCGAGCTTTCGGGCGGGATGAAACAGCGCGTTGGGATTGCTCGCGCTTTAGTAATGAATCCGGATATAGTTTTTCTCGATGAACCTTTTTCCGCTTTAGATTCCTTTACCTCTCGCAAGCTCCGCGCCGAACTTTTGAGTATTTGGGAAGAACGCAAATTTACTTTAGTGATGGTCACTCATTTAATTGAAGAAGCGATCGAAATGGGGGATAGGATTGCAGTTCTAACAAATCGCCCAGCGCGCGTGGAAAGAATTTTCCAGGTTACATTGGCGCGGCCGCGTGACAAGCGATCGCACAGCTTTTTTGAGCAAGCCGACACTATTGCTGATTCAATCAAAGTAGATTAGAATCAGTATAATCAAAGAATTTATGGATTTTAATATAGTTCAAATTATTTTATATATAGTCGTGCTGTTGTTTTCGGTGATTGTGCACGAAGTTTCGCACGGCATTGTTGCCGGTTGGTTTGGTGATGACACAGCTAAGGAAGCTGGTCGTTTAACTTTGAATCCAATTTCGCATATTGATCCGATCATGTCGATTGCATTACCAGCAGTGTTGTATGTTTTGCATGCGCCGGTGTTTGGTGCAGCGAAACCTGTGCCGGTGAATTACAATCGCATGGATAACCCGCGCGCTGGTTTAGCATTCGTAAGTTTAGCCGGACCGGTAAGTAATTTTATTTTAGCTGGCGTAGCGTTGCTGTTATTTATGGCGCACGTGCCAAATTATATCCCTGGTTCCGATCAAGTTTTAGCTGCGTTGTTTATTCTGAATATTATTTTAGGAATTTTTAATTTTATTCCGATACCTCCACTTGATGGCAGCCGGTTAATTGGCGCGATTTTGCCATGGAAGTTTCGCGATTGGTGGTTGCAGCTCGACCGGTTTGGCTTTATCTTTATTTTCATTTTGCTATACATTGGCGCCATTGATAAAATATTAACTTCAGCGTTCACAGTGATTAGCAATTTGCTTGGCGTGCAGTTGCAGTAGTTTTCGAAATAAAAAAAGACCCTACATTGCTGCAGGGTCCAAGGGCTTCGATTCGTAGCGTCTGAGTTTACGATACGACAGCCGTTTTTGGGTGTTCGGCTTTCCAGGCATCGAAAAGTTCTTTGCCGCTCAATTTGATCCGGTTGGCGATCATGCAAGAGAACGAATAATCGTCAATTCCATCGAGGCCACTGATGGCCACGATGATCCCGTCGAGGTAAACACTGCCAATATATTGGCAGTCGCCGAATTTGAGTAAGTGGCGGGGAACATCACCGCTACTCATTTTGTGTTCGAGGGATAGGAGCGCTTTGGCTCGGGCGATTTTCTTGTATTGGCTTTCGCCCCAGCTTGCGAAATTAACCGAAAACTCGCATAGGATATCCACCTCGTCCAATTCGTTTTCGCCCTCGTATTTTGCCTCGGGTTTCAGGACGACAATGTGAAGTCCCTTTTTGGGCTTCCCGAGTAGCTTCTCGCTCTCGATAAATGCTCTAATCGCTTCGACGTATTGCACTATTGCATCATGCGCGACTTCTTCAGAGAAAAATGGAAAACTCATCTTTTATTATCGTCTCCTTTTTGATTTGTCTTCAAAAGTAATTAGAAGATTTGTTAATATAACTATTTTTAGGCTTTACGTCAACTTGACCAAATGCAATAATCCCTGTATAATCAATCTACAATTCGTTTGAAGCCCAGCCGACCCTTCGGGGAAGGCCGAATTACTGACACACTGCTTGTTAAATGGGAAATTACTGGCATAGGCTTCGCCAGAGTACCAAATAACAATACCTATTAGAGAATCGACTCTGGGTCGGTTTTTTATGTGCTAATTAACCGGGAGCCTCACGCTTTATAGCAAGAGGCAAGTGTCTCCCAAATTTAGAAAGGGACATCGCAAGATGCCAACTATTAATCAATTGGTTCGCAAGGGTCGCAAGCCTTTGAAGGCCAAGAGTAAGTCTCCGGCGCTGCAACGCCGCGTAAACTTGCTGAAGAACAAAACCATCAACTTGCCGGAAGGCGCGCCGTTTATGCGCGGTGTATGTTTGAAGGTTTATACTGTTACTCCAAAGAAGCCAAACTCTGCGCTTCGTAAAGTAGCAAAGATTAAATTGACCAACCAAATGGAAGTACTTGCATACATTCCTGGTATTGGTCACAACTTGCAGGAACACAGTGTTGTAATGATTCGCGGCGGTCGTGTAAAAGACCTTCCAGGTGTGCGTTACCACATCGTTCGCGGTAAGTTAGATACATTAGGCGTTGACGGTCGAAAGCGCTCTCGCAGTAAATATGGTGCTAAGAAACCATCTGGAGGATCCAACTAATGCCACGTAGAGCAAGAAGTTTTGAAAAACACACAGTAGAACCAGATCCAAAGTTCGCTAGCGTAAAGTATGGTAAGTTTATTAACTACCTGATGGAACGCGGTAAGAAAACTGTGTCCCAAACAATTTTTTATGATGCACTAGACATCGTAGAAGAAAAAATGAAGAAAGATAAAGATGCAGAAGTAACTGATGCACGCCAAGTCTTCGACATCGCCTTGAAAAACATTTCCCCATTGATGGAAATTAAGGGTCGCCGTATCGGTGGTTCTAACTATCAAGTACCAATGGAAGTACAAGAACCTCGCCGCACTTCACTTGGAATGAAATGGATGATCGCTGCAGCTCGCGCTCGCAAGGGTGCTCCAATGCGCGAAAAGCTCGCTCAAGAAATTGTTGATGGCTTTAACAAAGTTGGTGCTGCGGTAAAGAAGCGTGAAGATACTCACCGTATGGCTGAAGCAAACAAAGCGTTTGCTCACTTTGCCCGGTTTGGTAATAAACGTAAGTAGGGGATGGGTAAATAAAAACGCCCCGCCTAATAAATTTCATTAGACGAGACGATAATGGTATAACGCGAGTACTTAGTCCCTATTTGGGGATTGCGAAGTTCCCATTGTGTTGTGAATTACGCCCTCAACGACCGGCTTTCCGCCGATCGCCATAGCTATTACGATCGTAAAGAATACAGAGACCGCCAGGATTCCGTTAAACAGCCAACCGAGCTGAAAAATATACATTACTCCAGCGACCTCAGCGATGGCTATGCAAGTCAGGCCAACCTTACGATCGGTCGGCACACCTTTGCAAAGCTGGTAAAGTAAGGCCGCACAAATGAGGCCCGCAACAACCCAGATGAGAATCTGAATCAAAATTGGCATACCGTTGTTCATTGACTACCCCCTAATTTTTGTGTGGAATTTGCCCCAAAACTATTTTGGGACTAATTATGATTCTACTCCGACCATTTAAAAATTTCAAGTAAACTTATAAAAAATTAATTTATGCCTAGAGAATATCCAATCGAAGCGACCCGGAACATCGGGATTATCGCTCACATCGATGCCGGCAAAACTACAACTACCGAAGGTATCTTGTACAACACCGGTATGATCCACAAGATCGGTGCGGTTCACGAAGGTGAAACTGTAACTGACT
>CAYYQK010000003.1:12425-89972 GCA_964473815.1 uncultured Candidatus Saccharibacteria bacterium | reverse complement strand
ACCGGTATGATCCACAAGATCGGTGCGGTTCACGAAGGTGAAACTGTAACTGACTGGATGGAACAAGAACGCGAACGCGGAATTACAATTACATCCGCGGCCGTAACTTGTTACTGGAAACCGCAGTACGTCAAAATGACGGACGACCTTCCAGAGTACAAAATTAATATTATTGATACCCCAGGACACGTTGACTTCACTGTAGAAGTTGAACGGTCTTTGCGCGTGCTTGATGGCGCAGTTACCGTCTTCGACGGTAAGATGGGTGTTGAACCTCAGTCCGAAACTGTGTGGCGCCAAGCCGACAAATACGGCGTGCCTCGTATGTGTTTCATCAACAAGATTAACCAAACCGGCGGTGACTTCTTCAAGTCTTTGGAATCTATCCACACTCGTTTAACTAAGAATGCTTTCCCAGTTCAAATTCCAATTGGTTTTGAAAAGGATATTGTTGGTGTTGTTGATCTTGTCCAAATGAAAGCTTACACCTATAAAGATTACACTGACAAAGAATTTACAATTGGTGATGTACCAGCTGATCTAAAAGAAAAAGCTGAAAAGTATCGCCACGAATTAATTGAAAAAGTTGTTGAATTCGACGACGCTATGATGGAAAAATATCTTGGCGGCGAAGAACTTTCTGAGCAAGAATTGTTGATGGCAATTCGTAAAGCTACTCGTACTGGTGAATTTTTCCCAGTATTCGGTGGTGACGGTCGCGGTATCATTGTTCGTACTTTGCTTGATGCAGTTGGTAACTTCTTGCCATCTCCAACAGACAAAGGTCCAGTTAAAGGAACAAATCCAAAAACTGGAGAAGAACTTGAACGCAAACCAAGCGACGACGAACCATTCACAGCTCTCGCTTTCAAAATTGCAACTGATCCATTCGTAGGTCGTTTAGCTTTCTTCCGCGTTTACTCTGGTAAGCTCGATGCAGGAAGTTATGTGTTGAACGCGCGTACTGGTAACAAAGAACGTGTTGGTCGTATCGTGCGTATGCGCGCGGATCAACGCGATGAAGTTAAAGAAGTTTTTGCTGGTGACATTTGTGCATTGGTAGGTCCTAAGGATACTATTACAGCAGACACATTGTGTGCAGAAAACGCGCCAATTGAACTAGAAAAAATCAAATTCGCAGATCCAGTTATTTCTATGGCGATTGAACCTAAGACTAAGGCTGACCAAGAAAAAATGGGTATTGCCATGCAAAAGCTTGCTGAAGAAGACCCAACCTTCAAAGTTCAAAGCGACACCGAAACTCAAGAAACAATTATTTCTGGTATGGGTGAACTTCACTTGGAAATTTTGGTTGATCGTATGAAGCGCGAATTCAAAGTGGAAGCTAATGTGGGTAAACCACAAGTTGCTTACAAAGAATCTTTCAAAAAGATTGCCGAAGCAGAACACAAGTTCATTCGTCAGTCTGGTGGTCGTGGTCAATACGGTCACGTTTACTTGCGTGTTGAACCTCGCGAGCAAGGTGCTGGTTACGAATTCAAAGATGAAATCGTGGGTGGTGTAATTCCAAAAGAATACATCAAGCCAATCGACAAGGGGATTCAAGAATCTGCTGCAAATGGTGTAATCGCTGGTTACCCATTGGTAGACTTCTTAGCTGCGGTTTATGATGGTAGTTACCACGAAGTTGACTCTTCTGAAATGGCTTTCAAAATTGCTGCGTCTAAAGCTTTGCAAGATGCTGTTAAAAAAGCAGATCCAATTTTGTTGGAACCTGTAATGAAAGTTGTAGTTACCACTCCAGAAGCAAACATGGGTGATGTAATTGGTGACTTAAACTCCAAGCGTGCGAAAGTACAAGACATGGAAGATATTACTGGCCGTAAAGTTGTTACAGCTTTTGTGCCATTGGCTGAAATGTTTGGTTACGCAACGCAATTGCGTTCTATGACACAAGGTCAGGCATCTTCTATTATGGAATTCGATCACTATGAAGAAGTTCCAAAGAATGTGGCTGCTGGCATTATTGAAGCCCGCGCTGGTATGAACCTTCGTAAGGGACAGTAAAATTTGCAAGAGAAAAAGGCTCCAGCCGTTTGGGGAGCCTTTTTTGCTTGTGTCCGTCTTCTTATTTTTTTAAGCCATCATAGGCAACTTGCCTCCTTTTGCCATATTATATACCATAATATTATGAACCTCAAAGAATTTTTACAATTAGCTGGGCAGCAGGGGAAAGTGGTAGTGATGGGTGAAGACGGCAATGTAAAGGGTGTGTTTTTGTCGTATGATGAATTTCAAAAATTGTCAGGGACTGGCGCCGCCGCAAGTGGCGCACAAGTTCAACAACCAAAACCGCGCGAAGATTTATCAGAAAAAGTTAACCGTGAAATTTTGCAGGCACAACTCGAAGAAGTAATTTCTTCGACCAACGGCGGCACTGCAGCGCCAATGCGAATTCCGACACCAATGGATTTAGCAGATGAGTTTGAACCCGTAGAGCGAATTGATTCGCTCATCAGCAAACGCGCTCATGATTTATTTAAATCAGTTCCAGCAGAGGCAGGTATACTAGACTTTCCTTACGGAGATTTTACAACTCCGCATGTTACGCAAACTTCGGACGAAGAAATCAAGCCGAACTTCGACGACATTTAAAAATAGAAAAATGAAAACAGCGACCTAAAG
Organism: uncultured Candidatus Saccharibacteria bacterium; assembly: GCA_964473815.1. Classification (GTDB taxonomy): domain Bacteria; phylum Patescibacteriota; class Doudnabacteria; order UBA920; family UBA920; genus UBA920. The sequence goes on along the minus strand of CAYYQK010000003.1, from coordinate 87,326 downwards.
TGAGAGGGTCGCTGTTTTGTTTACCTTCTGATCATAGTTTCCAGAGTTGGAATTTTTTGATCATTGAAGACTGGTTTAGTGGGATCGTTCTTTCTGAGTTCACCGTAATGGAGGGCTCGCTGCTCGTATCCTTTTACTTGGTCGTAAAAGTTTTGATCAGCTATCCGCATGTCTGGGTCATTCTTAATGAACAATCGTTCCTCAAGTTCGAGGGTTTTGTTTTTCTCAGCAATTATTTGCTGGAAAAGAGTGCCGGCTTGGAGTGAATAATGAAAAGAATATCCAGCCACCACAGGTGCTTGCCCTTCGAGCCTAATCCAGGTTATTCGGTAAATGATTGCCATGGCGCACCTCCTTATGTATAAGTCAGTTATACTCCGAACGCTTTAAAAAAGCAAATAAAAAAGCCGGGGATTAAGCCGGCGAGATTGAGTCTAGATCTACAGAAAAGTTATTGACACTGTCGTCCTAAGAACCTTTCAAATTCAATGTATTTCATTGCATTACCCTCTTGACGCTCTTCGACGGGCGTAGAAGATTTAAAAGAAACTTCATCGCACTGAGATAGATTCCAGTTTCTTAGTTTGTAGTACAAGACTGATATCGGGGTGTCGTACTCATAATCTCGACGAAACCCGATCTCATAACGATATCGGGCGCCGTACCTATTGGCAAATAAGTAACCGTCGCACAGAATCGGCGAGTTACTATCGGCCGTATTACAGTTGTAGACTTCAAGAACACGAATGGTCCCCGTGGTAAAAAAATCAATCACTCCCTGTTGTTCGACCTGCCAGTCTTGCAATGGAGTCGGTGTGGGAAGCGGAGTTTCAGTCGACTCAGACGAAAGACCTGTCATGTCTTTATAGTCGATCTCTTTGTTTTTATAACGTGAGACCAAATAAGATATTGCCAAACAAAGGCCCAAGAACATTGCTACCCCGATCAGAACCTTCCGCCCTGTTACAGGTTTGATTACTTTCATTGTCTTCCTCCGTATTTGAATGTCTTTTGTAAAGCTGATAAGTGATTATAGATAACCTGAATTAACTAGTCAACCCGATTGGTATTTAATAAAAATATCGCCACCAAGATTTGATGGCGATATAACGATACAAACGGTCGAGTAATCGAGTAAATTTTCAATATGACTCAATTGGGATTAAACCTTCCCAAAGAACCACTAAGGCTCCTCGAATTGATCCTGTGGTAAACATGCGTTCTAACCACACGAAGACCAGATCACTGACTATAACCACAGCCGTGTTTTTTCCAAACATCGAAATTGTTTTCAATTGAGCCCGGTCAACAAACAGGTGAACCTTATTCCCTTTGTGGGGACACATGTCCTTAACCACGCAAAGATGGAGTTCTTCCACTCTTCTTTCGGCGAACTCTCTTACTGGCCAGTCAGCCCAGAACGTGTTAGCCCACAAGAAGGTTATGGAAGCGTAAGCACTACAAATCGACTTCACTGCTAAGTAACCGAAGATTGCAACAGCTGGGATCGCGGTATTTAACCAAAAGACCAACAGCAGTGCGTCTTTTAAAATCACAGAAGTTATGTTCATAAGTCACCTCGTCAAAGTTTTTTATACCATACAACTTTTTTCATAAATTGTCAACTTAAGCCAGTATTTATCAAACAAACCTTGACATCTTTACTGAAAGTCCATAGAATAAACTGTGATTGGCGCCTACAAGCGCGCCAGTTTTTATATCATTAAGGTGCTATAAAAACTACAAACAGAGTTTCTGGATTCCAATCGTGCAAACCGAAAGAAAAAAAGAGAATCCCTCGCTCCTTTCTCGCATCGATAGGGAAAGAATCGAGGGCGTCTCGGAACGCTGAATGTAAAATTTATAGTTAAAGGAAATCAAATGGCTGAACAATTTGATCGTTCCAAGACCCACGTTAACGTAGGTACTATTGGTCACGTAGACCACGGTAAGACTACTTTGACTGCGGCTATCACCACTGTGCTTGCGAAGTCTGGTAAAGCAAAGGCTCGCGACTACGGTAGCATCGACAATGCGCCGGAAGAAAAAGCTCGTGGTATCACTATCAATACTTCCCACGCGGAGTATGAATCTGACAAGCGCCACTACGCGCACGTTGACTGTCCTGGTCACGCCGACTACATCAAGAACATGATTACCGGTGCGGCTCAGATGGACGGTGCTATCTTGGTTGTATCTGCAACTGATGGTCCAATGCCTCAAACTCGCGAACACATTTTGCTTGCGAACCAGGTAGGTGTAAAGAGCATTGTTGTATACATGAACAAGTGTGACATGGTTCAAGACGCTGAACTTCTTGATTTAGTTGAAGAAGAAATCCGTGACTTGTTGACCAAGTACGACTTCCCAGGCAAAGACACTCCTATCATTCGTGGTAGTGCGTTGAAGGCTTTGGAAGGCGACACTTCTGATATGGGTGAACCTTCTATCTTAAAGCTTGTTGATGCTTTGGATACTTTCATCCCTGATCCAGTTCGTGAAACTGATAAACCATTCCTAATGCCGATTGAAGACATCTTCACTATTGAAGGTCGCGGTACTGTAGTTACTGGTCGTATCGAACGTGGTGAAATCAACATCAACGAAGAAGTTGAAATCGTTGGTATTCGCCCAACTTCTAAGACTGTTGTAACTGGTGTGGAAATGTTTAAGAAGCAACTTGACCGTGGTACTGCTGGTGATAACGCTGGTTTGCTACTTCGCGGTATTAAGAAAGAAGAAGTTGAACGTGGTCAGGTTTTGGCTAAGCCAGGATCTATCACTCCTCACACTGAATTCTCTGCTGAAGTTTACATTTTGACCAAAGATGAAGGCGGACGTCACACTCCATTCTTCAAAGGTTACAAGCCTCAGTTCTACGTTCGTACCACTGACGTGACTGGTGAAGTTATTTTGCCAGAAGGTCAGGAAATGGTTATGCCTGGTGATACAGTGACTATCGACGTAAAGTTGATTACTCCTATCGCTTTGGAAGAAACCGGTAAATTCGCTATCCGCGAAGGTGGCCGCACCGTTGGCGCTGGTTCCGTTACTAAAATTATTAAGTAATTACTAGAAAACTTTTCCCCACTCAACTAGATGCGCTACGTTTTTCTTTCAGAAAAACTGGGCGCAGATAGTTTAGTTAAAGAAATAGTTTTCAGTAATTAGTTGAAAATTTAGAAAACTCCTCTAGAAATAGGGGAGTTTCTGTTTTGAAAAATTCAGGAAAACTTTATCTAAAAACCTATTGACTTTCGGTCGATCTTTGTTACGCTGAATATATGTTCACCATCGAACAACTAAAACAATTGTCTAATTTCTTGATTGAAGAATTCAAGGAAGTTTTTGCAACAAAAGAAGATTTACGAGAAATAGAACAAAAGATTGATACTATGCAAAATAATATCGATGGGTTTATGAAAATCACCATGAAAAATGAGCAGGAAATTTTAGTAATGGGTCACCGCACAGATAACCTAGAACAAAGAGTGGGTAAATTGGAATCAAAACAAGCATAATATAAAAAGAAAAGCTCCTCGGCCGTAAGGCAGGGGAGCTTTTTAAATCCAATCTTGAGGACGTCGCAACTTCTTGGGTAAGTTATTGCGATGCACATCAAGATAGAACAGGGCGTATTCATGGGTCGGAATAATCGTCTGTCGGATTAGTTTCGAAGCGTCGGGATCAGCCTGTGAAAGCGGCTGAAGGCCGCGTTCGGTTTCTACATGGAAGTGCACGCCCGGCTTAGCAACGAAAGATTTTTCAATCATCGCCACGGACCGGTTCTTCGCAATTAAGTCGGCGCGTCGTTTCTGCGCTTCCTCAATCGTTGCGAAAGTTTCCATTCGCTCTTCCTTCGAACCGATCCAGTCGCCGAAAAAGTTTTCGCCGATTTCTCGGTTTATTAAATCTTCGACGTCTCGGTCACCCATACGAAGTAAATCCGTTTTAGTTATCCGGCCAGGAATATATAACTGATTCTTCAGAAAAGTCATCAGGAAGTTTTCCCAAAAACGACTAGCCGCGTTGTTGTAGAGCTTAGAAAACAACGTAGCCCGGATCATCAGGAAGTTGATCAATCGATCCTTGTCGGAAAAATACAATTGATCATCCTGAATTTCCGCACATTCCCATAGAGAACATGGTTGCGGTTCCTTACGGAGGAGTTTACGAATTTCTTCGTATCCTTCCAGCTTCGGACCTGCTACATAGAACTCGTACAGGTCGCGACCAACATACGCGAGTTTGTCAGCAATGTCTAAAACCTGCCCGATCAAACCTTTGTTCATGATGATTGGCGGCAAAAGTTTTGCAATTCCTTTCGGAGCTGCCGGAACTTGGGACCAATCAAAATTTGCTAAGGCTTCGGGGAAGTGCCGATCTTCATCGAACTCTTTTTTGTCGATGAGTTTTGTGCTGTCGCCGTACGCTGGCGTGAGAATATCGTGAAGACGTCCGGCCATGTTGCCTGTCAGTAGTTCAAGTTCGGTTCGGTTGTTGTTGTAGAGAATTAAGATCGCCATGGTTCCCACATCATTTGAATGGGCATAGCGGTCGTGAGGAAACTCTCTGACATACATCGCTGCACCGTGAGAAAAAATTATTGGGTAGTGTAAGCCGCCCAATTGTTTAATGCCACTAAGTCGATGCAGTTTAAAGCCTCTTATTAGCTGCTCGGTAATCGACCCTTCCATTATTTGATAACCCAATCCGCTGAACGGCAGATTAGCAAAGTTTTCAAACACGTCTTCGGGATCTGACTGCGCAAAGTAAATCCAGCGCAGCAAGCCACGATTATGATAGGGAAGTTTGTTAATCCACTGCGGTTCATCGTCGTGGGTTTCGCAGTGTTGTTCGTAAGCGTTCACAAACTTGTCGTGCAGTAATAGCATTCCAGCTTCCGCAAGAATGCCATTAAATTTGGATGCTTCGGGAAAGACTTCAGACATCCAGTCTTGCCATTCCCAGTCCATACTGTTCTGATGTTCGTAGTTCCAGTAATCGTAGGAACCAACGAAGCGAATATCCAGCACTCTTTGAAAGCGCTCTCTTTTTAGGGTTTGTCTGGTGATTCGACCCATTTTGGTTCCTCCTATTATCAGTATTAAGATCTAAGATCAACTATTTTGCCATCTTTACTGGGGAATGTCAAAGCCTAAAACCAAAAAGCCTTCGAAACGAAGGCCTTCTTTGGTTGGAAATAGGGGAAAGTGTTATTGCTTGCCATTCTTTGGCTTGCTTTGCCGATTTTCAGGGGTGGTTTTTGCCACACTGCGGTTTCTGATCTGGTTTTGAATTTCCTTTACAGTATTATTCTGATTGTTGTTACTCTGCACTACCGCTGAGGCAGCAAAAAAGTATAAACAACCGATGACCAGAAATAAAACGAAAATAACTCCGAATTTCATGATTTGTGCCTCCTTGGAATATTTTAGAGATTTGGTACTGTTATAACGCTTATTTTCCCCCAAAGTAACACAAATTTTATTTTATCCCTCTTAGTTCCAATGAAAATCGCAAATATGATGAAAAAGCTGAGGTTTTCCTCATAAATATTTGACATAAATGGAAAAACCATATAAAATATTCAAGAATAGCTAAATAACAGTTTAGCTAGTTATTTTATGGCTCAAATAAGCCAAAATCTTTAACAAGACTCTTTAAGAATTAATGGAAAAAGCAGCTCACAAGCCGAAAATCCGAATCAAGATCCGTGCCTACGACCATAAGCTGATCGATCAGAGCAGCAAGCAAATCGTAGAAACTGCAAAACGCACCGGAGCTTCTATTTCTGGACCTGTCCCACTTCCTACGGAAAAGAAGAAGTACACTGTACTTCGTTCAACATTCGTTCACAAGGATAGTCGCGAACAGTTCGAAATGCGCGTTCATAAGCGCATGATCGACATTCTCGAACCAACTCCAAAAACCATTGATTCTTTGACCAACCTCAACCTGCCTGCAGGTGTTGATGTTGAGATCAAGATGAGTTAACTTACATTTAATATTCACGTAAAAAAGTTCTGAACGTTATCAGCCCAATAAGCTGTCCGGATCAGAAAACTATTTACCCTTTAATACAAAACCGATTTAGGTATTTTTGTGTGCTGGGTACATAGTTCCCAGTATTTTTATTTTCAAAACCGCAAATAATGAACCTAATCGTTGGTAAAAAACTAAATATGACTCAGTTCTTTGCAGAAAATGGGGAAGTCATCCCGGTTACCGTGGTTAGCGTACCCGAAATGATTGTTACTCAAGTTAAAGCTACTGACGGCAAGGATAAATATTCTGCGGTTCAATTTGGTATTTCTACAAAAGTTGCTGGTAGCAAGAATGCAAATAAGGCTAAGGCAGGCCATTCCAAGAAGGCTGGAGAAGATTTAACTTTTGGTAAGTTCGTAGAATTTCGTGTAGACAACACAGAAGATTACGAAGTTGGCAAAAAGATCGATGCCTCAACATTTGAAATTGGTGAAGTAGTAAACGTAATCGGCACAATGAAGGGTCGCGGTTTTGCTGGTGGTATGAAGCGCCATGGTTTTGCTGGTTTTCCTGCATCTCACGGTCACGACAAACCTCGTAGCGTTGGTTCTATTGGTCAACGTTATCCACAACACGTTAACAAAGGTCACCGCATGGCAGGCCACATGGGAACTCAGAATGTAACTGTAAAGAATTTACAAGTTGTTGATGTTGATATGGAACAAAACCTTTTAATGATTAGCGGTGCTATTCCTGGCGCTAATGGCGGAATGATCAAAATTACTTCTACTGGCACAGTTAAACCTTTATTCGTTGCCGCTCCAGAAGTAGATAAGAAGAAGAAATAGTAGAACCAATATACGATTATGAAAATTGCTGTATACAACCAAAGCGCTGAACAAACTGGTGAAATCGATTTGAACGATAAGATTTTTGGCGTTAAACCAACTTTGCACTTACTTGCCGAAGCAGTTCGCATCCAAGCAAGCAATGCTCGCAAAGGTTTGGCTAACACTAAGACTCGCGGTGAAGTAAGTGGTGGTGGTAAAAAGCCTTGGCGTCAAAAGGGAACTGGCCGCGCTCGCGTAGGTTCAACTCGTTCTCCAATCTGGCGTCACGGTGGAATTACTTTTGGTCCTACTTCTGATCGAAACTGGTCTTTGAAAATCAACAAGAAAGCTAAGACTAAAGCATTGTTTATGTCTTTGTCTGATAAAGTTACTGATGGCAAGTTGATCATTATTGAAGGACTAAAGCTAGAAGCTCCAAAGACAAAAGAATTTGTACAAATTATGGCATCGTTTGAAGCGAAGCTAAATGGTTTGGGCAAGAATCAATTGTTTGTGGTTCCTAAGAAAGATGAAAATTTGGATCGCGCATCACGCAATATTCCAAACTTAAAGTCTGCAAATGCAACCAGCTTGAATGTTACTGATGTATTGAAAGCTGACACCTTGGTATTGATGAAAGACGCATTACCAGTGATTGAAAAAACTTATTTAAAGTCTGACAAGAAATAATCTTATTAATTATCCATGGCCATTTTTTCTAACAAAGAAAATAACGACGACGCTGTAGAAACAACTGCAACCGAAACAACGCAGACTCCTGCGACTGATGATGTTGTAACAGAATCTACTCCTGTTCAAATCCAACTGGATGCTAAAAGCAGCCGGTCTTTAGTCGTGCCTCGTTTGTCTGAAAAAGCTGGCAAAATGGATAAATTAAACAAGTACGTATTTACTGTTTGGGGCAAGTCTAACAAAGTTGAAGTTCGCAAACTAATTGAAAAGATCTATGGTGTAAAAATTGCCCGCGTTAACATGATTGTTATGGCTGGCAAGACTCGTCGCTTTGGTCGCAATTACGGCGTAACTCAGAGCTTCAAAAAAGCAATTGTTACACTTACTCCCACCAGCAAGAAAATTGATTTAGTAGAACCATCATAAACCTATGGCAGTAAAACTCTACAAACCAACAACTCCAGGACGTCGCTTTGCAAGTGTGACTGATTTTTCTGTGCTTGATAAAAAAGAAAAGACTCCAAAAGGTCTGATCATTGCAAAGGGCCGTAAGGCTGGTCGTAATAACTCTGGTAAAATCACTGTTCGTCACCAAGGTGGCGGCGCGCGCAAAAAAATTCGCGTAGTAGATTTTTCTCGTGTTGACCGCAAAGATATCCCTGGAACAATCAAAACTGTTGAATACGATCCAACTCGCACAGCATTCATCTCTTTAGTTTTCTACAAAGATGGTGTGAAGCGTTACATTCTTTCTCCTGCAGGCTTAAAAGTTGGCAGTGAAGTGATGTTTAGCGAAAAAGCTGAAATTCACCCTGGTAACAGACTGCCAATGTCTGCAATTCCAATTGGAACTTTTGTCCACGATGTTGAATTGATTCCTGGTCACGGTGGTAAAGTGGCTCGTAGTGCTGGTTCTTCTTTATTGTTGCAAAACGTTGAAGGTGGTTACGCTCTATTGAAAATGCCATCTGGTGAAATTCGCAAAGTGCGCGAAACCTGTACAGCTACTATCGGCACACTTTCAAATCCAGACTGGATGAACGTGCGCATTGGTAAAGCTGGTCGCAGCCGTCACATGGGTATCCGTCCTTCAGTTCGTGGTAAAGTGATGAACCCGGTTGATCACCCTCATGGTGGTGGTGAAGGTCAGAACTCTATTGGTATGAAGTATCCAAAGACTCCTTGGGGTAAACATGCAATGGGTGTTCGTACTCGCGATAAGAAGAAGCCATCTGGCAAATTCATTATTAAGCGCCGCGTAAACAAGCGCACTAAATAATCTAATTATATGTCTAGAAGTTTAAAAAAAGGTCCATACATTGATGAACGCTTGCTCAAGAAAGTTGCAGCAGGTAAGATTGGTGATAAAATCAAGACTTGGTCTCGCGATAGTGCGATTGGTCCGGAAATGGTTGGTTTCATCTTCCAGGTTCACAACGGTCGTCAATTTATTGATGTATCGGTGAACGAATCAATGGTAGGACATAAGTTAGGAGAATTTTCTCCAACCCGTAAGTTTATCCGTCACGGTGGTAAGATGGCGAAGGAACAGGCTGCTGCCGCAGCTCAAGCCTCCAAGCCAGCTGCAGCTGCTGCACCGGCTAAGAAGAAATAAGTATTTACAGATTAAAGTTTAATTAACAATAATGGCAGAAAAGACTGCACAACAGAATAAGAAAGCTACTACTGCGAAAGCAACGGCTACTAAGCCAGTTGCAAAAAAGCCTGTAGCTAAAGCAGAAAAAGCCCCTAAGGAAGCGGTGCTTGTTCGAGCACATGCGCGTTCTTTGCGCATTGCGCCTCGCAAGATGCGCCTGGTAACCAATTTAGTAAAAGACATGAATGTAAATTCTGCTTTAACTCAATTGCAGTTCACCAACAAAAAGGGTGCTAAGATGCTTACGAAGTTGTTGCAATCTGCCGCTGCAAATGCTGAAAATAATTTCTCTTTGAATCGCGACAATATGTTCATCAAGACTATTACGACTGACATGGGGACAGTAATGAAGCGTTCATTCCCACGTGCTCGTGGAAGCGCGTTCGTTATTCGCCGCAAACTTAGTCACGTAAACGTCATTTTGGAAGAACGTGAAGTCAAGAATAAGAAAAAGAAGCCGGCCGTTGTACCGAAAGCAGTAAAGCCAGTTAAAGAAGCAGAAGTCGACAAGATTCCTTCTCCATTACAACCAATGGAAGATGTAACTACTGAAACTGCTCCAACTCCGGATGTAATTGAAACTCATGCTGAAGCAAAAGAAGTGCATCATGAAAATGAAGCAGAAGTAAAGCAAGATGAAACTAGCCCGCAGAATTTAAATAAATAATCGTTACTAACTAACCGTTATGGGACATAAGATCAATCCAACTTCATTCCGTTTGAAAATCACTGACACTTGGAAGTCAAAGTGGTTTTCAAAAGCGAATTACGTAGAACTTCTTCGTGAAGACATTCGTATTCGTGAATACCTTGAGAATCACCTTCGCAAGGCTGGTTTGTCGCGCATTGATATTGAACGGTTGAATGACGGTACAATCACTGTTTCCATTGCAACCGCAAAGCCTGGTTTGATTATTGGTAAGGGCGGTGCTGGAATTGAAGAATTGAAGAAGCGCATCAAGACTAAGCTCGGCATTAAGAAAGAACTGAAAGTTAATATTGATGGTGTTCATGATATGAATTTGCACGCGGCAGTTATTGCTGGCGGCATTGCTGAACAAATCGAAAAGCGCGTTGCTTTCCGTCGTTTGATGAAGCAGTCTTTGGAAGCAGTTATGCAAGCGGGTGCTAAGGGTGTAAAAGTTGCTATTGGTGGTCGTTTGAACGGTGCAGAAATCGCTCGTACTGAACATTTGTCTGCTGGTAAAATCCCACTTCACACTTTGCGTGCTGATATTGATTTTGCAAAGGCAACTGCGCACACTACTTACGGTACAATTGGTATTAAGGTTTGGATCTACCGTGGCGATATTTTTGAGAAGAAAGAATCTAAATAATATTTAAGAAAAGATGTTAATCCCTAAGAAAGTAAAACACCGCAAGCATCACCGCGGTCATAACAAAGGCAAAGCTACTTCTGGTAACTTTATCGCATTTGGTTCTTTCGCGCTTAAGGCGCTCGAAGGCTCTTTTGTGACTGCTCGCCAGATTGAATCAGCTCGTCGCGCCATGACTCGCAGTATTAACCGTGGTGGTAAAATTTGGATTCGCATTTTCCCAGACAAGCCAATCACTGATCACGGTAATGAATCTGTAATGGGTAGTGGTAAAGGTGCAGTATCTCACTTTGTTGCTGTTGTTAAGAAAGGGCGCATTTTGTACGAGATGGATGGTGTAACTGAAGCTCAGGCTCGTGAAGCAATGAGACTCGCAGCTCACAAGTTGCCAGTGAAGACTAAGTTTTTGATTAAAGAATAGCTGAAGGAAATAATTGTATGACACTAGTTTATAAAGAATTATCACAGAAAACTCCGGATCAGCTTCGTAAAGATTTAGCTGAACTTCGTGAAAAAGCTGCTGACCTAGCTATGAAGAAAAAGCTTGGCCAAGTAAAGAATCTTCACGAACTTTCTGGAATCCGCAAGGACATTGCTCGTATCCTTACTTATTTACGAGCTAACTAACCTCTATATATATGACAGAAGAAGTAAAAAAAGCTACAAAACAGCAAATGACCGGAGTGGTTGTTTCGAATAAGATGGACAAAACTGTTGTGGTGAAAGTGGATGTACGCATGCGTCACCCTAAGTATCACAAGAGTTACACCAAGTCGATTAAGTACAAAGCACATGATGAAGCAAATAATTGCGAAATCGGTGACCGTGTAGTAATCGAATCTACTCGTCCCATGTCGAAAGACAAGCACTTCGCAGTTATCAAAACTGTTTCTCACAATAATTAATCTAATCATCTCTCTTAACCTGTATGTTACAAGTACGATCCTTAATTAAAATCGCAGATAACACTGGCGCCAAAATCGTCAACGTTTTCAGCGTGAACGGAAAGAATGCCCGTCGCTTTGCCGGTGTAGGCGACATTGTTGCAGGATCAGTACGTCAGGCAGCTCCTGGCGGCCAGGTTAAGAAAGGTGATAAGGTTTACGCGCTAATCGTTCGCACCAAAAAGGAAATCCGTCGCAAAGATGGTTCTTACATCCGTTTTGATGAAAACGCAGGCGTATTGGTAGACAAAGAAAAAGGCGAACCACGCGGAACCCGTATCTTCGGACCAGTGGCTCGTGAAATTCGCGACAAAGGATACAATAAAATTGTATCTATGGCGCCAGAAGTTATCTAATTTATTTTACAGACATGACTAAGATTAAGATGAAAATTAAGAAAGGCGATACCGTTAAGATTTTATCCGGTAAGGATAAAGGCAAGACTGGTACTGTATTACGCGCTTTGCCAAATATTGGTAAGGTCGTGGTTGAGAATGTCAACGTACACACCAAGTTCTCCAAAGGCCGCACTGGTCGTCAGGTTGGTCAAAAGATCAGCTTGTCTTCGCCAATCAATGTTTCAAAAGTAATGTTGATTGATAGCAATTCTGGGCAGCCTTCACGCGTTGGTTACAAGACACTCGAAAACGGAACCAAGCAACGCATTGCTAAGAAAAGTGGAAAGGCTATTTAAGGAACGCATATGAACAGACTACTAGAAAAATATAATAAAGAGATCGTTCCAAAGCTGAAAGAAGAATTCGGTTACACAAATGCGATGGAAGTACCGAAAGTTACCAAAGTGATGATCAACGTCGGTATTGGTAAATTCCTGAAAGACGGTAAGTATGTGGAATCTATTAAGCGCGACTTAACAGCAATTGCTGGGCAAGCACCAGTCGAAACCAAGGCTCGCAAGTCTATCGCCGGATTCAAGATTCGTGAACAGCAAGTGGTTGGTATGGCAGTGACTCTTCGTGGCGAACGCATGTACGATTTTATAGACAAGCTGGTTTCAGTGGCATTACCTCGCGTTAAAGACTTCCGCGGAATTTCCGCAAAGTTTGATGGCCGCGGTAACTATCACTTGGGATTAAAAGAACACATTGTGTTCCCGGAAATCTCCAATGAAGCACTTGAACACATTTTTGGACTACAAGTATCAGTTGTAACGAACGCTGGTAAAGACGAACCAGCAAAAGCACTGTTGACCGCTATGAACTTCCCATTCGTCAAAGAAAATAACTAATTAATATGGCTAAGAAATCTCTAATCGCAAAAGCAAATAGAAGCTTGACCAAACCGAAATTCTCTTCGCGTGTTATTCGACGTTGCTGGAAATGCGGCCGTAAAGCTGGCTTTATGCGCGATTTCGCTCTTTGCCGTATTTGTTTCCGTGAACTTGCTAGTCGAGGCGAGATCCCTGGTGTAGTTAAAGCATCTTGGTAAACTAACTCAATCCTATGTATACAGATCCTATTTCAGACATGTTAACCCGCATTCGCAATGCTCTTGCTGCCCGCAAGGCTGAGTTAGTAATGCCTTACTCAAAGTTCAAGCACAGCTTGGCAAATGTATTATTGCAAGAAGGTTTTATTAGTGGTGTAAACGAACTTCCAGGTCGCATTAAGACTTTGCAGTTGAATTTAAAATATGATAACGGCGGTACTCCGGTAATTTCTGGTATTAAGCGTGTGTCTACTCCAGGCCAACGCATCTATTTGCCAGTTGCAAAGATTCCTCGTACCAATGGTGGTTATGGCGTGACTGTAGTGTCGACTTCACGTGGTCTTTTAACAGATAAACAAGCCCGCAAAGACCGTTTGGGCGGAGAAGTAGTTTGCCAAGTTTGGTAAGCTTTTAGAAAGATAATTGTAGATATATGAGTCGTATTGGAAAAAAACCAGTTGTTCTCCCTAATGGCGTTACTGCTGAATTGGCTAACGGTGTTTTAACTGTAAAAGGATCTAAGGGAAGTCTTACTCAAGAAATTCATCCAAAGGTAGAAGTTAAAATTCAAGCTGGTGAAGCTGGTCAGGAAGTTCTAGTTGATGTTGCTAAGAAAGAAGACAAACGCGAAAAAGCTCTTTGGGGTTTATTCCGCGCTTTGGTTCAGAACATGGTTGATGGTGTTAACGCCGGTTACACAAAGCAATTAGATGTAGTTGGTGTTGGTTTTAAAGCTGAAGTTCGTGGCCAAGAATTGGTGATGAGCCTTGGTTTTTCTCACCCAGTAAGTTTTGCAATTCCTGCAGGCGTTGAAGCTAAGGTAGAAAAAGATCCGGCCAAAGTTGGTATCTTGCAGTATCAAACAACCATAACTTTGACTGGTATTGATAAGCAATTAGTAGGTCAGACTGCAGCAAACATCCGCGAATTAAAGAAGCCAGAGCCATACAAAGGTAAAGGTATTAAGTACAGTGATGAAACTATCGTCCGTAAGGCCGGTAAAGTTGTTAAAGCTGTTGGTAAATAATCACACGTAAATATATGACTATGCACAAGGAAAAAATTAAGAGAGACAAGCGTCAGTTGCGCCACACTCGTGTTCGCAAAACTATCATTGGGAAAACAGATCGCCCACGTCTTTCGGTATTCCGTTCTAATTCTCAAATTTACGCTCAGATTATTGATGATAAGACAGGTAAGACATTAGTTGCTGCTTCTAGCAGTGAACTAAAAGCAAAGTCTGCAAAAGCAGATGCAGCTACTCAGGTTGGAACTAGTATTGCAGAAAAGGCGAAAGCAAAAGGAATTAATACAGTTGTGTTTGATCGCGGCGGGTATGCATACCATGGCCGAGTGAAAGCTCTAGCTGAAGCTGCGCGTGCAGCAGGATTGGAATTTTAATATGCCAGATAATTTTCAAGGAAAAACTGAAGGTAATGCCGGCCGTGGTGAACGTGGTGGCGACAATCGCGGTCCACGTCGCGGTGGTCCACGTCGCGGTGGTCCAGGCGGCGATCGTCAACCACGCGAATTCGACCAAAAGGTTGTAGAAGTAAAGCGCGTGACGCGTGTTACTGGTGGTGGAAAGCGCATGCGCTTCCGCGCCTTAGTTGTTATTGGTGATCACAAAGGTAAAGTTGGTATTGGTTTGAAAAAAGGTAATGATGTTGCTGAAAGCGTAAACAAAGCAGTTAACGAAGCGAAGAAGAACATGATTACTTTGCCATTGATTAACGATACTATCCCGCACGAAATCAAGTTGAAGTACAAGTCTTCGCAAATCATTATGTTGCCGGCTCGTCCTGGTACTGGTGTTATTGCTGGTGGTGCTGTTCGTAGCGTGCTCGACATGGCTGGTGTGAAGAATGTTATTTCTAAAATGTTGGGTTCTAACAACAAAGTAAACAATGTTCGCGCTGCATTTGAAGCATTTAAATCTATGCGCAGCAAAGATACAATTTTAAGTGCCCGCAAGTAAATATATGATCAAACTTCATCAATTAAAAAAGCATCCAAAGTCTACAAAGCGCCGCAAAGTTGTTGGTCGCGGTATTGGTAGTGGTCATGGTACTTATTCCACTCGTGGTAATAAAGGTCAGACCAAGCGTACTGGTCATTCCAAATTGCCAGCCCGTTTTGAAGGTGGTCGTCAACCGTTGATTCGTCAGATTCCGAAACTTCGTGGTTTTAAGAGCTTGCATGACAAGGCAACAGTAATTAAGTTGGACGCACTTTCGGTATTTAAAGATGGTGATACAGTAACAGTTGCTTCTTTGCGTGGCCAAGGTTTAGTCCCATCTGGATCTAATAAGGTGAAAATTTTGCAGGGTAAGATTGCTCGTAAACTTACTTTTAAAGTTCCTGTTTCTGAAACTGCAAAAGCATCAATTGAAAAAGCTGGTGGAACTGTAGCCTAATTGGCTACTTTTCGCTTTGTAAGGTAAAATAAATACTATGAATACTTTAACCCTGATTTGGAAAACTAAAGACTTGCGCTGGAAGATTCTATCAGTGCTTTTGTTGTTGCTAGCTACTCGTGTTTTAGTTCATATCCCAATTCCTGGCGTAAATGCTACTGGCTTGAAAACTTTTTTTGCCGGTAATCAATTTTTAAATTTACTTGATATTTTCTCTGGTGGAGGACTAACCAACTTTTCTATTGCTATGCTTGGGGTTGGTCCATACATTACTGCATCTATTATTATGCAGTTGTTGACTATGATTGTGCCATCTTTGAAGGAGCTTCAAAAGGAAAGCGGTGAAGCTGGGCGCGCGAAAATTAACCAATATACTCGTTTCTTAACTATTCCTTTAGCAGTACTGTCTGGTTTTGGAACCTTGCGCTTGCTTGCTAGTCAACCTGGTGCAAGTGCAGTTTTGGGAACATTTAGTCCGTTCCAGTGGTTTTTGACTCTACTTGCAATTGCAACCGGCACCATGCTGGTAATGTGGATTGGGGAAATTATTTCTGAATACGGAATTGGGAATGGTTTGTCGTTAATTATTTTTGCAGGTATTATTGCTCGTTTACCAGCAAGTTTGCGTTCTTTGGTTGAATTGTATGATCCAAGCAAGCTCCCAATGATTATTGGTTTTGTGGCTGGAATTATTTTGGTCATTGCCGGAGTTATTTTGGTAACAGAAGCACAGCGTAACATTCCGGTGTCATATGCAAAACGTATGCGCGGTGAACGTCAAGTTGGGGGAGTGGATTCTCACTTGCCGATGAGACTTAACCAAGCCGGCGTTATTCCAATTATCTTTGCTTTGTCCTTGATGTTGTTCCCAGCGATCATTGCGCAATTCTTTACCACTGCGAAAACTCATTTGATTGCTGATTGGGCACAGAAAGTTATCAACTTCACCAACAACCAAAGTTGGTACTATGCTGGCGCATATTTCTTGTTGGTTGTTGCCTTCACTTACTTCTATACAAATATTGTTGTTAATCCTGATGACGTTGCAGAAAACATGCAGCGCAGTGGTGGCTTCATTCCTGGACTTCGACCAGGACAACAGACTGCGAACTACTTGTATAAAGTTTTGAACCGCATTACTTTGCCTGGTTCAATCTTCCTTGGAATTATTGCGGTGCTGCCATTTGCTGTAAAGCATTGGACTGGCACGCAGTCATTGACTCTTGGTGGTACTGGTTTACTAATTGTAGTTTCTGTAGTCATTGAAACGATCAAGCAGGTAGAAGCGCAGCTGACCATGCATGACTACAAAGGTTACTAGATAAAATTTTTTTAAAGCCTCTGGAATTTTCCAGGGGCTTTTTTATTGACGCAATTTTGATTTTTAGATAAGCTGATATCTTATCTATTTTGATATGACACAAAAATTTATTGAAGAAACAAAAAGATGGTATAAAACCATCAGGAAAGTTTATTGCCCGGTTTTAAAATCAGATGTGATTTTTAACTCCAAAGGATTATACCACTTGCGTTATAATGGTTTAGGTCATGCTAGAACTAAAGAGGAATATTTACGCCGTTTATCACTTTTATCAGAAGCAATAAGAATAATTAATTCGGCACAGTCCATTTATAATACAGAAGCTAGGGTAATCGGGAATAAAACTGAGATATATTTGGCATTGAAGCCAGGCTCAGTAGAAGTGGTTCTCAGGAAAACTGGATCGGGCCCAATCATTTTTTACAGCGTTTTTTAAAATTAAAACAGCCAAGAAAAGGCTGCTTTAATTCGTACCCACTTTCAGCATGGGCTAGAAAGCCGTGGCTGAATAAAGCTTTCGCTTCATGGATACACCAATAATATACCTCTAAATTAAGCCTTTGTCAATAGTTTTAGGTTTGCATGCAAATATGGTATAATATTGAAGACAAAACTACAATTAGAAACAAAAAATGGAAGAAAACAAAGGACATTTGGAAGCTGGTTTAACTCCAGATCACATTCAAAATCAACCAGAGAACGCCCAAGAACAGGCGAAAGGTTTAGAAACCGATCATTCTCTGGATCATAATGCAATTGATATCGCGCCGAAACAGGAAAACCCAAGCAATTTTGGAGAATCACCTGATCTCACTGCATTGGTTCCTGACCAAGTGCCGGCCGAAATGGGCAATGAAGAAAAAGTTCAAAACCTTAACAACTATTTGCAATCCGTGGAAGAAACTACTAACGATTTAACCGGGGATCATCCGGGCGATGAGTACTTGTCTATGGCCGAGAAGATCCAGGAAGGTGCCTTAGATTTTGGTAAAAATTCCGATAATGCCATCAAATAATGCCGTTTGAGGTAAACTCAGTTTTAATCGCAGTTCTTGTATTGGCCGTCCTGGTAACGGTCTTTTTGGCGTACCTTATTTATTACCTTCATCGCCATTGGTATTTGAACAAAGTGATTCTGCCTCGCACAAAAAAGTGGGTGTTTATGGAAGTGCAAATGCCAAAGGAAAACTCTGATGATAAAAATCCGCAGTTGGCAACGAACGAAGAAGCGAAAAAAAATATGGTCGCTGTGGCTGAGCAATTGTTTACTTCGCTGTCGGAAATTAGTCATGAAAATTGGTGGTGGCAACCCAAAGAATATATTAGTTTTGAAATTGCTTGTGTCGACAAAAAGATTTCTTTTTACATTAACTGTCCAATGCATTTGCAGCAGTTGATTGAAAAGCAATTGCAGGCACAGTATCCGCATTCATACATTGAAATTATCCGCGGTTACAATCCATTCCAAAAAGGCGGTCAAATTGCTGCTGCAGAATTACAAGCAATGCGCCCGTATGTTTTCCCAATCCGCACTTACAAAAATATGGAAACCGATCCGTTGAATTCTTTGACCAATGCAATGTCAAAGATGGGTGATGGGGAAGGCGCAGCAATTCAATTTATTTTGTCACCTGCGGGAAATCATTGGCAACACAAACCGCGTCATATGGCGCTGGAAATCCAGCAAGGAAAAAATCCAGACAAAGTTGTGAAGGGGATCGGTGCCCGCGTAGCCAGTGAAGCTTTTACAACTGTGCGGGAAAGCACTTTAGGGAAATCTGTTCCAGGTGACAGCGTTGGTCAGCATCATCAGGATTTATCTGGTATGTATAGCCCGATAAACTTAACACCAATGCAACAAGAGATGGTGAAGAAGTTTGAAGAGAAGGCCAGTCGACCTGGGTTTAAAACTAATATTCGCATAATTACTTCATCACTAAATCCTGGTGCGGCGGCAGTGAATTTGAATAGCATTGTGTCGTCGTTTTTGCAGTACAACATGCCGCCGTTTAACGGGTTTAGGTTAAAGAAGCGTAAGACACCGAATATTGTTAAAGATTTTATTTTCCGGATTTATCGCGGATACGGCAAGAAGATGATTTTAAATACAGAAGAACTAACTAGCCTTTGGCATTTGCCAACGCCGTTTTTGGAAACGCCGAATATTAAGTGGTTGCAATCTAAAAAGGCGCCGGCGCCGGTCAATTTGTCTAGCGAAGGCGTATTGCTGGGGCGCAATATTTACCGTGGTGTGGAAACACAGATTAAGGCTGCGCGCGACGATCGCCGCCGCCACATGTACATTCTTGGTCGCACGGGCGTTGGTAAAACCGAGTTAATGAAGTACATGTCTGTGCAAGATATTAAGAATGGGGAAGGGTTGTGCGTGATCGACCCGCATGGCGATTTCATTGAAGATATTTTACCTCACATTCCAAAAGAGCGCGCTGAGGACGTCATTTTATTCGAGCCGTTCGACACGGAAAGACCAATGGGTCTGAACATGCTCGAAATTAGAGAAGAGAGCGAAAAAGATTTTGCTGTACAGGAAATGATCTCCATTTTCTACAAGTTAGTGACAGACCCAGCCATGCTTGGTCCGATGTTTGAACACAATATGCGTAACGCTATGTTGACCTTAATGTCGGACAGTGAGCATCCGGGAACGATTGTGGAAATTCCGCGCATGTTCACCGATGTAGAATTTCAAAAATATAAAATTGGAAAGTTGACTGATCCGGTTGTGCGCGCGTTCTGGGAAAAAGAAATGGCGAAGACTTCGGACTTTCATAAATCAGAAATGTTGGGTTATTTAGTTTCTAAAGTGGGACGGTTCGTCGAGAACAGCATGATGCGCAACATTGTTGGTCAGTCGAAAAGTGCGTTTAACTTCCGCGATGTAATGGATAATGGAAAAATTTTATTGGTGAATTTGGCTAAGGGCAAGGTGGGCGAAATGAATGCTAAATTGATTGGTTTGATTTTGGTGAGTAAGATTCAGATGGCCGCCATGTCACGCGCAGATATTCCGGAAGATCAACGGCGTGACTTCTATTTGTACGTAGATGAATTTCAAAACTTTATTACTGACGCGTTTTCTTCCATTTTGAGTGAGGCGCGTAAGTATCGTTTGAATTTAATTATTGGCCATCAGTTTTTGGGTCAGTTAGAACAAGGTGCTGGTGTGCAAGGCGCGGGCAGTCACGACTTGCGTGACGCGGTGTTTGGGAATGCAGGTAGTATGGTAAGTTTTAGAATTGGTGTGGAAGATGCTGAAGTTATGGCCAAAGAATTCGCACCCGTGTTTAATGATTTTGATTTGTTGAATGTTGATCGCTTTAATGCGTTTGTAAAGTTGATGATTAACGGGACAGCATCAAAGCCGTTTAACATGGCGACTTATCCTTTGCCGAAAGCAACGCCAGAACAGGCGAGTGTGGCAGCGGCTATACGCCAGTTGTCGCGCTTGAAGTTTGGCCGACCTCGCGCAGAGGTGGAGTCGGAAATTTTAGAGGCGAGTCGCGTGGCAGACATGATGGCTGCAGGTGAGGCAAGTGTGGAGAAGACGGTTTAAAGACCCAGATCTGGACAATCGGCATCTTTATGGGATATATTGAAGGTAATTAATTAATCAAAAATATGGGATGGTTTAGTAGAAAAGACAAAGCGCCCGCAGGTCCAACAGAGGCAGAACTGAAAACCCAGCAGGACCAAAAAGATAAAGAGAGCATATTTAATGATGCTCGGTTTATGAAGTTCGTGGATTCCGATCCTAGTTTAGATGTGGATTCAAATTTGGAGACCTTGAAAAAGTCTCATGAAGCTTTCAAGAGTAAAGAAAAAGTATCTAAAGAAATTCAAACCATCATTAAAGATGATTTCAAAAAAGATATTGGTTTAAGTTTTGATAAAGACGAATCAGGACAAGTAGCGGAAGCAATAGATAAATACCTAGAACAACAATTAATAGAAAGTCCTGAAAGAATCAGTGAACTTTCTTCAGAGATAGCAAAATTTCGAGAGTTGAATGAAAAGGTTACAGAACAAAATAAAGCTTTAGAGAAATTGGGAGGGATGGAAAAGCTGCGAGCTCAACAGGAAGCAGTACAAAAACTTGCAAGCACGAAAAAAAGTTTGCAATTTATGCGACGGTACTCTACCGACCATAAAGCAGCAAGAGAATCTGCTACTGAGAATGGTATTGACTTAGCCAATTTAAAGAATCAGTCCATTGAAATCTTTAGAAAATTTAAGGAAGGTGAAAAAACTGAAGTGGAATTAAACTCCCTTCTAAGTAATATCAAAGATTTACGAGGGAAAATATTTGATGACTTAGAACCTATGGAAAGCATTCGTGAACTACAACAAAATAAAGTTGATAAACGACTTAAAGAGCTCACTGATCCAGCAAATAAAGCAACTAAAAAAGTCAAAGGATTAGATGAGACAAGAGCATTTATAGACAAACTGACAGAGAAGGGTGAGTATCTTCCGGAAGGTTTTGATTTGGATAGCTTCACGGAAGAAGTTGATAATAATTTAGATAAAGCATTTACGAAAGATCTAAAATCAGCAGTTGAAAACATTAAAGATGGTTCACTTACTTTAAATAAAATGAAAGAAGTATTGAAACCAGTATTTAAGCGAGAAAAACTTGGTGGGAAGACCAAGGAAGAAACTGAAACATTTATAGTTGATTATATTAATGACAAATTAATGGACAAACTACCAAAATCAAAACAGATTTTGTTGAAGTTTGCTATGGAGAGCTTCAATGAATAATTTAGATTTATTGCAAGAATATTTGGAAGGTAATAATCTTGAAGAGGCAAAAAAAATTATAGAAGAAGCTTTGGCGGGAGATCTAACTGAGAACGAAAAAGCCGAAATGTATACGTTAATAGCCGAAATTTACGTAAAAGCTAAAAATAGAGCTAATGAAGAATATCTGGAAAATACAGCAGAATTGGTTCAACAACTCAAAGATTTAGAAAGTATAGAAAATGAAGCAATGGAAAGTCTAGAGTTACTAAAAACCAGAAAAGCATTGGAATAATATACAAAAAACCCCAAAACAAAGGGGTTTTTTAGTATCTATTGACAATAATCAAGATTTATGGTATACTATATATCAAATTAAATAATAACGGTTATTTAGCGAAAACAGCTTATTTATCAAGTAAATTGTTTTGGCAAAATAACCTTTTGCCTGCAATTGTACATTAAAAACTGAATATTTCGGAGGAAACTACATGCCACAGGCAAAAGTGAAAATCTTTAACGGAAAACGTGGATATTTGGATTTCCCTTCGCCTTCGGGCAGTGGGGATCTCTATTTTTCGGTGACTGATGTTGATCCAGCGGACAAAAAAAAGCTGTCAGACGACGACGAGGTAACTTTCGACGTCGATAGCTCTGATCCAGCGAAACCTAAGGCAGTCAATATAAAGATCGTCAGCACAGGAGCCGGAAAGACATTTTCACCCAAAGGACCAAAGGCCACCATGGAATTATTCGTGGAAGGCAAGAAAGGCGAAAAGATACATCTTACAGTTCGGTACTTGGAGAATGGAAAACCTATCTCCACAGCTATCGATCTGTTCGTCGGCAATCAGAACAATCCTTACCAGGCGAGGCTAGAAAGTTCGCCTGGAGTGCCCGAGCAAGTCATCACTGACTTGACGGGTTTGGGGAAAAAGTCAATCGACATTTCCAAGTTGGATGAGTTTGTGACACATGTGTCAATCGTTTATGGTTCACAGCGTGTTACTAGACCGATCCCTCAAGACTCAGTGCCAACGGTTTCAGTCGCTTCGAAAGCAGGTCGCTTCAAACTTGACCCTCCGGGTGATAGCGAAGAACGAGTTACTGCTGGTCATACGTTTAAGCGAAACATTAGCACCTTTAATGACGCTAATCAGTTAGCAGGGCAGAAGATGATAATCACATCTACTGCGCCGCTCACGATTAGTAATTTATTCACAGGTGCTCCTATCGCGACAAACGTACGTGCGCATCGATGGACAACGCCAAAAAGCGGACTTCAATCGATCGGATTTAATTTCCTGGGTAGGTCATGCAGTGTCACAGTGACGCATGCAGAAACTGCTCAATCCCTTCACTTCAGATTGACAAAGAGGTAATGATGGACAAGCAAGAGATTCTG
Source organism: uncultured Candidatus Saccharibacteria bacterium (assembly GCA_964473815.1). Taxonomy (GTDB): domain Bacteria; phylum Patescibacteriota; class Doudnabacteria; order UBA920; family UBA920; genus UBA920. Next base: position 64,524 of record CAYYQK010000003.1, on the reverse strand, counting down.
AACAAAATAAAAGACAAGAGTGTGGGGATGGTTATGGAGTATCTGCTATCCCTTGGCGCCGATGCAACTGCTTACATGTTGTTCGGGAAAAATCAGGGGCCTGTAAAGGATACCCTACAAAAGATTTCGGGTTTGCTCGGAGAAGACAAGGAAGACGAGGCGATCGCTTTGGCCACCACTCTCCGCCCGGATCCGCATGGTGTTGGCGAACGTGACGAGGAAAAATTGGCCGAGGACCTCATGGAGGTTATGCGGTTAGGACTCGCTACGGACGCTGATGCAAAAGATCTGATCAAGACTTTCAAAAAGCTTGAGAAGAAAAGCCCTGAAGTTATGCGAAGGGTTCGCATCGGCCACGCAAAAGAAGCGAACGCCGAAATACGCCAGAATAAGTTGGCCACTGCGGCCGCTCTCGGCACACATAAAGAGCGCAAGGATTGGCTGATCGCCGCGGGTTATTTTTCCAAAACAGAGTTCGAAATCCTTGCTGACAAGGATAAGAAACTGTTTGGCAAACAAGCCAAAAAGGCGAAGAAGCATATGGACGGGTCATTACAGAGGTTGAGTGATCGGTTCTCTGATGATCCGGTCCGGAAAGCGGCTTCAAAGCCGGCGCGAGGAATTTCAGGATGGTTAAACCCCTTCCGTAAATAAATTGGGGCAAGGAAAAAAATGAATTTTCTTCAAATGATTTTCGGCCGCCTAATTGGGACAGGGGCTGACGTTATTCTGTGGGTTGATGACAACATCGATGCAGCCTTCGCCTCATTGGTAAGGGCTGCAGCCTTCATTGGTGCCTTGCTTGTAAGCGGGACATTGATCGGCTACTGGGCTAATGTGCCCAGATTTGCGATGTGGTTATTCGGTTTTGCCTGGCTGTTTGGTGGTTTGCTTCTAGTAATTTTTGCTGCTCGTTGCGCAGTCGCACTCACGGGCATTACTTACGGATATGAGGCAATCCGAACTGTCTTGAATCAAGGAACTGAGTGGCTACCTGGGGATGGTTTAAACCTTCCCGAAGGGCCTTCTGCTGATGCGGTAAGGTTTGTGTATCAAGTGATTTTCTCGATCGCGGCGACATTGCAACTGCTTTGTGCCTATGCGATCATATTTCCTGTTTATACAAATCCGTTTGCATTTCTCGTTGTTGCTGGATGCTCCTGGGCAATTTTGTTCGGAGCCTGCATCGTCGGATCTGAGAACGGAACATGGCTCCGGTTCTACGGCATACTTAATGTGCTTGTCGGAATCGGATTGGCCATCGCTTATTCATTGGGCTACATGGCACCCAACCTCTGGTCGGGTGTTACGGATCGTATCGAAACGATCGGTCCTAAGTATACAGCGATGGAAAACCTTGCTTCCACAAACTATGGAATGGCGATTGTTCTTTTTATCGCTTTTGCTGGTTTGTTGTTAAGTATCGTGTTCACCGCAGTCAGCAAAAATAAAAAAGCTGGCCTGCCGATGGTCGCACTGTTTGTGGTATTGCTCGCGTTCTTGATCTTTTTAGGAGAAAGGACGGTAGCGGCTTTCGGTCCAGCGCCGAGAAACAATCCAACTTCGATCGGGTCCTCTAATACAGCGGCCCCTTCGCAAGGAAAAGTAGTCGCGGGAACCCAAAAGGTTTTCGTGGATGCGAAAAACTACAACGGCATAAATGCTGGATACGTTTCTTCTGGGTCGAAGATTACTATCACCGGCTCAGGAACAGCAGTCTGGAAGAATATAAATCCAGGCAATCCAACAAGGCATGAGGAATGTGGGCCCGGTGGCACGTCGCCAACTGGTTCACCTTTGATAAGTAGGGAAGAATACTTCTCGAACATCAATATGTATATGTGTCCAACCGCTCTCAAGGGCGCTCTGATCGCAAAGATCGGGGATGGCTCTTGGTTTCCGGTCGGACCAAATTATAAGGGGGTAGCTAGTTCAAGTGGAAATTTACTTCTCGCGATCAATGACCTTGATCCGAGCAAGGCAAATCCCAGCCAGAACTGGTCTGACAACAGTAAAGGCTTTGACACCACGGTGACCGTGGAATAAAAGACTTTCGAAACACTGAAAGGGCTAACGCTTGCGTTGGCCCTTTTTGTTTTGGCTTAATCACTTTTGCTATATAATTTATCTATGAGAATATCATGGCTGAAACGGAATTTTTATTTACATGAGTTGATCTTAGCACCAGCTTTCATTGTTTGTGTTTTTCTCAGCTGGCGTTTCCAAGTAACTTTTGATTTTTTACCACTTTTTTCCAACTGGGTTTTGGGTCTGTTGTTGTTTGCATTTTTTTTCGCACTATTTGTTTTGCTTTCGGTTCTTGCAGTAAACTTGTTTAGGGAAAAAGACCTTCCGATTTTTAGAGACCATGTGCGCAAGATTTTTATGTATGCGAGAATTTTTCTCGTATGTATCTTGATTCTTGTTATCTATGAAAATTTACAATCGGTGATTCATATAATTTCACCGATTGATCGGGATTCAGACTTGATACATTATGATTTAGTCTTTTTTAATTTTTCAGTGTTGAATAATTGGCTACAAAATATCGCAAGTCCTTATCTAACTGAGTTAATGAATCTAGTTTATCTAAGCTTTTTCTTTTATATTCCAATTCTAGCCGTTTACTTCTATATAAATGATAAAAAGAGTGAAACATTAAGATTTGTTACCATAATCACCATTATTTTTTTTCTTGGGTATGTTTTCTATTTGCTCGTGCCTGCGGTAGGCCCAGAACTATATCTAAATGGTAAATTCCAGAAAGATTTAGAGGGAGTGCTTATGAATAATGTTAGTGTGGGTTTGCTAAACTTAAATAATGCAGCTCGAAATTGCTTCCCAAGTCTTCATGTTGCGTGCACTTTTGCTTATTTGTACGTCGCATATCGGAATTCTAAGTATTTATTTTGTACTTTACTTCCCATAATTATACTGCTTTGGGTTTCAACAATTTATCTTCGCCAACATTATTTAATTGATGTTGTTTTTGCTTTCCCTTTTACTATTGGCTGTATACTCTCAGGTAACTATTTATTTAAATTTTGGTATGAAAAAAGATTGGATAATTAGCTTCCTTCTGGGACTGTTTATACTAACACCTCTCCAACTCCTAAACCGAGGCCTTTTTGCCGACCCGGATGGCTTTTACCACGCGAAAGTATCTCAGCTACTTGTCTCAGGCCACTTAACAGACAACTTTACTTGGCTACCATATACAACCTGGGCAAATGGCTTCGCTGACCAGCACTATCTTTATCATTTGTTGTTAGTCCCGTTTAACACCGTCGAACGTCTGCAAACCTCTGTCGTAATTTTCGCGCTAATCGCGTTTGCGGCATTCCTTTTCGCGCTCTACAAAACCAAAACCCCGCATTTGTGGTTTTGGTCGTTACTTTTCCTGGCTGGTTCAGTAGACTTTACGTTTCGTATCAATTTAGTCAAAGCCAACACACTTTCTTTGGCTTTGATGTTCGCCGCCATCTTGCTTTTGATGTGGCGGCAACGCGCCCGCAAAAAAACTGCCATCGCACTTATTGCGCTAACAGCTTTCATTTTCGTATGGACCTACGGCGGTTTTGTATTTTTACCAATCATTGTGGCAGCTTATGTTCTGGCCATATTGCTTTTCGAACACAAGCTCGATCTTTGGCCTGCTGCCGCAGTCATAACTGGAATTGTCCTAGGCATGCTATTTCATCCACACCATCAACACTTACTGCAATCATTGGCTAATCAGCTTTTTGAAACTGGCTTAAGAGCGGGGAGTGCTGTACCCGCGGGGAATGAGTGGTTGCCATATAACTTAGATTGGTTTATCAAAACAGATTTTGTGGTGCTGGTGGTTTGGCTGATGTCCTTCGTCGTAACTTTAAACGAACTTCGTTTAAAAAAACTAAATTGGCTAACTTTTTGGTTGCAATCACTTGCGTTCGGGTTTCTCATCCTTGCATTAATGCATCGTCGCTTCATTGAATATTTTGTGCCATTCGCTGTTTTGGCTTCGGCAATTACTTTTACTCCTTACTTCAAGAGTATCCCGGTGGAAAATTTACGCAAAGCATTCAAAGAACATTGGCAAATTAAGTTTATTGTTATCACCTTCATTGCTGTCGCTGCTTTCTCGTTTCAATTTAATTTGCGCCAGGTAAATTCTATATTGGCGGGTGGCGACAGGTCTGATCGTTACAAAAATGCTGCCCAGGCCATGCGCGCGGCCAGTCAGACCGGTGATATTGTTTTAAACACGCAATGGGATCAATTTCCACAGCTTTGGTATTGGGATGACGCCAATTATTATTTGGCTGGCATGGATCCAACTTTTTTGTATTTACAAGACTCTGACAAATACTGGGCGTGGCGAAAAATTGCTGACGACAACCCCGATGACTGGACCGACCCCGGCCAAGTTTACGATATAATTAAGAACCAACTCCATAGCAAGTTTGTATTTGTGGAATCTAACCGTAATAGCGACATTTTAGATTTCATGGATGCCCACCCCGACCAATACTCAAATTTTTATCAACAGGGGAATATTGTGGTTTACGAGGTAAAATAAAAACCGACTGCAAAGTCGATAGTTATTGTTTTGAGAAAAATCAGAGACTGTATTTAAACTCTGCAATGATTAGGAATGCATTTAAACCCATCATTGGTTTGTAGTGGAATAGATCCATTACACAGACACTATAGGATATTAAGGATTGATCCAGGTCTTCGACGTTTGGCTTCGCGTCTTTGTTTTCGTTGCCTGAACTTTTCCGTGATGCGCGCCAAGAGGCGAGCGAGTACGGTGTCTTTGTGTAAATATGCATTCCACCATATTCTAAGATTTTGGCTTCCAGTGAATACAAAAGTGTTTGGGGTTCCAACTGTTTTTGCTCCCACCGGGTTTATGGTAGTGACTGTACGAGCGGGTTTTTTTACCCTTGGCGAAGGGCTGGAGGTTTTAGACCTTTTGGAGAAAGCCCTAACCTGCCAGAACGCTTGAACGTATAAAAGTATTAAACACGCTAGCGCCAGAAGTAAAAAAGACATTCCGGCAAAGTTACCACCAAACCACGTCTCAATGCTTTGTTCCGCCCCTTCTTCCGTTGTAACGCCTTGCGCTGGTGCCACCGTAGGAGCAGGTGATGGTTCTAGCTTGCTAACAGGAATGTTAGTCGCCGCGGGGGGTGTTTGTCCGGCTTCAGTCTTTGATGTTGCTGGAGAGTCCGAAGTGTTTTTGGTGCCGGTTTTTTTTCTGGGACCGCGTTTATTTGGATGATGTTTCTTTTCTGCGCGCATGTATGCTCGCAATTTTTTGTAGGCTGCTGATTTTTTATCCATGAAGGGATCTATTTTCAGTAGCTTTGCATCAATAAACATTACCTTACTTCGCTTTCGAGCATGCCCTAATGGAAGAGGCTTTTTGCCAGAACTGTCGAAATAGGTAAATACGAACAGTCGCCAGTCACGTTTTTTGCCATGACTGTCGGTCAGTCGACCGTGTTTATCTACCTTTATAGCAACCAGTTCTTTATGGCTGCTTGTTTGGGCAGATGCGGTGATGACCGTACCAAAGCTGCTGATGAAAATCACAAAAATCATCAGCCCGCTTAGAACGAGTTTTTTTCTCTGCATATATTACCTCCGTTTTAGTTTCCTTACCCCTAGCGCAGCTAGAATTAAGGTAATTTATTATACTGTATTCTTTAGATAAATGCAAGTGAATAGATGTGCAAAATTTTACTTGTTTTTCATAGTACATGTGGTATAATATCCACAGCGTTTATAGCAAACGAAACCCAAACAAAAAAGTAAACAAAAATAAAAGAAACCCACCTTTATGGACAAATCTGCCAATTTAGCATTGGTCATGCAAATGATCGACGCTGCTGAAAAGAATATTCAGTCAGCCAAACAGCTCCTCCGTGAAAGCGGTGGACTTGGCCCTGTGCGCACCTCTACTTCGGCTGTTTTCGAAAAGGCTAGCGGCCTGGCCACATCTGAAGGTGATAAAGTCATCGAAGGAGTTTTCGATGGACAAAATATGATCGGCCCAGAAGGCAAACAATATCCTGTACCTGCTAACTATGCTTCAAAAAGTAAGCTTGTCGAAGGTGATGTACTTAAATTGACTATTGCCGAGGACGGCTCATTTATTTACAAACAAATCGGTCCAGTAGAACGCCGCAAAGTCATGGGTGTTTTGATGCAAGATGAAAAAGGCGACTACAAAGTTTTGGCCGAAGGTAAGGCCTATAAAGTTTTACTGGCTTCTTTGACTTACTTTAAAGCCGATGCCGGTGACGAAGTTACTATTGTTCTCCCACAAGATGTCGATAGCGACTGGGCTGCAGTCGAGCATGTTATCAAACATGGCGAGGGTGGGGGAATGAATCCAGATATGGCTGATATTGAAGCCGACATAGAACCCGAGGCCGAAGAACTCTAAATTCCAATCAAATTTATCAATAAATCTTAAATAAAAAAATGCCATTTGCAGACAGCATCAATAGTCTCTTGCAGCGTCGCCCAATTGTGTTACAAATTTTGCGATTCGCCGCAATCGGTGCATTAAACACCGCTCTCGATTTTATCATTTTGAATTTTATTACTAAGACTTTTGATATCGGAGCCGGCTTACCGCTTGGCGTTTTAAACGTGCTCAGTTTTAGTGCCGCAGTAATTCAAAGCTATTTTTGGAATAAAGCCTGGGCTTTTGCTCAAAATGTGAATATGACTCTGTTTCAGAACGCTTTTCGTTTAGTAATGGTTGGTGGTTTAGGCTTTGCTGCCTTTGTCGCAGTTTTTGTTGGGGCAGGATTAGATGCCAGTAATCTGTTTTATCTCTTAGTTTTAGTAAGTTTTATTGTTATCGAGTTCATTTTGTGGATGGCCTTTGGTTTAAGTCTGACAGGACCAGGAAATACCAGCACGCAATTCGTAAGTTTCCTTATTGTTAGTGTTATTGGCCTGGTAATAAACAGTGCGGTCGTAGTTTTGGCAGTAAAAGCAAGCGATTGGCCATTTTTCTCAAATATCATCATGCAGTTTAACTTGAATCCTGATATCGTCAAAAATTTAGCTAAAGTTGCTGCCACCTGCTTGTCGTTAATTTGGAACTTTATTGGCTATAAAGTAATTGTGTTCCGCAGGTAGAAATTTCTTAAAGATATTATCGATAAACCGCCCTTCCGGCGGTTTTTAGATGCGCAGTTTGTATGGTATAATTAGGGTAATATGGCTGCATTTTATCAAAAATATCGGCCCCAGCGCTTTGCTGAGGTGGTTGGACAAGAATCGATTGTTCAAACACTCAAAAATGCTGCAAATGCAGGCCAATTAGCACATGCTTATTTGTTCACTGGCAGCCGTGGGGTAGGAAAGACTACTTTGGCTCGCTTGCTCGCTAAGGCAGCCAATTGCCCAAATATAAAAGATGGTGATCCGTGCGGTAAATGCGACGTTTGTGCAAGCATTGCTGGCGGCAATTCGCTCGACATTTTAGAAATTGATGCTGCATCACACACTGGCGTAGACAATGTCCGCGAGTTTATTGAACATGCTCAGTTCCGCCCTTCCAGCATGACCAAAAAAGTCTTCATCATTGATGAAGTTCACATGCTTTCCAAAGCCGCTTTTAACGCGCTGCTCAAAACTTTGGAAGAACCGCCAGAACACGCTATGTTTATTTTAGCTACCACTGACATTGAAAAAGTTCCGGACACAATTATTTCTCGCACTCAGCGTTTTGACTTTAAGCGCATTCCATCGCAACAAATGTCCGATGCTTTAAATGAAATTGCAAAAGGCGAAAAACTAAAATTTCCTCAAGGCGTCATTGATGCAGTTGTTGCTCAGTCCGAAGGCAGTATGCGCGATGCTTTAACTCGTCTCGATATGGTCGCTTCGTTAGGGAGTAAAATAACTCTCGAAGATGCTCAGGCATTGCTTGGTGTAACCCCTTTAGCAACGGTGCAAAATTTAGTGGAATTAATTATTACAAAGCAATCAGCCAGCTTGCCGGAATTTTTTGATACCGCCTTAAGCGGAGGTGCTGATGCACAAGTATTTAACCGCACAATTTTAGTGTATTTGCGACATGTTTTGAATGTAAAATTAACAAACGCGCAACCTTCTGATCCGCTTTTGAAAAATAATGATTTATTTGCTCAGCAAACCTCTACTGTTGCACTTCCTCAGTTACTATTTGTAATCCGATTGTTTTTGCGTTCGTACAAAGAGTTAAGCTCGAGCCCTTCACCAGATCTACCATTATTGCTCGCAGCCATTGAAGGAAGTATGTTTGGGCAGGTTGCCAGCGCTTCGCAAGCCGCGCAACAAACAGCTCCGCAACAAGCAACTTCGCAACCAGCAACGCAAAATGCAGTACAAAAAGAATCAACCCCTGAACCACGCGTCGAAATTAAAACTGAAAAAACAGCAAAAATTGATGTTACCGAGACAGAAGAAACTCCACAAAAAATTCACACAGACCAAACTTTAGAAGATTTGCTTCAATGGTGGCCTGAAGTTGTGGCTAAAGTCAAAACGGAAAACAGTCCGATTGCCACCCTCTTAAAAAACTCTCCTGTTACCGAAGTAGAAAACGGCCGTATTATAATCTCAGTTAAATATCTATTTCATAAAGAGCACCTCGACAACAAAAAACACGCTGCGCTTATACTAGACTCCATTCAGCAAGTCAGTGGCAAAAACTTGCAATTCCGAGCGGAAATAAACAGAAATCAACCCGACTCAACAGTCGTCACCACAGTCGACGCTATCAGCGACGCGCTCAAAGTCTTCGGTGGAGAACTGGTTGAATAGCCGGTAAGCCGAAATAAATTCAAAAATCAACTGTATTATTAATTAGAAACAAAAAACAAAAATGGAATTCAATGAAATCCCGCGAAAATATCTCATCGGCTTTATTGTCGTGATAATCGCAATTTTGGGCACCATAACTTTGGTGAACCCAGGTACTTTTGGATTTAAAGACACTACGAATTATGATGCTCAGAAAAAAGCGGCAGAGGAGGAGACAAAGCAGTATCAGGCTTTGCTTGATAGCGTTCAGCCTGATTATGCTGCGAGCCAGCAACTTTTGAAAAAAGTCGCCAGTGAAGATGTGGTTCGCGAAGAAGTTGAAACTGATCTGAACGCAAAACAAAAAGTAGTCGTACCAACTATTCCTGACAGCGATATTAAACTTGCAGCGCGTAATGATCAGCCATCAGTAGTTCAGTATATGAACAGCTTGGGCTCAATGATCACCAATTATAATTCGAGTACGCAGGTTTCCGCCTCGGAAGCATTTCAAGATAATGCCAACACTGACAAAATTCAAACCGCACAAGCCAATACTACAAACTTGTTAGCGAATATCCGTAGCTTATCTGTACCGCGTGACGCTGTTGAATTACAAAAAGATTATTTAGCAGCTTACACTAGTTACAATTCATTTTTGGCGACTGCTAAAGATTATGCCAACGGAACCAACGCTGAACCCTGGTCAAATGTTTATGGTCATTACTTAGCCATTAATAACCGACTTGATGAAGCCAGTTCGCAAATGTCTAAGCTGAGCGCAAAGTATGCTTTAAACGATGCGATGCAGCAAACTGACTTTGCTCAATCAGGTTTACCTGGCGTGAAAACAGCTCAGGCGCAATGGGCTGTGGTAGATATCCAAGCTGCGGTTCGGGATGGTATAAAAATAGCTTTGGCGAATTCGTTTGGAAAATTTGCAGTAAACATGCTCGACAAATTGATGGGGAAAATCGAAAAGAACTTTGCCATTGCCAGCCAACTTTACTATTCGAACGATCTGGGCCGTTACTATACCCAGGAATACATGAAGAAATTTGTTAGCGATCCGGTTGATCAGGATATTATTCAAAAGTTTTTGCCTCAGTATTTCTGTGTTGATGCAAAGCCAGGCGAGTTAAAGAAAATTTATGTTGCTAAGGCGCGCACCAATCAGGGTTCAAATATCGTCATAGATCCAAATGATCCGCACTTCTTAGATAAGTTGGCTCAATTAGGTGGGGACGAAAAGAACTATCCAAACTGGTGGGAAGAATATTACACAACCTTAGCTAGTACTGCCCAGCAACAAGCGGATCAGGCTGCAACTAAAGAAGTTTTAAGCCCTGGTTTGAAATCAGGACGTGATATTATTTCTGGTCAAATCAACAAGACCATGTCGACAATATTTAATACGCAGTCGGCAGCTATCTCTGGAACAATTCAACTGGGAACCAGCAATGCTGATAACCCGATCAGTACTTTAGTCGCCGGGATCACAGAAAGTTTAATTAATAAATTCGTATTTACACCAATCGGAGCTGGAGCGAGTGCAGGTGGGCTCGGAGTGTTGGGGGAAACAAATGTTTGTTTGAAAACCCCACAGATCAAACCGATCGCTCCAATCCCGCAAACTACTTACCAAACTCCACCGACAACAGGCAGTTAAGAAAAATTAGATTAATTTAGTATGGAAGATTATAATAACCAACCAGAAGAAGAAACAACATCAGAGCAAACCAAACCAGCACATCCGCCATTATCTGGTGGCCGGATGTTTTTGACAATGGTTGTTGTTGGATTGGTTACGGGGATGATTGGCGGACTTTATGGTTCGATTAATTTAGCCAACCGCCCGGAAATTCAAAAATTGTTCGGAAAGAATGGAACTGGTTCGCAGACAGTGAATCAGAATTTAGTATTGCAAGAGGACTCAGCGATTACTGAGGTGGTAAAAAAAGCTAGCCCCGCAGTTGTGTCTATAGTGATTTCCAAACAAATTAACAATTCATTTCCGTTTGATTTCTTCGGTTATGGTAATGGCGGCCCGTCTAATTCTTCCACTTTGCAGGAAGTTGGTGCTGGAAGTGGTTTCTTTGTAAGTAAAGATGGTTTGATTTTAACTAATAAACATGTTGTTGCTGATACGACGGCAAAGTATACAGTCGTTACAAGTGATGGTCAAAAGTATGATGCAAAAGTTTTGACAACTGACCCGTCGAATGATTTAGCAATTGTCAAAGTTGATATTAACAATGCGCCATACTTAGAATTTGCGGATTCCAATAAGCTCGAACTCGGCCAACATGTAATCGCAATTGGTAATTCATTAGGGCAATTTCAGAATACTGTGACTAGCGGTGTGGTGTCTGGTTTGTCGCGGCATATTATGGCAGGTGATCGCACAGGCAGCGAACAGCTCGAAGGCGTGATTCAAACTGATGCGGCCATCAATCCTGGTAACTCCGGTGGACCATTGTTAAACTTTGCCGGGCAAGTAGTTGGGATTAATACAGCCGTAGCCTCTGGGAGTCAGTCTGTAGGATTTGCTTTGCCTGCTAACGACGCTAAAGTTGCTTTGGATAGTTACACGCGTGAAGGTAAGATTGTGCGCCCATTTGTCGGGGTGCGTTACATGGTTATTACCAAGGCGATTGCTGACCAAGAGAAGCTGGCACGTGACCATGGCGCGTTGCTTGTGCCGGGAAGTACTCCTGCTGATTTCGCGGTTGTGCCTGGCAGCCCCGCAGCGCAAGCTGGCCTGAAAGAAGGCGATATTATCCTGGAAGTAAATGGCCAACCAATCAACGAAGACAATTCACTGACCTACTTATTGAAGTCCTTTAAACCAGGCGATCGCGTATCTTTTAAAGTATATAGTAACGGTTCTGAGAAAAATATTGATATAACGTTAGGTTCGAGTAATTAACAACCTTTAAAAAAGCGGATGAAAATTTTAGGAATCGATTATGGTACAAAACGCGTTGGGCTAGCGATCTCTGACGAGACCCACACATTGGCCAGAGAATTGCGGGTGGTTTCGCCGAAAGAGTTTTGGCAACAAATCGAAGATTTAGTTGACGATGAAGGCGTGGAAAGAATTGTTGTTGGTTTGCCATTGAGCATGGGGGGAGCACAAACGGATTCAACTCGAATGGTGCAAGAATTTGTTGACGAGCTTAACGAACGATTTTCAATTCCAATTGAGTACATGGACGAACGGTTGTCTACGGTCATGGCCGCTCAAGTTCCAGGGGGTAAAAAAGATATCGATAGTCTGGCCGCGCAAATTATTTTGCAAAATTATTTAGATAAGCTATAAATTAAAATTTAAAAATAAAAACCGAATGTCCCAGTTTCGACAAAATCCCATTACTAAGCAATGGGTGCTAATTGCTCCAGGTCGCAATAAACGTCCAGAAGATTTTAAAACTTACAGTGTAATGGCAGGCTTGCCAGAACTTGATCCAAAGTGCGTGTTCTGTCCTGGCAATGAAAATTTAAACCCAGATTTGTGCGATGACGTCTGTCGTATTCCCAACACTAAAGATTGGCAGCTCCGCGTAATTCCAAACAAGTATAAATCTGTTGACCATGTGCCTATTCAGTCACAGCGAGATTTTTATAATGCGCGTAGTGGCTACGGCGAGCACGAAGTAATCATTACTCGGAAGCACAATGAGCCCGTGGCTTTGCAATCCGCGCAAATTATTGAACTGTCTTTGCGCAATTTTAAGGATCGAATTATTGAATTAAGTAAAGACGAAAAAACTGCTTACGTTCAAGTTTTTCATAATCATGGCCGTGATGCCGGCGCTTCGTTGGTGCATCCCCACTATCAGATTATTACCACGCCAATGGTTCCACCGCATATTCATGCGGAAATTTCTGGCGGGTATCATTATTTTCAGGATCAAGGCACATGCGTTTACTGCGACATTATGAAGGAAGAGGCGAAGTTGCAAGACCGTTTAGTTTACGAAGATGAACACTTTATGGTGATTTCGGCCTATGCGTCGCGTTCGCCGTTTGAAACTTGGATTTTGCCAAAACGTCATAGCGCACGTTACGAAGAAATTACTGAAATTGAAACTTTGCACTTAGCGCACTCGATTAAAAAAGTTTTGGGAACTTTGTATACAAAATTGTCTGATCCACCACTGAACTATTACATTCACACTATGCCGGTGCGCCGCGACAGTTTAACAAAGTACGAAGAGGGAAGTTACCACTGGCACTTAACTGTGTTCCCGCGGTTAACAATTTGGGCAGGCTTTGAATATGCGACCGGTATTCCGGTTAATCCAATGCCACCAGAAGAAACCGCTAAGTTCTTAAGAGGAGATTAAATATATGGCCAGAAAATTAATTGTAGGCAACTGGAAATTGAATCCGATGACAGTCAATGAGGCCGTGGCTTTGGCTGCCAAGATTGATGTATCAACGACCAATGATGTGGTGTTGTGTCCGCCGATTTTGTTTTTGGAATCGATCGAATATCCACATGTTGGCGCGCAAGATTGCTCGCACTATATTAAAGGTGCGTACACAGGAGAGATTTCGCCGGCGGCTTTGGCGAGCATGGGTGTAAGGTACTGCATTGTGGGGCACAGCGAGCGCCGCGCTATGGGTGAGACCGATGCTGAGGTAAATGCCAAAGTCCAGGCTTTGCTGGATTATAAAGTCACACCAATTATTTGTGTTGGATACGGTACAACTGTTAAAGAAGATACTTTAGAAGTTGCCGAGGTTGTTGGCGCGCAAGTGCAAGCGGCACTTGAAGATGTGGATCCGCGTAAGGTTGTTGTTGCTTATGAGCCAGTGTGGGCGATAGGTTCGCACCATGCCGCGACTCCGGAGCATGCTGAGCAAATTGGTTTATACATTAGTACGAAATTTGGTGTGCCGCGAGTGCTGTATGGCGGCAGTGTGAACGGTAGTAATGCGGCTGGGTTTCTCGAACAGCCTCATGTTGCCGGTGCCCTGGTAGGCGGTGCATCCCTTTTGCCAGAGGATTTTAATAAAATCATAGCGCTTTAAGATCAGTTTAATCTAAATTTAATTTTCAAATTATATGATATACATTGGCGCTGACCACGGCGGCTACAAAATGAAAGAACAGTTAAAGAAGTTTTTGCTGAAATATAAATTTGATTTTGTGGATGTCGGAGCAAAAAAAATCAAGGCAGGGGATGACTACCCTGATTACGCAAAAATCGTAGGTAAGAAGGTGTCACAAAACCCGATGCAAAATTTGGGTATTCTGATATGCCGCAGTGGTCAGGGCGTCTGTATAGTCGCGAACAAATTTCCTCATGTTCGCGCTGCTTTAGTTTGGAATGAAAAAGAAGCCCAGATGTCCCGCAATGATGACATGACTAATGTGTTGTGCCTGCCTAGCGATTATATTTCCCAAAAAGATGCTGAGAAGATTGTAAAAGTTTGGTTGTCCACGCCGTATTCAACCGATGCGAGGCACGTACGAAGAATAAAAAAGATTACGACATTGGAAAAATGATCATCCCTGCGATACTAGAAAAAACACCGCATGGTTTTGCGGAAAAAATAGCCCAAATTGCGACTCTGGGTAAAAAAGTGAAAACTATCCAGGTCGATTTTGCTGATGGGCTATTTGTCCAAAACGAAACTATGTCAATTCATGAATTTGCTTTAGTGGGTGATTTGCCCAAAAAATACCATTGGGAAGCACACTTGATGGTTATCAAACCAACTAACTTTGCCGACTATAAAACCGCTGGGTTCGAAACGATTGTTGTGCACTACGAATCTTTTGAAAACGAAACACAATTAGAAGAAGCCTTGGAAACAATTACAAAACTTGGAATGACAGCGAGTGTTGCCATTAATCCCCAAACCCAAGTATCCGTGTTGAGATATTTTGCTGACAACATCAAACAATTTACAGTCATGTCGGTTGAACCCGGTATGCAAGGGAATGCTTTTATTATCCAGAGCATCGAACGGGTGAGATTTTTGAGAAATATAGCCCCAAATGCTATAATTGAAGTAGATGGCGGGGTCAAAGCAAGCAATGCTAAGGCTCTCATTGATGCTGGCGCTAATTATTTAGTTGTCGGTTCTGCGCTATACGAAACAGAAAATATCAAACAAAATTTCCAACAAATTGAATCTGCAGGAATTACAATATAAGGCCAACGACATTCGGCAAGATATTATTGAGATGCTTGTTGAAGCCGGTTCTGGACACAGTGCCGGGCCTTTAGATTTAGCAGACATTTTTACAGCGCTATATTTTAAAGTGATGAAGCATGATCCGCAGCATCCGGATTGGACAACGCGCGATCGGTTGGTGCTGTCTTGTGGACACACGTGCCCGGTGCTATATGCAACCTTGGCCGAAGCGGGATATTTTCCAAAGGCTGAATTAAAAACTTTGCGTAAATTTGGCACGCGCTTGCATGGCCATCCACATAATTTGGCATTGCCAGGCATTGAAACGAGCAGTGGGCCGTTGGCGCAGGGTGCTTCGCAAGCTGTGGGTATTGCTTTGGCACTTCGCATGGACGCACTGAAAAGTCGCGTGTTTTTAGTCATGTCCGACGGCGAACAAGATGAAGGTCAAATTTGGGAAGCAGTGATGCTGGCTGGGAAAGAAAAACTACATAACATTACAGCAATTCTTGACCGAAACAATATTCAAATTGATGGCTTTACCGAAAATGTTATGCCGCTAGAAAATTTGCGGGCTAAGTACGAAGCGTTTGGCTGGCATGTTTTAGAAATCGACGGCCACAATATGCAAGCCATAATTAATGCCTATGCTGAAGCCGAAGCAATTTACGAAAAACCAACCGTCATTATTGCCCATACAATCCCAGGTAAAGGTGTTGATTTCATGGAAGGACGTTACGAATGGCATGGGACACCGCCTGACATCGCGGAAATTCCTGGCGCACCTCCAAAAGGTCATCAGGCCGAAGTGGCCTTAAAAGAACTCCGCACACTCGGCGGCAAAATCAAAAGCGAACATGAATAATTATCAAACAAAAATAAACTAAACAAAAAACCATGGACTTTTTATCAATTTTAATTGTCATCGGACTGGTCTTCTATGTTATTTACCTTAGTTCAAGGGTGAGTAAGATTGAAACATTTTTAGCGTCGAAAAATATTCCAGGCACCAACGGTAAGTCTATGCCTATGGCTGCAGCGGATCAAAAAAAGACGCCAGCCTTTCAGTCTATCGAGCCGGTTAAAAACACACCTGCGAAGACTACTGCTAGCATTCCTCAGCGGCCTACACCACCAGGCGAAGCTAAAACTTTCATTGATTATCTACCGAAAGTTGGCGTTGTTGCCTTGTTGTTTGGTATTGGGTTTTTCCTAAAGTACGCGATCGACCAAGGTTGGATTGGAATTTGGATGCGCTTGATAATTGGTGGCGCCATAGGAACTTTGTTAATTGTCCTTTACACATATTGGAAAGATAAATACGAAAAGTACGCTATTGCTTTAGCGGGTGGTGGTTTGGCGATTTGGTATATCACCATTTATGCAGCTGTCCAAATGTATGGTTTGGTAGATATTTATTTTGGATTGGTTATCATGGCACTGATTACCCTGATAACATTAGTGCTGGCGGAAAAAAATAAATCAATGGCACTCTCAGCCATTGCCTGGAGCGGAGCGTTTTTAACTCCATTAATTCTTTCCCTTTCTTCTCAGTCACTGGTGATCTTCCTAATTTATCTTGGCATTTTGACAGTTGGATTGTTTGCCATGGTGTGGCACTCAAAGAATAATGTGTATTTTGTGATCCAATTTGTGGGAATTGTTGTGAACATGATTTGGGGTTATGCAGTGGGACCAGTAATTGGACACTTTTATGGATATTATCTAGTATTTTTCTTTGCGCAGCTTGCATCGACCACTTTGTTTTTGTCATACCTAATGAATGGCTCAAAAGAAACCTTAACGGAAGAAGCCAAGAAAGAATTTGCCTTATTGTTATTTGTTCCTTATGTCATCTTTGCAATGCCTGCCTTAATGATTGCCCGATCACAATTCGAAGACTATTCAATTTTGATTGTAACTCTGACCGGCCTGTGGACCTATCTAATTTATGCGTATATTGATCGAATTGAAAATAAGGTAATAAACTATTTATTATCTTTTGTCGGGGCTTTAATGTTTGTGGTAGCATTGATGTGGCAATTTACCGGGAATACGCAAACCATAGTTGTATACGCCTTAGGATTGCTTGGTATTATTATTGGCGCTTTCAGACATCGCGCTGAGCTGCGAGTTTGGGGTTTGTGCATAGTTCTGTTTGGCATTATGCTGGCAATTGCCTATCCGTATGAGAAAATTGACGCGTTAATCCTAAGTGTGAAATTTGGGTTGGAAATGCTTGGGGTGTTGGCTCTCGGTTTTGCCTACGTTTTGTTTAAAGAAGACCAGCTGACTGAATTTGAAAAAGGCGTACACCGAATGCTATTGTATTTAATTTCCGGACTTGTTTGGTTTTTAGTCACTTGGGATATTATCAATTTCTACAATTTTGATGCATCAGGCAACGAAAGAAATTTGTTAATCAGTTTATGGTGGTTGATCTGGGCAGTAATTTTGATCGTTGGGTCTATCAAAGCGGCTTTCAGGCCATTACGAAAAGTGTCGCTGTTGCTGTTTGGTTTAGTGATTGTGAAAGTGTTCTTGTATGATGTCGCAGCGTTGGAAATGGCATACCGAATTGTTTCCTTCATCAGCCTCGGCGTAATTTTGTTGATAGTGTCATTTGCTTATCAACACAACAAAGAGAAGATTAAAGAGTATTTGCAATAATTCATAATGTTAAATGCGCAGGCAAAATTAAATTCGAAAATTGGCTCGCCAGATATAGAGCAAGTTCCCAGCCGAAATGGTTTTGGTGAAGGGCTTTTGTATTTGGCTGAGCATGATAAAAATATTGTGGCTTTAACAGCAGATTTGGCCGAAAGCACGCGCGTGTTAGAGTTTGCTAAAAAATATCCAGACCGATTTATAGAATGTGGGGTCGCAGAACAAAACATGATGGGTGTGGCCGCTGGCCTAGCCCTTACAGGCAAAACTCCTTTTGTATCTAGTTACGCGACATTTAGTCCTGGCCGTAATTGGGATCAGCTCCGTGTATCAGTCGCTTACTCACAAGCTAATGTAAAAGTGGCCGGGCATCATACCGGAGTTTCGGTCGGGCCAGACGGAGCAACTCATCAGGCATTAGAAGATGTTGCCTTAACTCGGGTGTTACCAAACATGACCGTAGTATTGCCCGCAGATTCTGTCGAGGCAAAAAAAGCGACAATTGCTTTGGGAACTTCTGCCGGACCGGCATACATCAGGCTTGGACGGGAGAAAACACCGGTGATGACAACAGAAGAAACCCCCTTTAGTATTGGTAAAGCAACGATTTTCCGAGAAGGTAAAGATGTCGCTGTGATCGGCGCTGGTTCGGTACTATATAATGCACTTCTCGCAGCTCAAGAATTGGAAAAAGAGGGAATTAGTGTGTTAATAGTAAATTGTCACACAATTAAACCGATAGACACAGAAACAATTACCTGGGCAGCTAAACTGACAAATGCTATAGTTACAGTAGAAGAGCACCAAGTGATGGGCGGGGTTGGTAGTGCAATAATTGAAGCTTTGGCTAAAAATTATCCGATTCCGGTAGAAACGGTTGGCGTCCAAGATAGCTTTGGGGAAAGTGGACAACCTGAGGAGCTGATCAAAAAATTTGGTATGGATAAAGATTCAATAAAACTGGCAATTAAAAATGTTATCGCACGAAAAAAATAAATTAAAACAAAAAGGATTTACGTTAATTGAATTATTGGTGGTTATTACGATCATCGCGCTTTTGGCGTCTGTAATTACTTATGCTGTCACTACGGCTCGTAAAAAGGGTCGCGACGCTCGCCGGATGGCAGACATGGCTACCTTTGAAAAAGCCATGAATTTGTATTATCAGGATAAAGGCTATTATCCTCCTATGACTTCCGGTCTGGCTTATGACTTTTTTTCAAATAAAACTGATTTAATAAATGCATTGATCCCGGCAGGGGGTACGCCATATATAACTTCAATCCCGCAGGATCCATCTTGTCCTTCTGGCGGCGCTGCCAGTTGTACTTATCAGCTTCAGTATTCACCGAATGGTACGACCCCAACCAGTTATGGTATTGAAATATTTTTTGAGAATATAGCCTATTGTAAAAGGATCTCACCAGGTGCCAGCGCTGCCACATTTTTCCCAGCCGTACCAGTTTGTTCTTATTAAGAAATGTTTAAAATTGAAAGTATGAAGAAAGCAAAATCGCGATTTAAATTCGACATGATCTCCATTGGCGACCCAACCATTGATACTTTTTTATTAATTCATGACATAGAGATCAAGCGCATGAAGGGAGTGCTGAAGGCGATCATTAATTGGGGCGACAAATTACCTGTAGATGAATTTCATCGCACTGTCGCTGGGAATGCAGCAAACAACGCAGTGGGTTCCAGCCGACTTGGTTTAAAAACTGCTTATTATGCTATTGTTGGTGCAGATTCTGGTGGACGAGAAATTAGTCATAAAATGCGCAAAGAAAAAGTGTTAGATGACTATTTAATCATCGATAAAAAACATTCTACCAATGCTTCTACAGTCTTGAACTTTAAAGGTGAGCGCACCATTTTTGTATATCATGAACATCGGTCTTACAAATTACCAAAGTTTGCACCAAGTAAATGGGTATATTTAACCAGCATGGCTAATGGCTTTGAAAAAATTTACAAAGATTTAGCAAAATATATTGACGAAACTGGCGCAAAGCTTGCATTCAATCCGGGAACTTTTCAGTTACGCAAAGGCCCAAAGTTTAACAAATTGATTTTAGATCGAACAGAAGTTTTGTCTGTAAACAAAGAGGAAGCACAGCTTTGGGTCGGCGATTATGAAGATCCTGAGGAATTGTGTAAACGACTGGCCAAATTAGGACCAAAAGTCGTTGTTTTAACTGATGGCCGCAAGGGCGCTTACAGTTATAGCTCAGACGGCTACTTTTATATTGCAGAATATCCTGGCTTGGTTCGCATTGAAGCAACCGGTGCTGGAGATGCCTTTACCACCGGCTATCTCAGTGCATTGAATTACGGCTTGCCTCACACCGAAGCATTAAAGTGGGGGACGGTTAACGCAGGTTATGTGGTTATGGATATCGGCCCGCAAGCTGGCTTGCAAACTAAACCCCAAATTTTGCGCGCTTTGGCAATGAAGAAGAGCCATCAGGCTTTATTGTTAGATACAGAAAAAGTGAAATCACAATTGGCTGCGAAAATTGGCAAAATGAAAGTGTAAAAACGAAACTCAAAAAATTGAATGCTTGTACACATCAAAGAATTATTTAAAAATGATCCGCAAGGAAAAGACGTAGTAGGGAAGTTTGCATATCCGGCTTTTAATACGGTTAATTTGGAAATGACTTTAGGAATCATCGCTGCTGCCGAAGAAATGAACGCCCCGGTAATTTTGGAAACCAGCGAAGGCGCCATTTCTTATGCCGGCCTAGATACGATTTTTGAAATCATGGCCACAATAGCTAATAGGGCGAAGGTGCCAATTGCTTTGCATATGGATCATGGTAAAGATATGGATCAACTCAAGCGCGGCATTGAACTTGGTTATTCCTCAGTGATGATTGATCATAGCGGCTTAAGCTTTGATGAAAACGTTCATGATACCAAAGAAATGGTTGAATTTGCCAGGCAAGAAGGTGCGTGGGTGCAAGGGGAAATAGGAAAAATTCGCGGTCAGGAAGACTGGGTTTCTGTGTCCGATGCCGATACTTTACTGACCGAACCAAGCGAAGCAAAAAAGTTTTTTGATGCTACTGGTGTAAATACATTAGCCGCTTCTGTTGGCACAATCCATGGCATCATTAAAATGAATGGTAAGGCTAAGGCGCATGTAGACGTAGAGAGAATCAAAGAAATTCACGATTTGGTAAATGTGCCTATGGTTTTGCATGGAGCTAGTGGTGTGCCAGATGATGTGATTGCCGAGGCTATCAAGGCCGGGATCGCTATTATTAATATCGATACTGAATTACGCATGGGTTATACTAGTAATTTGCGAGTGGCTTTGGCTTCTCATCCCGATGAAATCGATATTCGTAAATATTCCAAGCCTGCCATGGAAGGCGTTAAAGACGCAGCGATGAAAAAACTAAAAGCCTTTAAAACTCAAAATATAGTATAATAGATATATGGCTTTTATTGATTCAAAAGTAAAGCTAGGTGCCAACGCCCGTTTGAGGTTCCTGGTAATCGCTTTTATGGGCATTCTCTCAATGGGAGTTGTCCTATTTTGGCGTGAAAAAACCCTGGCCGGCGAAGAGTATATTGATGGCCTACCGCAGCACCACCACCACTCTGTTATCACAAAAGGGAATTTAAGCTCTGATAATTATCAGATTGAAGTACAGGATACCTCGCCTTCGGTGCGCTAATTTTTTGTTACAGATAAAGTTTTTATAAAGAGAAATTAAAAGAAAAATAAAATTATGCCTCAACCTGTTAAAGTAGGAATCAACGGCTTTGGCCGAATTGGCCGCCAGGCGTTTAAGCTCGCTATGGATATGCCTGACATTGAAATTGTTGGAATCAATGACTTAACCAGCCCTGAAGTATTAGCTCATCTGCTTAAATATGACAGCAATTATGGGCGTTTTAACCATGAAGTTACTCATAGTGAGACCGCAGTAATTGTTGATGGTAGAAAGTATGCTATTACTGCGGAAAAAGAACCAGCCAATTTGCCGTGGGGTAAACTGGATGTAGATGTGGTTTTGGAATGCACTGGCAGATTTTTGACCAGTGAAGCAGCGTCAGCTCATTTGCAGGCCGGCGCTAGGCGAGTAATTATTTCTGCGCCAGCTAAAGATGAAGGAATTACCAAAACTTTTTTGCTGGGTGTTAATGAGCATGATTACAAAGATGAAGCCGTGCTCAGCAATGCTTCATGTACTACTAATTGCACAGCGCCAGTAGCGGCGGTTTTGCATGCTAAATTCGGTATTGAAAAAATAATGATGAGTACGATTCATAGCTACACTGCTGAACAGAATCTAGTTGATGGTCCTCCACCAGGAGGGAAGAGTAATGATCTTCGCCGCGCGCGGGCTGCAGCAGTGAACATTATCCCGACCACGAGCGGCGCCGGAATTTCTACTACAGAAGTTATTCCTGAACTGAAAGGGTTATTTAATGCGATGTCGTTTCGCGTTCCAACACCAGTTGGAAGTCTGTGCGACTTCACAGCAGTTTTGAAAAAGAACACAACAGTTGAAGAAATTAATCAGGCATTTATAGAAGCCGCTAGCCATCCTTTGTACAAAGGTAAGCTAGTCGTAAGCAATGAACCGCTGGTATCTTCGGACATAGTTGGTAATCCAGCAAGCTCAATTGTTGATTTGTCTTTGACTCAAGTGCTGGATGGGAACTTTATCAAAGTGGTTGCATGGTATGATAATGAGTTCGGCTACTCGAATCGGTTAATTGAGCAAGCTTTAATAGTTGGTCAGAGTATCAAAAAATAAAAAACGGGGCAGCGTCGACAAGACACTGCCCGTTTTGGGTTAGTTAGATCGGATGATCTAGTCGGTCCTTGAGCATTCCGCCGGCGGCTACGAGCCAAAATAGTCCTGTTACTACAACCATTGTCGAAATGTCAGGATGCTCCTTAACACTGACAAAAGGATAGCAAACAAGCATTATGGCCGAAAGCGTTAAACAGCTAATGACCCAGACCCATCGTCGAATGAAAGTTTTTATCGACGCCAGAGCGAAATCGAAGAGGAAAACTAGCAGCACTATTTTCAAGTTCTCCCACGTTTCTAAATTCATTCCCTTACCTCCTTGCTCACACATTAAACCATAAAAACTCTAGTGTGTCAAGAAAAGTATTAAAAAATGGCCTATAATTACTTAAAACCTGAAGATATTGCAAACAAAACCGTATTGTTGCGGGTCGATTTGAACGAGGAATTGGACGAACATGGGAAAATAATGGATGATTTTCGTTTGGTTAGTATTTTGCCAACCATCCAATTTTTGCGCAAGCATAACTCTAAAGTGGTTTTGCTTTCTCATGCCGGGCGCCCCGAAGGGAAGTGGGATTCGAGCATGTCACTTCGTCCAATGGCAGAGCGCCTTGCGGAATTGCTAGATATTAAGTTTGTAGAAACGGATAGCCAAATTCCAGATTATGCCATTGATCATTTAATTTTTTTGAATAGTGATATCACCAAGTCGGTTGCGCAAGAAAGTGTAAAAAAAGCACCGGCGAAAGATATTATCTTACTTGAGAACTTGCGTTTTTATCCGGGTGAAGAAGATAATAACGCTGACTTTGCCAAAATTTTGTCAGGACTGGGCGATGTTTATGTCGATGATGCTTTTGCAGTTACACATCGCAAATGCGCCTCCATTGTTGCCA
Source organism: uncultured Candidatus Saccharibacteria bacterium (assembly GCA_964473815.1). Classification (GTDB taxonomy): domain Bacteria; phylum Patescibacteriota; class Doudnabacteria; order UBA920; family UBA920; genus UBA920. Next base: position 41,231 of record CAYYQK010000003.1, on the reverse strand, counting down.
TCACTCAATTTATGCCTTCTTTTGTTGGGCCGTCTTTAGAAAAAGAGATTAAAAATTTAGATTACATTTTACATAAATCTAAAGCGCCGTTTGTATTGATGATGGGTGGGATCAAAATTTCTGATAAAGCCAAGACACTCGAAAAGTTAGGCGCTAAGGCAGATAAAATTTTGCTCGGCGGGGGTTTAGCAAATATTTTCTTTGCAGCCCAAGGTTTAAATATTGGAGAATCGGTCATTGAAAAAGAAAGCATGCAATTGGCCTGGACTTTGTCGAAAAACTTCAAAGACAAATTAGTTTTGCCCAAGGATGTTGCCGTCTATAGTACAAGTGATCCAAAAGAAACAGCGATTGTGCGCAATAATTATGAGCTTAAATCCAGCGAAAAAATTTGTGATATCGGGCCGAAAGCAATTTTAGAATATGCCAATATTTTAAAAGGAGCAGCAACCATCTGTTGGAATGGGCCATTGGGATATTTTGAAAAGAAACCATTTCGCGCTGGTACCATGTCTTTGGCTCGGGTCATTGGTGGAGTTGGGAAGCGTTCAGCTTTTGCCTGCGCTGGAGGCGGTGAAACAGTCGCCGCCATAAGGCAGTCGCATCAACTGGAAAACATTGATCATGTCTCCACTGGTGGAGGCGCGATGTTAGAGTACTTAGCAGGAAACGAATTACCTGGATTACAAGCGTTGCAGAAGTAAAAGCCGTGGCGAAAATCCTGCGGCTTTTTTAGTAATTTTGTGGTATAATAAATGCAAGAAAAAGTGTTTTGAGACAAAAAGAAAAGAGAGAGCAATTTAACCATCCACCCTTCGTTTTCGTTACTCACGAAAACAAAGAATGAAATGAAGTTAAATTGCTGTCCCAATTCTGCCTGTAGTATAGATCAACCGGTTGAAATAAAAATGAAAAACAAAATAACCAAGATAACTGCGCGGGAAATTTTAGATTCCCGGGGAAATCCGACGATTGAAGCCATAGTGTGGAGCGGTGGCGTTTTTGCTATTGCCAGCGTGCCAAGCGGTGCTTCCACCGGTACCCACGAGGCCTTGGAGCTTCGCGATGGTGATAAAAAGCGGTATTCGGGTCTTGGTGTGAAAAAGGCAGTCAGGAATGTGGAAGGGCCGATTTTTAGGGCAGTTCGCGGAAAATCTTTGGGTAATTTAGCAGAAATTGACCAGGCAATGATTGCTATTGATAAAACCCCCAACAAATCGCGGCTCGGCGCGAACGCAATTCTGAGTGTATCACTAGCCTCTGCGCGCCTCGCCGCCCAGCTCAGCGGTAAACCATTATACGAATATTTAAATTCCCAATTTAAATTTAGTAATGCTCGCGGTAGTGGCCGGGCAGCTATGGGTTTGCCAACACCATTACTGAATGTAATAAATGGTGGCGTGCACGCACCGAGTAGTGAGTTAGACGTTCAAGAATTTTTCTTAATTCCGTTGCACGGTAGTTTTTCCGATAAAATTCAACGCTCTCATGCAGTTATCCGCGAGTTAAAAACATTGTTAACCAAAAAGAAAATGCAAACCGGTGTGGGGGACGAGGGCGGTTTCGCGCCCAGAATCGGTAGTAACAAAAAAGCCTTACGTATTTTAGCGCAAGCTATAGAATCAGCAGGTTACAAAGTAAAAAAAGATTTCGCTCTGGGACTCGATGCAGCGAGTTCCGAATTCTTTGACAGTGACAAACAAATTTATCATTTAAAAGCTGATCATAAACATTATAAACCAGCTAGTATGTACCGGTTGTACCAAAGTTGGAATAATTTATTTGGATTGCAAATTATCGAAGATGGGTGCGCTGAAGATGACTTCGAGGGTTGGCAAAAATTAACCGGCGCATTGGGCGATAAAGTTACTTTGGTCGGTGACGATTTATTTGTGACTGACCCACAACGAATCGAAGCAGGGATTATTGCGGGAATTGCCAATGCCGTGTTAATTAAGGTAAATCAAATTGGTTCGCTTTCCGAAACCGTGGCCGCAATAAAATTAGCACAAAAATTTAATTATAAAATTGTAATCTCGCACCGCAGTGGGGAAACAATGGATGATTTCATTGCTGACCTCGCGGTTGCTTGCGGGGCAGATTACATTAAAGCCGGAAGTTTAGCACGCAGCGAACGTTCGGCAAAATACAATCGATTGATGGCAATTGAATCAGAACTAAAATGAACACTCCAAAATTTAACAAAGTTGTTCTAGTAATTCTGGATGGATTCGGAGTTGCTTCTTATAGTCATGGCAATGCCATTGCTTTGGCGCAACCTCAGAGTCTCGACCGCTTGGTGTCTTGCTATCCGGCTACCACCCTTCTGGCTTCTGGTCCAGTGGTGGGTTTGCCGTGGGGTGAAGTAGGTAACTCCGAAGTTGGTCACTTAAATATCGGCGCTGGTCGTATTGTGGGACAAGATTTGCCGCGTATCAATTCAGCCATTCAAGACAAAACTTTTTTTAGCAATCCGGCATTTCTCAAAGCCTGTGAGCATGTGCGGAAAAACAATTCCAAACTCCACATTATGGGAATGGTTAGTGCTGGCGGAGTGCATAGTAGCGAAGAGCATTTGTTTGCTTTGCTAGGTTTGGCTGAGCAACAGGGAATTACGGAAACTTATGTGCATATGTTTACTGACGGTCGAGATACCCCGGAAAAAGAAGCTTACAACTCTGTACGTAAATTGCAGGATTCGATTAAGCAAATCGGTGTGGGGAAAATTGCCTCGATCACTGGACGGTTTTACGCCATGGATCGCGGGAAGCATTGGGATCAAACCGAGGCTACCTATCAAATGTTAACGCACGGCATAGGAAACGCGGCCGATACAGCTGAACAGGCGATTTTGAATTCGTATCAGCAAAATGTTTATGACGAAATGATAATGCCTACTGCTATCATTGAACGAACTGAAGGGGAGTCGGGCATGAAACCTGTGGCTACAATTGAGGACAACGATGCGGTGATTTTCTTTAATTTTCGTTCTGATCGGGCATTGCAATTGACGTTAGCGTTCGTGGATCCGAGCAAAATGAAAATCGACAAACCACATCAACCACTACAGAATTTGTGCTTTGTTACGATGACAGAATATTTTTTTGGTCTGCCTGTTGAAGTTGCTTACCCGCCAATTAATTTGCAAAATAATTTAGCAGAGGTTATTGCCCAAAATAATTTACGCCAATTTCACATCGCTGAGAGTGAAAAGTATGCGCACGTTACATCTTTTTTTAATGGTGGGATAAGCGAACCTATGCCTGGTGAAGAACGGCGAATTGTTTCCAGTCCTGACAACAATCGCAATTACGAACAACAACCCGAAATGTCTGGCCCGGAATTAACCGAAGTGCTGATTGAAAAAATTAAAAATGAAGACTTTTCATTCTATCTTGCCAATTATGCTAATGGCGATATGGTGGGCCATACTGGAATGTTGCAAGCAGGCATTAAGGCTGTGCAATATTTAGATCGTTTTATGCAAGAAGTAGCCGACGCGGTGTTAGATGTCGGTGGGGTATTAATCATTACAGCTGACCATGGGAATATTGAAGGGATGATTGATTTAAAAACCGGCGGCATCGACAAAGAACACTCTACATCTCCGGTACCATTTATTATAGTGGCTAAAGAATTTGCATTTCCTGAACCTAAGCACCGGGATTATTTGTCTTTGTCGAGTCGAGTCCCTAGCGGAGTTGTGTCAGATATTGCGCCAACTATTTTAGAGTTATTTGGTTTGCCAAAACCACCCGAAATGAATGGTCGGAATTTGCTTACCGAACTCCTGGAGGACAAGCTACCTTGATCGGAGTGCCTGTGGTATCATGACCACATGGCAAAGGATTGGCTGATTCAACAACCTGTTCCCCGTGATATTTTAGAGCAATATCCAGAATTGCGCAGTTTGGTGGTGCAATTGCTTTATAACCGGGGCATAGAAAATCCTGTGCGCGTGGAGTGGTTTTTAAATCCGGATTATTACAATTTGTATGATCCGTTTTTGTTTAGCCAAATGGAAATTGCCGTTGATCGCATTTGGCAGGCGATAGAAAAAGGCGAGAAGATTTTGATTTACGGCGACTACGACGCTGATGCCGTTACAGCCAACGCTGTGCTACAACAGACTTTTCGGTATTTAGGTGTAGACGTTGCGTCGTATGTACCGGATCGGTTCAGTGAAGGGTATGGTTTAAATTTAGAGGCTTTCCAAAAAATTAAAGAGCAAGGTGTGAATTTGGTAATTACGGTTGACTGCGGCACTAACTCAGTTGCAGAAGCGGAATTTTGCAAAGAAAATGGCATCGATTTAATTATTACGGATCACCACGAAATCACCGGCGACACACCTAACGCTTTTGCGTTAGTGAATCCAAAAAATCCCGAAGAACAATATCCCGATGATCAAATTACTGGAGTTGGTGTGGCTTACAAAGTTGCCAAAGCAGTGCTGATGCAAGCCGAAAAAGTTATCAAGCAAAAAAATATTGAAGTGGCAGACTATCAGCCGGAATGGGACAAGTGGTTGCTAGATTTAGTTGCCATCGGCACAGTAGCGGATTGTCATTCACTTCTTGGTGAAAACAGAATTTTGGTGAAGTTTGGCTTAAAGGTTTTGCATAAGTCTAAATGGCTCGGATTGCGCCAATTAATAGAGAACGCTGGTATAGATGCTGCCAAAGATAATATTGACAGTCACGCCATAGGTTTTACAATCGCACCACGCATTAATGCGGCTGGCCGTTTGGAACATGCTGATGTGGCTTTAGCCTTGCTAACAGCAACGGATTTTGCCGAAGCGATTACCTTGGCTAACAGACTTGAAGATATTAATCGCCGCCGCCGTGATTTAACTAATCGTCTGGTTTCGGAAGCCAAAGAGCAAGCAGAATTAATGGGCGATAGAAAAATCTTGTTACTCCACAGTGATGGTTGGGCCAAGGGTTTGGTGGGAATTGTTGCTGGTCGTATTGCTGATGCTTACAACCGTCCAGCCATAATTTTAGAACGCGGGGAGTTTGAAAGCACTGGCAGTGCTCGCATTGGCAATAGCTTAAACAATAGCGACTTTAATATAGTGGAAGCACTCAAAGCTTCTCGAGAGTATTTAGTAAAATTTGGTGGTCACAAACAAGCTGCTGGGCTGACTGCCAAAACAGAAGATTTAGATAAGCTTTATGAAGCTTTGCTAAAATATGCAGAAGAACATCCTTTTAGAACAGATTCACCAACTTTAAGTTTAGATGCAGAGCTGACCGAATCAGATATTAGCATGGAAGCATTTGAAGAAATTTGTGAGCTGGAACCATACGGAGCAGGCAATACCCGACCACTGTTTGCAGTGAAGAACGCAAAAGTTTTAAGCCATAAATTAGTAGGCAGCGATCAACGCCATTTGCAGTTACGAATTGCAGTAGGTGATGCTGTATTAGATTGTATTGGCTTTAGCATGGGTTATATGGCAAATAAACTAGCTTTGTTACAACCCGATCAAACCATTTCTATAGCCGGTGAACTTATGGCTGACACTTGGCAGGGAATGAAAAAATTAAAAATGCGCTTGCTCGACATTCATTTTCCACAAGTAGCGCCTGAAGTACCCGAACAAGTCATAACAGAAACTGTTATAATAGAACAAGTAATTGAAACCATAGAACCAAATGTTACCTGAAATGGCAAAGAAAAAATTATTAGTTATTAACACTGATGGCGGGGCGCGAGGCAATCCCGGGCCGGCCGGTATCGGTCTGGTAATAAAGTCCGAAACTGGGGAATTACTTTATTCACACGGTGCTTATATTGGTGATACTACCAACAATGTGGCGGAATACAGCGCGCTGGTGAAAGCTTTGGAAGAATCAGTAAATCTTGGTGGAACTGATGTAAAAATTCAAATGGACAGCGAACTAATTGTTAAACAAATGACCGGTGTTTATAAAATAAAACAGCCAGGTTTGCAAGAATTGGCTGCGAAGGTTTTAGCGCTGCTAAAAAAGTTTAATTCGTATTCTTTTGTGCATGTCCGGCGGGGATATAACTCCGAAGCCGATGCATTAGTAAATAGCGCTTTAGACGCTGCTACTGGCAAGCCTAAATCGGGTTACTAACTTAATTGCGAATATCAATAGCCACGATCGAACCATCCACCAATGCGAGGATGGTTTTTTGGTTATCAGTCATAGCCAGCTGCCAAACTTGTTTACCTTTTATTAACTGATACCGATTTTGGTGGTCACGACTGTCGATTTCAATAGCTTCCAACCCATTCTCGTTCCCGACAAAACCATAACCGATACTGGAGCGTACTAGAAAATTAGTTTGCGAGTTTAAATTACCGCGAGTCAAGAGTTGTGGCCTACTAGTCAAGAAATTATAAAATTGCAACTCATTGCCGTTGGTTAAAAATGCTAATTCATTTGTCGATAAGTCTAAGTGCACATTCGACTTTGGTCCCAAATTTTCTATCGTGCTATTCACCCGGGCGAAACCATTATTGCAGTCGCAAAATAATTCTTTATTATCCGTAATGTATAGGTTTTTTGCTTGTACATTGCTGCTGACAACCTGCGGATCTCGAAACTCAGTTCCATTCCATAATGCAGTGTTTATGTCATTGGTATTCCCATTTGAAACTATGAAATAACCATTATTACCGGTCATTGTAAATCCTTTAACGTCAGTGCGAAGTAAAGTATTCTTCTTATTGCTTGGATCAAAAGCGTTTAAGCCATTATTAGCCAGGAAAATAAAAACTCCATTAGGTGTAACTGTAATGTCTGAAGGGTTGTAAAAATTATTTTGGAATTTGGGTAATTCTACAATAATTTTTTGAGATGCATCAAATACTTTATTGTTTCCCAGATACACATGCTCTTTGTCACGCAATATTGTTAACCCACTCGGGCGAAAACCTAGCGCGATATTGGTTTGTTGTGATGGGTTGCTCAATGGCGCGTACACTAGATTTTCATCGCGTGTAAATACAATATTGCCATCAACCAAAACAAAACTTGCCACGCCGCTATTTATTAACACGCGTGAAATCGGCGTCTTAATCATTTGAATTTCGGTGACACCTTCTTGTGCAAAGGTCACTTGCCCTGATTCAATCGGTAGGCGTTTGCTCCAATCTAAATAACCGTCCTTATGAAGAGTGACGTTATATTCGCCTTGCGTTAAAAACCGGGCGATCGCCGGTGTGGTACTGTGATCTTTACCGTCAATGCTTAGCATTACGCCGGTGGGATTGGTTTTGGCATCTAAAATTCCAGTGGCGCTGGTGCGGCCGTCATCTAAATTCAATTTGCGGCCGCTAACATACAAAATTAAAGATGGCGCCGCGATTGCAAATACAACCACTAAAATCGCGAGCAGAGTGTATCGAGTTGAAGATTTCATAAATAAACTATAGATATTATACCATTTTTATAAGATTTAGAGCAGCATTGCCTCGCGGGCTCAGCCCTTGTATAATGAAGTGTATATGTTTCAAAACAAGATCGGCATTGATTTAGGCACAGCCAATACATTAGTATTTTTTCCAAAAAAGGGGATTGTGATAAACGAACCCACTGTAGTGGCAATTTCGGTTGAAGATAACCGGGTTTTAGCTGTGGGACAAGAAGCGAAGGAAATGCTTGGTCGTACCCCCGAAACCATTGTGGCCAGCAGGCCCATGAAAGATGGCGTGATTGCAGACTATCGCGTGACCGAGGCCATGCTCCGATATTTTATAAACAAAGCTTTGGGGAAGGTGCGTTTTTTCCGTCCCGAAGTAATGATTAGCGTTCCCGGTGGAATTACTTCTACAGAACGCCGCGCTGTAATCGATGCTGCGGTTGCTGCTGGTGCTAAGTCTGCTTTTGTAATTAAAGAAACTGTGGCTGCAGCAATTGGTGCTGGGATTCCAATTTCTTCTGCAAGTGGAAATTTAATTATTGATATGGGCGGCGGCACAACTGATGTTGCAGTTTTAAGTTTGGGCGGCATTGTGAACTCAACTTCTGTGCGCGTAGCTGGAAATAAACTCGACACAGCGATCGCCGAATATGTGCGAAAGAAACACGGGTTGGCAATTGGCGACAGAACAGCAGAAGAAATCAAAATTACAATTGGTTCGGCTATGGCATTGCCTGAAGAAGAAGTCATGGAAATTAAAGGCCGCGACAATATTAGCGGTCTACCGAAAACTGTCACAGTTTCCACTAACGAAGTTGTGGAAGCTATTCAAGAAGAATTGAAAGAAATGGTGCGTGCTGTTAAAACTGTATTGCAAGATACGCCGCCGGAACTCGCCAGCGACATTATCGACAAGGGGATGATTATGACTGGAGGCACTGCCCAATTGCGCAACCTTGACCATTACATTGCCCAAGCTGTTGGTGTCCCATGTTATGTGGCAGATGAAGCCTTGCTTTGTGTGGCCAAAGGTACAGGCGTTGCACTCGACCACTTAGATAGTTACAAGAAGAGCATCTTGTCTATCAAGTAGAAAAAATTTGCTTGTGTAAAACCTTTTGTTATATAATATAGAAAAGGTTCTTAATTGAAATAAACAGTCCAAATCAAAATCAAAACTATGCGAAAAGTCGCTTACAAAGCTCTCTATCTATTTTTGTGTTCCATATTGGGGATTATTTTGTTATCGATGCTTCATCGGGCGTTATTTGTAATTTTAGATTTGCTTTTAGTGGGCGATTACAATCCATTTTCATTAGGTATTTCTCCTGGTATTATTGCCTTAGCAGACTTTTTCAGCATGCTCGTGGCTTGGTTTATCGGTGGTTGGTATGGAATCGTTTTGGGTTTAGACTGGTATGCAATTGTTTATGGACCAAATGCAGACAAGCCTGCTCGGCTTTTCCATGCGTTCATGCCACATCATTGGCGCGGGACTAAAAAAGTTTCAGCAAAAATGCCTTTGACTGAACGGATCGTTGAACGTTTGGAAACCCCGATCAAAGTTCCTGTTGCCGAGAGTGTAAGTGCTTGGGGTTTTGATGATCTGCTGACACCAGCAGCTCCAAAAAAGCGAACCGCAACAAAGCGCACAACAGTTGCCAAAAAAACAACTCGCCGCGCTGCCACAACAAAGCGTACTAAGATTATTTCATGACAATCCTGTCGTTTATTGTTGGAACTTTAATTAGCGAGGTAATATTCGTCGCGACTAAAGTCTTATTTTTTCATTATCTGAACCCAGATAATTTTTTTGTAAGAATTGTCTTTATCCTATTGTTAGTTGTAGAAACAATCGCTATTGTTCGCCGGATGGGAATCATTAATTACATGGAATCCTTTTTCATTATTATCTTGTGGTTGATCACCATGATGATTGTTGATATCGGCATTACTTCTTTTTTAATCGGCCGAAGTTTCTATGGCGACATTTATTATTGGATTGGGAATCTCGCCATTCTTTTGTCAGTATTGTTTTTCCACAAAGCAGTTCATGTGGAAGTGCGTAAAGCTAACGCTGCGAAGAAATAAATTGATAAAATATTAAAAAGAAAAAGCCGCCTTTTAAGGCGGCTTTATTGGGTCTGGCAGACCTTAGAACAGAATTGCTATGCATATCGTACCATGCATACGAACACTTTAGCAAGTGTGGCGGACCGGACGGGGATCGAACCCGTAAGAATAGAGTAGCAATTCTGTTCTGCTCAACCAGAGACACGGCCCACGTAAATTCATTTTTGCATAGCGTAGTTCAATTCTATGTAAAGTTTTTTGAAAGTTTCAATCAAGATTCCTAAAATTTTGCTTAGTTATCCACCATCTTCAGTTTTTCTTTATTTTTTCTTGATAATGGGTGAACAATCGTATACCATATAAAGATGGGGACCAATAAAACTGAGCCAATAGAGCCACAACAAATCATTGCCCACATCGACATGAACTCGTATTTTGCGACAGTGGAACAGCAAGATAACCCGGGATGGCGCGGCAAGCCAGTCGGAGTGTGTGAACACTTGGGCGGGATTATTATTGCGGCCAGCGTAGAAGCTAAAAGATGGGGGATCAAAACTGGGACGCCGGTTTGGGAAGCAAAAAAGTTGTATCCGAAAATTCATCTGACTAAAACCCATCCCGACCGGTATCGTTTTTACACTGCGCGGTTTTTAAAAGTGTTCGAAGACTATACAGACAAAGTCGAAAAGTACAGCATCGACGAAGCCTTTTTAGATTTAACCAAAGCCTGCAACATTCGTACCAAACAACACGGCAAATGGAAACCAACTGATCCATGGCTGGAAGCGGTAAGAATCTCGCAAGAAATCAAAGCGCGGATGTATCGCGAAGTGGGCGACTGGATTCGCTGCAGCGTTGGCATCAGTTACAGCAAACTTGTGGCCAAAATTTGTTCTGACCTCCAAAAACCGAATGGGCTAGTCGTAATTCGGCCCGAAGACAAGTATAGTTTGTACTCGCGTTTAGATTTGGAAGATATTCCCGGGATTGGTCGGCGCATGAAGCCAAATTTAGGACAGTTGGGAATAAAAACTTTGGCAGAGTTGCGGGACTATCCGCTGAGTAAGTTAGTGGCGCATTATGGTATTCAGGGTTATCACTTACATAGCATGGGACAACTAGAGGGGAGTTGGAAAGAAGATTTTGATCCGCAAGCCGATGGCAGCATGAAGTCAATTGGTCATATGTACACAATTCCCATGGAATATCGCGACAAAAATATTATGAGACCAGTGCTATACAAGTTGTCAGAAATGGTGGCAGCGCGCCTGCGCGTTAACGGAGTGATGGGTAATGGCATTCACGTGCACGTTCACGACCCCGAGCGCATGCATGTAGGTAAGGGCGCGCAGCTCAGCTATTACTTACAAGATGGCCGTGAAATATATTTAGAAGCCATGAATCTCTTGCGCTCGAGCGGCGAACTGGAAAATATCGAAAAGCGTTCTTACTTAGTTGGCGTAACTGTGTTTGGGTTAGCCCCGCAAGTCCAGCAACAAAATTTATTTGAATCTGCAACTCCGGAAGGACAACGCCGCGCTAAAACCCGCTCCCAACTTAGCGCCGCGCTCGACAAAATCAACAACAAATATAATGATTTTACCATTGCACGCGTACCAGCATTTCTAGCGCGCGACATTATTCGCGACTCAGTTGGTTTTGGCCGCATGAAAGAGTTCAAAACCACTTTCATGGCCGGCAGCCAAGGCAGATTTAAATAATTTATGCTACACTGGGGAAGTATTATATTCTGAAACTATCGGAGGACTAGATAGATGAAAGACACCAATGCTCAACACACCCCAGTTTTTGATCAAGGAGAAGAATTCAACGACATAGAAGATGCTGAGCTCACTGACTCGGTTTTCGCAGATTACATCGGAAAATGGCCCAAAGATGGTTCAACAATGCCAGAGGATGCGGTAGCGCATTTTAATAGTGTCGTAGGTAAGGATTACTCAAATGGGGGTGTGTACGATACCCCGATCGTAACAGTAGAAGAGTTTTTGGAAAATCCTTGTTTAGACGACCATGGGGAACAAGCTGTGACGGCCTAGTTCGGGGTCTGATTTTAAGAGGAAGGCGCGCCGAAGTTAGGCCGCCTTTTTATTTTGTCTTAGTGATTTGTTTGTGGTATAATAAATTGACTTTGATTGGAAAATGACACCAAAACCAAAGACAAAACAAAATGGTTCCGATTCAAACTTATAAAAATTTCTTAACTGAGCTGGTGCGCCGGCACATGATTATCTTTGGTGATAACATTGCCAGAGAAATTGCCGCAAATACGCCAGGTTTACAAATAGAAGCGCATGGTGAAGTCGCGGCTATTCAAGGCGAACCGCTTAAGGTTTTAGCAAAATTAATGAGCCAATATCAACAGCTCTCACAGCCAGTTGCGCTCCTACAACTGCGTTTACTTCTCGACAAGTATCCAGATATATTTTTGGAATACAATCAGCCCATGCCGAATGTGCGTTTGAGTTGTGAATTAATAGATCACAGCAAGCAATGATAGTTATTATTAGTTTATTTGTTGATTTTGTCCTGCTGGGCTCCGTGGTCTTTTTGTATATCCGTAGACATTTGCGTGAAAAAGCCGAACTGAGCGGTGTGACTGCTAGGTCTCAGGAATTACAGCAACGCATGTATCAAATTCAGGTGCTGCAGGAGATCAACGAGCGCATTGGCTACACTATCGACACCAGCAAGATCATTGAAATCGTTACTGGTAGTATCGGATATTTGCTGAAGTATCAAACGGTGTCATTTATGTTATTCTCTGATCCTAAAACCGTAGTGTTTAAATGTCATGTTCACCATAGCGTGAATCACGCTTTTATCGCACAGGTAAAAGAAAAAATGCAGGCGGCGACAGCAGCCATTTGTGATCAGAATATTGCTTTAGGAAAAATTGATGAACGCATGAGCGGGGCAATTCTTGATGACAGTTTGGACACGCAAATTGCTTCTTTTTTAAATATTCCAGTTATCATCGATGGCCAATTGCTTGGTTTGATAAATATTTCTTCGTCCACTCCAAACTTGTTTGGTAAGGACCAAGCAGAAGTGGTTTATACAATTACTAACCAGGCAGCTTTCGCGGTAAGCCAGCTGCAGGGCGTGCTTGAAAACGAAAAAGGGAAATTAGCAGGTATTATCGCTTCCATGACAGACGGAGTGTTTATGGTAGACCTCGACTACGAACTAGTTATTTCAAATCCAGCAGTTATGGACATGTTACGGTTGCCAGTAGCTATGGAAGTTACTACTTTTGATATTGTTGATGCTTTAGCTGGCAAAGTCGACATGCGCCTAAAAATGGATGAAACATTGGCAAAAAATATGCCTGTGAATATCCCTGAAGTATATTTGCACGACAAAGTGATGGACATTACCTTAACACCGGTGCGAGACAAGGCCGGCATTCATCGTGGCGTAGCGGTTATTTTGCATGATGTAACCAGTGAAAAATCTTTGGAGAAATTGCGTCAGGAATTTACGGCCATGATGGTGCACGAACTTCGCGCGCCTTTAACCGCTGTACGATGGTCCAGTGAATCATTAATAAAATCTTTATCAGATGCCAAAGCTCAAACTGATGCAGCGAAATTAAAAGACAGCATTGGTACAATCGAAGTTGCTGCTACGAACATGCTTGATTTGGTGAATGACTTGCTCGATGTTGCAAAAATTGAAGCCGGCAAGTTTGATTTGAATATGCAGGAGTATGAAATGGTGGAAGTCATTCGTGATGAACTAAAAACTTTCGAACCACAGGCCACTGGCAAGCATTTGGCTATCAATTACATTGGTCCGGAAAAATTGATGGCGAAATTCGATCGCGTCAGAATTTCTCAGGTTATTACAAACCTTTTGAGCAATGCTATTAAGTACACCGACAGCGGGCAAATTGATGTTAGTTTGAACGTAGAAAATTCATCCAAGCGAATTATCATTAGTATTAAAGATACTGGTATTGGTGTAAGTCGTGAAGATTTGAATTCGCTATTCTCGAAGTTTAAGCAATTAAAGAGTTATGATTCCTCGCGTAAGGGGACTGGACTTGGCCTGGTTGTTAGTAAGGGTATAGTTGAAGCTCATGGTGGTAAAATTTGGGCAGAGAGTGCCGGTGAAAACTTGGGCTCGACTTTCTACTTCAGTTTGCCACAGGGTTAAAAAAAGCGTATAATTTCTATATCTTAAATATCTCTTAAATATGGCTAAAATTGTTTGCGCAGAAGATGATAAATTAATCTCCGATTCTTTAATCGACAGTTTCAAGGCTGCTGGATTCGATGCGATTCCTGCTTATGACGGCGAAGAATCTTTAGCGAAAATTAAAGAAACCAAACCCGACATAATCTTGCTCGACATCATGATGCCGAAAATGGACGGTTTTGGCGTGGCGTGGGAATTAAAGGCTGATCCAGAATTAGCCAAGATTCCGGTTGTAATGCTTACCAATTTAAGTGATCCAGACACTGTCAGTAAAATTATGGAAGCTGGAGTTAAGGATTATTTGTTGAAGAGCGAGCAGACTATGGATCAGATTATCGCTAAAGTAAACGAAGTACTTGCGAGACCCTCATCCGCTCAGAGCTAATCGCAATTTAATTTATGGATGTTTTTGCCCACGTCTTGTGGACCAATGCTCTATATCGTTCAAAGTATAGTAAGCAGCGTAAAAAAAGATACATCGCTGCTTTTTTTGGCGTGCTCCCGGATTTGATTGCTTTTTCGCCGGCCTTTATTTACTTTGTGTTTAGCGGGATAATATTTACACCCAGTGCTTTGTTGAATGCACGCAATAGTTGGACATTAAATTACGCCCAAAAAGCGTACAACTTTTCGCACAGCTTAGTGATTTTTTTGTTGATACTGGGAATAGTCACTGCGATAGGGAATTGGTATTTCTACACTAAAGATAAAACAGAAGACAAAGCTAATTACAAAATTTGGTTTTATTGGCCACTGCTTGGCTGGGCTTTGCATATTGTAATTGATATTTTTACGCATCCTGACTTTTATTCCACCCCATTTTTGTTTCCGTTGTCGAATTATAGGAATCATCATGGGATTTCCTGGGCTACGCCAACTTTTATGGCTGTAAATTACACCCTTTTGATTTTGGTGTATATTGTAGTTTTCTTCTATCAGACTAAAAAGAATGCAAAAATCGAAAAAGAGTAAAGAAATTTATGTGATCGCGCATAATATTCGATCCCTCTACAATGTGGGATCGATTTTTCGTGCTGCTGATGGATTTGGGGTAAGTAAGGTTTATTTAACTGGTTATACGGGTTTTCCAGAAGGGAAGAATGCAGAAAAGATTCATAAAGTGGCTTTGGGTGCGGAACAATTTGTGGTATGGGAGCAAACCCGTTCTGTGGTGAGATTAATTACGAAGTTACGCAAAAGTGGCGTACGCATTGTGGCTTTAGAGAATAATAAAAAATACAAGATTACGCCTCTGGGAAAGTATAAAGCTAAGTTCCCACTTGCATTAATCCTTGGGGAAGAAACCAAAGGTCATACTAAAAAGATTCTAGACTTGTGTGATGACATTATAGACTTCCCAATGCAAGGCCAAAAAGAAAGCTTGAATGTTTCTGTTGCTTGCGGGATTGCATTGTACGCATTGAGGCAAAATTAAAGACGGTCCAGTGGATCGTCTTAGAACTACCCGAACGGGCGTGTTTGTTAAATTTTAGCCCTGTTGGTGAAAAGACTGTTGCACAGTTCACAAAAACACACAGTCTCTATAAGGTTGGTCGAAAGGTCGCCGGCCCTTCCCTCATAGATGATGCCGTCTTTGCCATAGTCTGGTATATTTTCGTGTCCTGTGAGATGGATGATGCGGATCATAAAATCTTTGACCCTTACGATGCCGAGGCATTTGTGCTCGTGACCGACTTTGACATTGCACCCATCGCATTTAATGCGTGGGGAGTATCTCGGTTCTTTAAGATAAAAGATTGGTGCCATTCTCCTTTTCCCTCCTTCGTTTGTTTCTTCTCATCCGGTGCCATCGGATTATAGCCCTAATCCGATGCGGTGGTCTCGCGCTGGGATACAGCGGGGAAATGATCGGTTGTTGATAGCAACTTACCGCACGAGCGGCCAATTCTAAAATGTCTACCTCAGCTGCTGACTTAACTGCTGTCATGGTAATTCCTCCAGTTTTGGCGTTATCGATAGTCTATTGTATAAATAATTTTTCTTTTGGTCAAGGAATCACCTTAACTTAACAACAACTAACAAGAAAATAAGGCAATCGGGGATAACTCATCCCACTTTTGTTCTATACGCCAAAAGCCTTTTAAACATAAGGCTTTTTTTATTTTGACAATAGTAATTTTGCATTGCTACATGGGGTTTTGTGGGATATAATGAATACAAGTGGCAGAAAGTGGGTCAAAGTGGGGATAAGTGGGTGGAAAAGTGGACAACCCCCCACCACAAATAAGAAACTTTAAGAAATCCTTAGGAAAACTTTAGAAAATGTTTATCGGTGAATACAATGGCACAATTGATGATAAGGCTCGCATCAGCATCCCATCTAAGTTTCGTAGTTCTTTAAAAAACCAAGTCGTAGTAACCCGCGGTCTCGACAATTCGCTGGTTCTGTATACATTAGACGAATGGAAAAAGCTCGCAGACAAATTGGCTAGTCTCCCAATTTCTACTGCTAACACGAGGGCCTTTTCTCGTCTAATGCTTGCAGGAGCAATGGATTGCGACATCGATAAACAAGGTCGCATTGTCCTGCCGGGGTACTTAAAAGAATTCGCGAAGATAAATAAAAAACTAGTCTTTACTGGTTTGTATAATCGCGTAGAAATCTGGAGTGAAGAACTCTGGAGCAAGTACAAGACACAAACAGAAAAAAACAGCAATCAAATTGCTGAATCATTAGGGGATTTAGGAGTCTAAAATGGCTTCTGAAACTTTGCAAGAGTACAATCACGTTCCCGTTCTTTTAAAACAAGCGATTACATTACTGAATCCTCAGCCTGGCCAAAGATTTGTAGATGCAACTTTGGGTGGCGGGGGATACACTGCTGAATTATTGAAAGCTGTTGGTAGCGATGGCGCAATTTTGAGCATCGATTTAGACGAGTCTGCTCTAAACAATGCCCGTCACAACTTTGATGCCGAAATCAAATCAAAAAATTTGACTTTGGTACATGGTAATTTTGCCCAGATAGATAAAGCTTTAGAAAATCATGAAAACTTTTTTGGTTTAAATGCTATCGACGGTATTGTGGCTGACATCGGGCTTTCTAGCTTCCAGTTAGATCAGTCTGGCCGAGGAATTACTTTTCAAAAGAAAGAACCGCTGGATATGCGCTTTGATTTGGGAAGTAACGAACCAGACGCACGATTTATCCTCAATGAATACTCCGAAGAAGATTTAACGAAAATCTTCCGCGAGTATGGCGAGGACAAAGAAAGCAAGCGCATCGCCCGCGCTATTGTTCGCGCCAGAGCAGAAACACCACTGCAGTACACAACCGATTTAACCGAAATCATTCAGCAAGCCCTGCCAAAACCTGTTCAGCACAAGTGGACAGACAATGCCCGCAGAATTTTCCAAGCTCTTCGCATTGCAGTCAATCATGAGTTGGAAAATTTAGAAAACTTTTTGCCCAAAGCGCTGGACTTAGTAAAACCAGGCGGAGTAATTGTAATCGTTTCGTTTCATTCTTTGGAAGACCGTATGGTGAAAGAATTTTTCGTCCAAGCTGCCAAAGGATGTATCTGCCCGAAAGATTTCCCAATCTGTAAGTGTGGACGCACGCCCCGCGCGCAGATCCTCACCAAAAAACCTGTTACCGCGGAGCCGGATGAACTTGTCGAAAATTCCCGCAGTAATCCTGCCAAACTTCGCGCGATCCGCAAACTTTACTAAAATTAAACCTTCTTCAAAAACAAAATGCCATCAATCAATTCCTTTACCACTAGTCCAGTTCGCAGCACTCGCACTGCCGTAAAAAGCGCTCGCCCGCGCAAACCAATGAACTGGTCTGCTGTTACCAGCGCACTGAGTACTTTATGCCTGGTGTTGTCGGTTATCGGAGTTGGATCTTATATTTATTTTACTAATGCATCGGTTTCTAAAGGATACGAATTAAAAAAAGAACAAGCTAAAGTCGATGAGCTGAATGAAATTCAGAAGCGCCTTGTAGTACAACAAGCTGCCCTTGGTTCGATCGTGAAAGTAAATGATGTCGCTTCTACTGCAGGGATGGTGCCAGTAACAAATCAGGAATTTTTATCAGCTAATCAGTTGAGTTCGCGATAGTCGCGCCAACGATATCGCTCAGAAAGTATGTAACAGCATGGCTCCAAAAGGATATTCCTTAGAAAAAGTGTTTCGAAAAAGAATGGTCGTTTTGACTGTTCTTTTGTTTCTATCGTTTGCGATTATCGCTCTACGCCTAAGTGCTTTGCAACTGGCGCAAGGCGGCGACTTCCGGGTTCAGGCTGATGGCCAGCGAACCAGTTTAAACACCATTCCTGCAGTCCGTGGTGAAATTAAAATAGGTGATCGTTTTTCTGGCCAACCTGACACTGTTGCCACAACAATTAAAAAGCCACTTGTATATGCAGTGCCTGAGTCAATGACAGACCGCGAAGGCGTGGCCAAAGCCTTGGCACCAATTTTAGGAATGTCCGAGCAGGATATTTTAGATAAAACAGCAGACAAAACTAAAAAATACGTCCCTCTAAAAAAACAACTTTCCGATGAAGATAAGCAGAAAATTGAAGACTTGCACTTAAACGGGATTGCTTTTGATGATGAGAGCATCCGATTCTACCCAGAAGGAAACTTTATGAGCCAATTACTTGGTTATGTTGGTTACAAAGGTGACAGTGGTACCGAAAAAACAGGGATTTACGGAATCGAACAAGCCTTCAACAAATATTTGGAAGGTACGCCCGGAAGTAGTGCTACCGAAAAGTCCGCGGGTGGTACTTGGATCTTTGGCGCCCGTCGTGATCAGGTTAATGCTGTCGACGGCGACACTATCTTGCTGACAATCGACAAAACCATTCAATTCAAAGCAGAAAATGTTTTAAAAACAGCAGTTGAAAAAAATTTGGCTGATAGTGGCAGCATCATCATAATGGATCCTAAAACTGGCGCGATTCAGGCTATGGCGACTTATCCAAGTTTCGACCCAAACAATTACGCAAAAGTAGAAAGCCCTGATGTTTACAACAACCAAGTGACCATGGGTGCTTACGAACCAGGTTCGATTTTCAAGTCCATTACCTTGGCCGCCGCATTAAATGAAGGCAAGATTACTGCCAATACAACTTACAATGATACCGGCCACGTAGACGCAAGTGGTTACACAATCGAAAACTCTGACCATAAGGGCCACGGCATTCAAACTATGACGCAGGCTCTCGAGCAATCACTCAACACTGGAATGGTGTTTGCCAAAAGTCAAATTGGAAATAAAACCTTCAAAGAATATGTGGAGCGATTTGGTTTTGGTAAAAAATTAGATTTTGATGTGCCTGAATCAAAAGGGGATCTATCAAATTTAAAAGATCCCAACATCGCCATTAACTTTGATACAGCCAGTTTCGGTCAGGGGATTAGCATGACCCCGCTACAAATGGCTGCAGCGTACAGCGCCATTGCTAACGGCGGCAAAATGATGAAGCCTTATGTTGTGGCTTCGCGTATAACGGCAAACGGGCAAGTATTCAACACGGAACCAAAATCAATTGCGCAACCAATTTCGGTGGAAACTGCCAGTACCTTGTCTGCTATGTTGGTTAATGTGGTAGAAAACGGTCACGGGAAAAAGGCCGCAGTTAAGGGATATTATGTGGCAGGCAAGACAGGAACTGCCCAGGTGCCACGCGAAGATGGTCATGGTTATATAGAGGGTGATAACATCGGTTCGTTTGCGGGTTTCGCACCAGTAGAAGATCCGCGCTTTGTCATGCTGGTGAGAATTAATCATCCACGCACAGTTAGTTTTGCCGAAACCACCGCAGCGCCAGCGTTCGGTGAGTTGGCTCAGTACTTATTGCAGTACTACAACGTCATTCCGAGTCGGCTCGATCAGCTCATTAAAAAATAACTCTCGCAAGTTATACTTGCTAAGTAATTTTGCTTTTTTGTTGCTTTTAATTTTTTGCAGCGTACTTTATAATGCAGATAGAAAACACTCATGAAAACTCGCAAAGTAGTCAAAAGCATTAACTCAGTTGTAATGCGGTTTCTGGCAACCGTAGGTTTGGGTTTTTTTGGTGTGTTTGCGATCATCGGTTTAACCGGTTTGGGCTACTTGATTAAAGTCAACGCTGACCTTCCGTCTTACCAAGAATTGGCTGACCGTGATGTTGCCGAATCGAGTAAGCTTTACTCACGCGATGGCACTCTGTTATATGAATTTCATGGTGAGTACAATCGTACCAGTGTCGATTTAGACCGCATTTCACCATATTTACGCGAAGCTACTGTCGCAGTTGAAGATAAAGATTTCTATCATCACGGCGCGGTATCGTTAACAAGTATTGCCCGTGCATTTCGTGCTAACTACGAAAGTGGTAGCACTGTGCAAGGTGGCAGTACGATTACACAACAGTTTGTAAAAAATGCATTACTTGATCGTAAAAAACTTTTCTCACGTAAAATTCGCGAAGTGTTGCTGGCATATAAAGTTGAATCGCACTTTAGCAAGGATGAAATTTTAGGATTGTATTTGAATGAGATTCCGTATGGTCGCAATGCGTACGGCGCGGAAGCAGCATCACAAAGTTATTTTGGGAAGTCAGCGAGTGAGTTAAGTTTGGCCGAAAGTGCTTATTTAGCCGCGCTTCCACAGGCGCCAAGTTATTACAGTCCAACCGGGGACAATTATGACGCCTTAGTTAAAAGACAGAATCAAATTTTACAATTGATGCATGATCAGGGTTATATTACAGAACTCGAAATGCATCAGGCGCAGAATCAACAAGTTGCGTTCCGCGAACCAAAAACGGAAATCATTGCCCCTTACTTTGTTTCTTATATTCAGAATTATTTAACTGAAAAATACGGCAAAGAGTTTTTAAAGCAAGGCGGTTTGCGTGTTTATACGACTTTAGATTTGAATCTGCAAACTTTGGCTGAGCAGGTAGTAAAAGATGGAGCAGCTCAAAACAAGAGATATGGCGCATACAACGCAGCTTTAGTCGCAGTTGAGCCAAGCACAGGTAAGATCTTAGCCATGGCTGGTGGTAAAGATTATTTTGGGAGCCCAGAACCCAAAGGCTGCAAGCCGGGTGTGAATTGTAAATTTGAACCAAATGTAAATGTGGCGACTTCGCCCCGCCAGCCTGGCAGTAGTTTTAAACCATACATGTATTTAACAGGTTTCGAACCACAGTATGGCTTAACGCCAATGTCTAAGGTTTTAGACGTGCCGACCAGTTTTGGAAATTATGTTCCTCGTAACTACGACGGCAGCTCTCGTGGGTTAATTACCATCCGCCAAGCCCTGGCTATGAGTTTGAATGTACCGGCCGTGCGCACCTTAGCAACAATCGGGGTTGATCCAGTAACACAAACTGCGCATGACTTGGGTATTACTTCACCGCTAAAAAATTGCGGTCTGTCTTTGGTGTTGGGTGGATGCGAAATTAAATTAGTTGATCATGTCGGTGCGTTTGCAGTGCTTGCTAATGGTGGTAAAGGTAAAGGTGCAACGCCGTTTAACAGAATTGAAGACAAACATGGCAATGTGCTCGAGCAGTATCAAAAAAATGAAACTCAGGCAGTAAATGCGGAAGCAGTTTACGAATTGATAAGTATCATGACTGATAACGCTGCGCGCACGCCAGTGTTCGGTCCGCACTCGCCTTTGGAATATACAGACCGACCAGTTGCTTGTAAGACCGGAACAACTCAAAATTGGAAAGATGGTTGGACCATGTGCTTTACGCCGCAACTGGCAGCAGGAGTTTGGGCAGGGAATAATGACAGTTCATTAATGCGCGCCGGCGCTGATGGTGTCTTTGTAGCTGCACCAATGGAACACGCATTCATGGAAGCAGCGCTAAAGGGCCAGCCGGCGGTAGATTTTCCGGTGCCGCCGGGCATTGTGCAGATCGCGTATAGTGGTTCTCGGCCAGCAGGGAAGGCTGGCCCGGGCACACACATGGAGCCATTCCCGTGGTATGCACTACCAAACGAAGTTAAGGTTTCTGCGGCACCTAAGTCTTTAAACAAAGCTACTTTTACTCCAGTTGATACGCCAGCACCATTGCAGCCAACTCCGTTGACTGAGCCATCAAATTTGCCATCAAATAAAATCGTGACACCTCCGGCACCAAATCCGAATGATCCAAACGATCCGATAAACCAACCACCATCAGCATCGCCGTTTTTAAACACACCGATTTCACCGACTGTTACCCAAAACATTCCAAGCTCACCATATAATTCGCAAGCGCCCCCAGATTATCCAGATTATGGTGGTTTGCCGAACGATTATCCAACTGAGCCGCAAGTAAATCCTAATCCGCGTCCATAAAAAATCCGCTATTTGCGGATTTTATTTTAATAACGGCATTATTAAAGCGTCAATTTTTTTGTGAAATTCGTCCAAAGTGCCTTCATTGATTATGAGCGCATCAGCCATTTGGATGCATTTCCCAAGTTGCATGCCACCTTCGCTGGTGTCATTCATTTCTTTTTGTTGTTGCTCCATAAATACTTCAAAAGTAATATGGTCAGTAGAACTTTGTCGGGTCACTATTCTTTGGTAACGAATTTTAGGGTCAGCATCAGTGGCCCACAAATAAAACTTTCCAGGTTTAGCTCGCAACGCTTCTACTTCACCAACCGCGCGCAAAGATTCCATTACTGCATTGCCGCCATCTGTCATTGCGCGGTCATAAAGATTCTCAGCAACGAAACTTGCACCATGAGTAGCGCGAAGTTCGTTGGCTACAATTCTCATATTGTCCCGAGTGTGCTCCAAGCCGCGACGGTCCAACTCTTCGACAATAAACCCACGCGCCGAGTAATGCTTGAATTCATACTTGTCGCGCAAATATTCTACAACTGTACCTTTGCCACTGCCGGCTGTACCGGTGATGCCGATTATAATCATAAGTGCACTATAACAAAATAGCTTTTATTTAGCCAACTTTTCATCTGTCTCTAATATTTCGGCTGTATAGTGCCACTATAATTAACAAAAATTTATGGCAGATACAAATCTTTTTCAATCACTCATAGAAGACCACCACCGAGTGGCAAAATTATTTGAGCAAATTTCTGATACCACTGAGCGAGCAGAAAAAACTCGTGAGGATTTATTCGCAGATATTAAAACCGCTTTGGAGAATCACACCAAGTTGGAAGAAACAGCGCTTTATCCGGCATTAGAAAAAGTAAATCAAACTCATGATATGACTTTGGAGGCCGAAGAAGAGCATAAGGTTGTCAAAACTTTGTTAGAAGAATTGGCGACCGAAGATCCAACTACGGAAGAATGGACTGCAAAAATTACTGTGCTGAAAGAAAACATCGAGCACCATGTGAAAGAAGAGGAAGAAGAGTTATTCCCCAAAGCAGAAAAAGCCATGACAGAAGATGATTTAGCAGTTCTAAGTGAAGCGCTCGAAACTACACGAGCTGAGATGTAGCAAGCTTATTTAGAATTTCAGGTAATTCTAAATAACTTTTTATGATTGCATCCGCGCCAGTAAGGGTGTGATTACCCGTGGCTTGATAATGATATAAAATCGAATTAACTCCTGCGGCTTGTGAAGCCTCGATATCAGCCCAAGTATCACCAATATAAACCGTTTCATTTGGTTGAACTTCTAATTCATTCATAGCTATTGTTAACGGCTCCGGATTTGGTTTAGGGTGTTTGTATATGCCATGATGAACGACTGAATCAAAATATCGTTCAAGATTACATTCCTGCAAAAACTCTGCAACCGAAAGTTGTTGGCGGCCCGTCACAATCCCTAATTTATATTTTCCCTGAAGTTCCTGCAGGGTTTCTTCAACATGTGGCATTAAAATATACCGGTTGTCATCGTCGTAATCCATGTTGATAAAAATATTAAAAAGTTTATCAATATTTTCAACTGATTTATCTTCAGCAAGATGAGCGAATGACTCCCGCAAAGGCAGATGGTAACTAGTCAAATACAATTCTTCTGAAGGAAAATCGGCAATCCCGGCAAGAGCAAAAGCCTTCTTGTAAGAATTCCAATTTTGATGAAAAGAATCAATTAAAGTCCCGTCAATGTCAAAAAGAACCGCTTTTATCATTCGCAAAATCTTATTTCACCATATTCTGCGGTGTGCCGGCTTCGAATAGGCGAATGTTTTCCATGGTCACATTGGTAATTTCCTGACGGGCTTCTTTGGTATTAAACCCAATGTGCGGTGTGACAATTACATTGTCAAAATTAATTAACATATGGTCTTCGAGCAAAGCTTTCAATTTTGGAATAGCTTCATTACCCGTCATGGTCAATTCACTTTCTTCTTTGATCTCATGTTCGCCTTCGAGTACGTCCAAACCAACACCATCAAGTAAATCTTGTTTTAACGCCCAAACAAGAGCTTCGGGATCAATAACATCACCACGTGAAGTGTTTACAATCACTGCACCTTTTTTAACATTTTTAATATTATTTTTGTTCAATAAATGATGGGTTTCCGGAGTTGCTGGTACATGAAAAGTAATGACATCGGAAGCGCCAAGCAATTCATCTAAAGAAACATATTTAAATCCCAGTTCCTTAGCTTTATCTTCATTTGGGAATGCGTCTTGCGCAATAATGTTCATATCAAAACCTTTAGCGATTTGAATAACATTCTGACCGATCCGACCTGTACCAACTACACCTAAAGTTTTGCCTTGCAAATTAAAACCTTCGAAATGCGAGATATCCCAGTCATTACTCTGCTTAATTTGATTAATTGCCGGATAAGTTCGGCGCGACAAATTTAAAATCAAAGCAAAAGTAAATTCTGCAACAGTGCGCGAACCATAAGCGGGGATATAACAAATAGTCATCCCTTTGCTTTTAGCATATTCGGTATCAATATGATCAAACCCTGTTGATCGGGTCACTATTAACTTAGTGTTTGGTAAGGCGTCAATAATCTTTTTATCGATCATTGAATTTACGAACACGGTGATACAATCGCTGTTGGCTGCTTGAGCAACATTGTCTGCGCTTAGAGGTTCAGCTATACAGTCGACCGTGTGGCCAGTGGACATTCGCATGCTGTGGTCGTCTGGACCAACTTCAAAGTGGGTGATCTTCATATTTTGGTTAGTTATTTACAGTAATATTATAGCAAATTCATTTGATTTTCCGCCTATTTCATATTGACAGAGATGATAAAAACCAGTATAATTAAAAACCTATGACTGATTCAACTGTTACAACAAACAGCCCGACAACAATGCAGCACCAGCCGTTTTTCCGTAAATGGGGCGGTTTGGTGGTGCTTTCGCTAGCTTTGGCTATCATTATTATCGATACCACGCTTTTGAATGTGAGTTTGAAGACCATTATTATTGATCTTCATACCGACCTCAAAAGTATGCAGTGGGTAATTACGATTTACTCGCTTATCCTTGCCGCTTTTACCATCACTGGTGGTCGGTTAGGGGATTTATTTGGCCGAAAAAAGATGTTTTTGCTAGGCGCGGTAATTTTTGCTATTGGTTCGTTTATTGCCTCGATCAGTACCAATGTTGGCATGATGATTGCCGGTGAAGCCATTATTGAAGGCTTTGGCGCTGCCATGATGATGCCTGCCACAGCTTCTCTTTTGATTACCAATTTTAAAGGCCGTGATCGCAGTATTGCTTTCGGCGTTTGGGGTGGCATTGCTGCCGCATCTTCTGCTATTGGTCCTATCTTGGGTGGGTTTTTAACCACAAATTATTCTTGGCGTTGGGGTTTCCGCATTAACATTGTGGTTGTCGCATTAGTTTTGCTGGGCGCGTTTTTGATTCACGAAACTAAATACTTGCGGGAAAAATCAAAGATCGACTTTTTGGGCATTGTTCTTTCCGCAATTGGATTGCTGTCTATTGTATTTGGATTCATTCAGGCTTCAAGTTACGGGTGGTGGAAAGTTAAGGAACAGTTAGTTGTTTTGCATCACACAATTAGTTTTGGATCTTTGTCAGCAACGCCAGTATTTATTTTGCTTGGTATAGTAGTTTTGACTTTGTTCATGATCTGGGAACGCTTCTATGAAAAGCGCGGTCACACACCGTTGCTGTCTTTGCATTTATTCCAAAATTCTCAATTCGTTTCTGGAGCTTCGACTATGGCGGTGCTCGCTTTGGGTCAAGCCGGCCTGTTCTTTACTGTTCCAGTATTCTTGCAAGCCGTTCGTCACTTAGATGCGTTGCATACTGGTTTAACCATGCTGCCAATGTCTATTGCGTTATTGGTCGCCGCACCACTGTCATCTTTCTTGGTTAAATTTATTCGTCCAAAGTTGCTCATTCAAATTGGTATGGGCATGAGTCTAATTGCTTTCCTGGTGTTGCGCGCTACTTTGAGTACCAGTGCCACAGCATGGAGTTTTGCTCCGGCTTTTCTGATTTTCGGTTTTGGTATGGGTTTGATCATGGCGCAGGTTAGCAATTTAACTTTGTCAGCGGTTGATCATAAAGATGCGGGTGAAGCCTCCGGTGTAAATAATACTTTACGTATGACTGGCCAGACTTTGGGTTCGGCTATTCTGGGTGCGATTTTACTTTCGAGTTTAATCACAAATGTATCTGATAGCGTTCGCGATAGTGCTAATATTCCCGAGAGCTATAAGACAGCGATTGAACGCGGTTTAGACTCTAAAGTCTCCGACATTTCTTTTGGGGTTAGCAGTGATGCCTCTTCAAGTGCGATTCCAGCGAGCATCAAACAGGAACTTGAAGAAATTACCCAACGCGCCACTGTAAAAGCGAACAAGAAGGTGATGATTTATGGTATGATCTTTATTTTCCTTGGGTTGCTTGTTTCGACGCGTTTACCTAATTTAAAGGATTTTCACAGTAATGCCGACGACCTGCCTAACGAAGATGAAAATGAAGAGGATAAGAAAGATACTGACAAAAAGGTAGAAAAAGAAGATAATAAAGATGAAAAAGTGCCAAAAAATTTACCAGTTCAAACCATGCCAGCTAATTCTATAACTGAATCTGAACCACGGAAAAATCTTTGGAAATGGGTATTCGGCGCCGGCGCGGTTGTAGTTGTGTTAGCTGCATTGGGAGTGTACGCCAATCAGAAATCTAAAAATAATAACGATAACACCAATAAGCCAGTTGAAGTTGTGGTGACTGACCGTCCTCAGGAAAATACTAACGCTAACTCAAACACCACTGACAACTCTAACACTAATACACAACCACAAACCGATGTTCAGGTTAGAGAATTACCGCAAGTACCCAGTGCTCCAAACTATTCAAATGCCGCCGAACATTTTGCATTTAATATGCCAATCACTTGGAAGGTTGTGAAAGATAGTGATGGCGAAGTTGTATTTAAAGGTGAAAATGGAATGTATAATGTTCAATCATATCCATCACCAGACGGAGATTGGGGAACTCTGAAATCTTTCTTAGAACAACAACCAGGAATAAGTAATATTCGTCGTGTGATGTGGGGCAGTCGTGATTTGTTCCAGTTTGATTCAAGCAGCTCTTACCTAACCGGTTACGCATTTTTAGAAAACGGTCGTTTGTATTATGTATTAGGAACGAATAGTGAAAATACTCCGCTAGTCGACTTAAAAACTTTCTAAAGAAATTATCAAGATAAAATAAAACCGCCATCAGGCGGTTTTATTATTGATTAAATATTATGGATGCAGTGCAACATAATCACGACGGATTTTGTCAAAAGTGGTAAGTAGAGAAGTACGGTTAAATTCCTTCACGGTTCCAGCTGGATAATTGTCGACGGAAGTAGTATGCAAGAAATAACGGAATGCATAACAGACATTGTTACTGGTAAAGGCATTGATATCTTCTTCATATTGATTCCCAGCTGCAGCACCTGTTGTAGTTGCGTAAGAATATGTTCGGCCGGCATCGGTCTTGCTTTGTACACCACTCGGAGCCTGGCCTGCGAATCGTTCAGCCGTACAATTTTTGGCAGAAATATTTGGCAATGTTTCTAAGCTTATGTAACTGTCATTGGAAAGATTGGTGCCAGTGCTGAGGGATTGAGGGATTGTCAGTTTAATTCCTTGAATTTTTTTGCTTGGATCCATTTGGTATGTGTAATTTTCATCCGGAGTATAGCCATTTGGATAGCGAATGCTCACGCCAAATTTTTTACTAACAAATTCATTTGGGAACTCCGAAGCAGAACTCGGAGTATTTGTATTTTCGTTCGCGTTCGTGGTGTTGGTATTTGTGTTTTGCGATTGATTGGTATTGTTAGCATTACTGCTCTCTTCTTTTCTGCCCAAGCTAGTGAACCGCAGAATAATAAGAAGAATGATGACCACAGCGGCAATCACAATAGCTGTAATAGTATTTTTACTCATAAATTTAGGTTAATGAACTGTAGCTTAAATATATCAAAACACAGTAATTTTAGCCATTTTTACTATTGACAAATGTGTCATAATATCGTAGAATAATAAGTTCTTTGACAAAACTGTGGAGGTTTAAATACTTTGAAGCTAAGACAATTACCCGCGCTTACGCGTGAGAAAACCGCGGAGACCTTTGCAGTATTAAAAGAGGTCAATGCATTGTTATGGGGAATCAACCGAGCGTATGTTTCAGGAAAATGGGTGTCTGCAGTCACATCTGCAGTCAGGCCCATAATTTTGTCACTGGCGTTCGGGCTTTCATTCGAAGGACTTTACAAAAGCCTGCTCGGAACTAATGCCGTCAATCCGTTTTACATTTATCTGGCATTGATCGCGTTTATCTTTTACATTGTCGTCAACAACGGAATTCGAATTTACGGGGAGTACCAACAAACCGTGTTCGATAACGTATTGAATGATGCGCTTGAAGAAAAAGTAATCAATCACATGGCTACTTTAGACATGGCGCGTCTTGTTGATCCGGAATTTCTCGAACTTAAGGAAAACACGGACAATCGCGGTTTCATTGCGGTGCGGCGAATCTTTGAGATAGAGCAGGGAGCACTAAACAACTTTGTAAGCCTGATCTTCTGTTTTGGAGTTTTGGCTATCGTCAAGATTTACCTCTTGCCGTTGTTGTTGTTGCCGGTGATTCCGCGCGTTTGGCGGGCAGTGAAGATCGAGAAAAAGTCTCGTGAACTTTCCGAGGCCCAAAA